>DATJPK010000141.1:0-6774 GCA_035506435.1 Methanomicrobiales archaeon
AGTACCAGGCAAAGACCGGGACAAAGGCAAGCGCGACCAGGAGGAGGAGCGGGAGAGGCGAGGGCCAGGTCACCCCGACGAGGCCGCCGGAGCCCGGTCCGGACGGGTTCCAGGAGCCGGGGAAGAAGCCGGGGATGGCGACGACGAGGAGGATGTTCATGAGCGTGACCGGGAGGATGCTCCCGGTAAGGTAGTAGCAGCATGAGAAAGCGTAGCCGAGCGCGACGGTGAGGAGGAGCCCGAGGAGGGCGGTGGAGAGCGGGTCCCCCGATCCCGAGAACCGGACGAGCAGGTACGAAACCGGGGCTACGGCGGCCCCCCAGACGGCACCGACGGTGAGGGTCGCCCAGTTCCTCCCTTCCCAGTAGGAGATGGCCGGGAGGAGGTACCCCCGGTACCCGTACTCCTGCCCGAGGGAGGCCGGGATCGCGAAGAGAAAGGCTCTGATGGCGGCGACAATTCCCGCCCCTGCCCCGGCGTTCAGGTACCCGAGCCCCGTCCCGAGGGCGACGAAGGCCGCGATCCCGACAAAGGCGAACGGGAATATCACGGCGAGTGCGACGGAGGGGCCGGTGACCGGCTGGAAGAGCGGCCTTGCATGGACCTCGATCGGGTGGTCCTCGATGGAGAGGAGGACCAGGGCGAGGATGCCCGGGAGGAAGGGGACGAGGGTGAGGGATGCCAGGGGGATATACCCGTACGCGGCGAGAATGGCCACGGCCCAGGAGAGGACGAGGAGCGACAGGATGAAACCGAGGATATATCCGGGCTTTACCACATCCTGCTCGATCATGCAGTCACGCAGGCCGATATGCGGTTAAAGAGATGGTGGGAGGAGGAGGGTTAAAAGGTTTGTTCACGATTTCAGGAAAAACTCACGGGACGCCGGGGGGGAGATTTGAACTCCCGTGTTGCCAAGCAACATCGGCTTTCGAGGCCGACGCCTTCCCGGGCTAGACTACCCCGGCACGAGAGGGAAGCGTTTCGCCCCATCGGTCATAATTTTATCGGGCAGCCGGGAGCCCGGGCTCCCGGTATAACCCCTTTAAAAGAATAAGTGGTGAGGTTTCCGGCTGTTCAGCCCATCGGGCCCGGGTGCATCGGGGGCATCGCGCCGGGGGGCAGCATGCCGGGCTCCTTCTTCTGGGTGATCATCATGTCGTCGACCCGGATCAGGAGGGACGAGGCCTCGGCTGCCGACTGGATGGCCTGGATCTTCACCCGCACCGGCTCGAAGACGTTCTCCTCGTACATGTCCACGATCTTTCCCGTGTAGACGTTGAGGCCCGCCCGCTTCTTCCCCTTCGCATGGGCGGACTTCAGCTCGACGAGCTTGTCGATGGGGTTGAAGCCCGAGTTCTCGGCAAGGGTCCTCGGGATGCTCTCGAAGGCGTTTGCAAAGGCCTCGAGGGCGAGCTGGGTCCTCCCGCCGACCGAGGCGGCGTACTCCCTCACCTTGAGGAACACCTCGATCTCAACCGCCCCGCCGCCGACCACGTACTTCTGGTCCTCGATGGCGTCCATCACGACCCGGATGCCGTCGTAGACCGCCCGCTCCATCTCGTCGATGAGCACCTGGGTCGAGCCCCGGACGAGGATGGTGACCGCCCTCGGGTTCCTGCAGCCCGAGATCCTGACGAGGTCGACCCCCTCCATCTCCTCGGCGAGCTCGGCATGGCCGAGGGCCTTTGCCGTGAGGTCGTGGGGCTTGTTCGCGATCTGGGCGTTTAAGGCCCGTGCGGCGAACAGCATGTCCTTCTCGGGCACGTCCTCTATGGCCATGATGCCTTTCTTTGCGAGGAAGAACTGGACCGAGTCGGCGATGCCCTTCTGGCAGAGGACGACGTTTGCGCCGGAGGCGACGACCTGGTCGGCCATCTGCTTCAGGGAGTCCCTCTCCTGGGTGTCGAAGGCCATCAGCTGGTCGGGGGAGGTGATCTTGATCTTGGACTTGACCTGTGTCTTCGTGATCTCGAGGGGGGTCGCGATGAGGGCGATCTTCGCCTTCTCCACCCGCTTCGGCATCTCCTCGGAGACACGCTTCTTCTCGACGACGATCCCCCGGATGAACTCGGCGTCGTCGATGGTCTCCCCGACGTGTTTCATGATCTTCACGTCGTCCTCGTCCACCATGAGATTCCCGTCAACGGTCTGGACCACGGCACGGACGGCGTCCACGACGATCCCGTCGAGCTTCGACTTCACCTGCTCGATGGACTTCCCGGTCATCGCGGTGTCCGCGATCTTCTTCAGGGTCGCCACGTCGTCAGGCTTCAGCGTGATGGCGAGGGCAGTTGCCACCTCGACCGCCTTCTCCATGCCCAGCCGGTACCCGTGGGCGATCACCGTCGGGTGGATCTCCAGCTCGAGCATCCGCTCGGCCTCCTCCATGAGGGCGCCGACGAGGATACAGGCGGTAGTGGTCCCGTCCCCGACTTCGTCGTCCTGGGTCTCGGCCACCTCGACCACCATCTTCCCGCCGGGGTGCTGGATGGTGAGCTCGTGGAGGATGGTCGCCCCGTCGTTCGTGATCACGATGTCGCCCGTGGAATCGATGATCATCTTGTCCATCCCCCGGGGGCCGAGGGTGGTGCGGACGGCGGCGGCGATGGCCTTTGCCGCCATGATGTTCGAGCGCTGGGCATCGTGGCCCCGCGATCGCTCGACGTTGTCCTTAAGGATGATGACTGGCTGTCCTGTAAGCTGCATAAGAAAACCTCACTGCGTGAATATTCATGGATTTAAACTTCTATATAAAAAAATCGGAGAGATCAGTCGAGCCGCGAGACCCGGAAGAGGGCCTGGACCGGCACTCCGTCGATCTCACGGACCCCCCTCTTGTCAAAGATCACCCAGATGGCGGCAGGGGTCGCACCGTGCCCCCTCAGGTATTCCACGGATTCCCGGAGGGTCTTTCCCGAGGTGATCACGTCGTCCACGAGGATACAGGTCTCGCCGTTCACCGGGGCGAAGTTCTCCGAGAGGGAACCCGTGGGGGGCTTTGCCGTGGAATGCCGGGAGGGGTAATAGACCGCGAGCCTGAGGCCCTCCTGGAGGGCGACGAGCGTTGCGAGGGGGACACCCGAGAGCGCGATGCCGACCACCGCGGTCGCCTCAGTCCCTGCCTCGCCCGGGGCATAGCCGGGCTGCCGTGCCCTGCCGATCATGAGGGCGGCGAGGTCGTCGAGGAGGTCGGCCCTCCCGCTCACGGGTGTCCAGTCGATGAGCACGTCCTTCGGGACATTCCCTCCCTTCTCCTTCATGAGGAGGTACGTGACTGTTTCCATGGAAAGGTTCAGCTCGTCTGAGATCTGGCTGGGGCTGTGACCCCCGGCATGGAGCTGGCGTGCCCGGCTGATCAGCTCATCGAGTGAGGACATATGAGGAATTTCACGAGAGCATTCTACTTAAGGGTTCGCGAGAGCGGGGTCCCGCACTCCGGGCAGGTGCCCGGCTCAGGGTAACGCCGGTTGCACCCGGGGCACCGGTATTTCCACTTCCTGGGGCGGGCCTTCCGCTGGAGGATGCCTCTCACTCCGAGCCCGAGCGCGAGGGCGACATTCTGGACCGCGTAATCGTCAGTCACCACCTCCGCCCCGAGGTCGACCGCGAGGGCAAGGAGGTCGGTATCGGCCGGCGAGAGCCGGGCGGAGTCCCCGGTCTTCCTGCCCGCCCCGGCGATCCGTTCAAGGCTCCCGCCGGTCGGGGGGACCACCAGGAGGCCGGTCGCAAGGAGGGCCTCGAGCCGGCACCGGGACCGGATATCGGCGAGCTCCTCGACGACCGAGGGCGTGGTCACGAGATCCCCGTCGAGGGCAAGCTCGGAGAAGAAGAAGGAGGCGTCGAGGGCATACCTCATGCCGAGAACTCCACGACCCCGTTCGTCCGGGAGTGGACCTTGTACCCGAACCGCTCCAGCATCCAGCACATCGTGGCCGCATGGAGCGAGCAGGCAGGGGCGGTAAACTTCCCCCCCGCGATAGCGAGGAAGATGAGCAGCTGGTCGGCGAGGTGGGTGTCCACCTGCCCACCCTTCACCGATTCATCGAGGAGCGCCCGGGCTGCCGTCTCACCGACCCGGTCGGCAGGGATGCCCCGTTTCCCGAGGCCGATCCCCCCCTTCGACCCGGCCCACGCGGTGCAGGAGGAACCGGTCGAGGCCCCCTTCCGCCGGTCGATCCGCACCTCGCATGGGATCCCCAGCCTTCCGGCGAGGAGCCGTTTTGCAGCCGCTGCCTGCCGCTCGGCCACGTGATCCGGGAGATTCGAGGAGCAGGATATGATGCCGCAGGACTCCGGCTTCCCGTCCGGGAACGAGAGGGGGGCGAGCCGCGAGGCCTCGACGGTGACCCGCACCTCCCCGCCACCCTCGGGATAATACCCGCGTTTCAGGACCTCGGTCCGGATCTTCGCCCCGTGCCGGGCGAGGGCCCGGAACAGGACCTGCTCAACGTAATCGATGGTCGGGCTCCGGTCGACCTCTGTCCCCCCGGTCACCGTCAGTGTCCCGCCGGCTGCGAGGGCGACCGGGAGCCAGGCCTGGAGGACGAGGGCGACCGATCCCGCGGTCCCCACGTCGGCCCTGACCTCCCGTGCCACGGGCAGGCCGGGCCGGAAGGTGATGCGGTCGGACCCCAGCCGAATCCCGTCGCAGGTGGCGTCGCAGGCAGCCGCAACCGCATGGATAGCCGCGATGTGCTGGGGGGCGAGGCCCGGCTTCCCCCGACGGGCCCGGACCCGCACCACTTCAACCGGCGTGCGGGAGAGGGCCGAGAGGGCAATGGCCCCGCGGAGGATCTGCCCGCCCCCCTCGAGCTGCGAGCCGTCGATGGTGATCATCGGGAGAGCGCCTGTGCTATGGGTCCCGCCGCCGAGTACCGGCTCTCCGGGCCCTCGATGGTGTCGCTTGCCGCCACCTGGCCGATACCCGCGGAACGAAGGAGGGACAGGGCCGTCCCGGCAAAGAGCCCGTGGATACAGACCGCGTGGACCCCCCGGGCTCCCTGCCCGAGGAGCATGCGGGTCGCGGTCGCGATGGTCCCGCCCGTCGAGATGATGTCATCCACGAGGACCACGTCCCCCTTCCAGGCGCCACCGTTCCGCGGCTCGATCCTCACCTCCGAGCCGGATACCCGGGTCTTCTCCAGGTGGTCGTATTCCCAGCCTCCCCGGGCGGCAACGGCCGCCGCGAAGGGCTCCGCTCCCCTGTCCGGGGCGAGGATGAGAGGCTCGCCGAGCCCGAGGGTCGCGATGTAATCCCCGACCCCGGGGGCAAGGTTCACCTGGGAGGCGGGAACCGTGAAATGGGAGAGCACGGTCTCCTTGTGGACGTTCACCGTGACGACCCGGGAGACACCGCTCGAGAGGGCCCTCGCCATGGCCCTCGCCGATACCGGCTCGCCGGGCCTGAAGGCCCGGTCCTGCCGGGCATAGCCGAGGTACGGGACGACGAGGCGGATCTCGGAACCGCTGCAGGCATCGATGAGGAGGAGGAGCTCGACCAGGGAGTCGCCCGAGAGGAGGCTCCCGACGACGACGGTGGTGTCATCGAGGGGACCGGCCCGGAGGTAGATCTCGCCATCGGGGAACCGGGAGAAGGTGGTGTCGGCGAGCCCGGCACCCAGTTGCCCGGCAATCCGTGCCCCGAGTGCCCGGGATCGCTCTGTACAGGCGACTTTCATCGGAGGACCACCATCAGCTGAAAGTACTTAAACGATCAGGGACAGAATATATAACTACTTCATTACTTAATCGTGCCGAGAGGTGCACTCCGGGGATGGAGACAGCACAGAACGGAAAAACAGACGACGAACAGGTGCTCGGGGGGCTGGAACTCGCGGTATCCTCCGAGATCGAGGTCCCGCCGAAGCTCATAGACCAGGTCATCGGCCAGGACCACGCGGTGGAGGTGATCCGCAAGGCCGCCATCCAGCGCAGGCACGTGATGATGATCGGCTCTCCCGGGACGGGGAAGTCCATGCTCGCGAAGGCGATGGCCGAGCTCCTTCCCAAGGAGGAGCTGCAGGACATCCTCGTGTACCCGAACTCCGAGGACAACAACAACCCCATCATCCGCACCGTCGCCGCGGGGAGGGGGAAGCAGATCGTCGCCGCCCATAAGGCCGAGGCGAAGCGGCGGATGCAGACGCGGAACACCCTGATCCTCCTCTTCATCGTCGGGATCGTGGCATTCGCCTTCATCACCTACCAGTGGCTCATGGGCATCATTGCCGCGGCGTTCGTCTTCATGGCCCTCCGGTACACGACCCCGCGGGAGGACCTCATGGTGCCGAAGCTCCTCGTCTCGAACGACGCGACGGCAACGGCCCCTTTCATCGACGCGACCGGGTCTCACGCGGGTGCGCTCCTCGGCGACGTCAGGCACGACCCGTTCCAGAGCGGCGGCCTCGAGACCCCCGCCCATGACCGGGTCGAGGCGGGTGCCATCCACCGGGCCCATGGGGGGGTCCTCTTCATCGACGAGATCAACTCGCTCGAGCCCCAGTCACAGCAGAGCCTCCTCACCTCTCTCCAGGAGGGCAAGTTCCCGATCACCGGCCAGTCCGAGCGGTCGAGCGGGGCCATGGTCCGCACCGAGGACGTCCCGTGCCGGTTCATCATGGTCGCGGCAGGGAACGTCGATGCCATCCAGAACATGAACCCCGCTCTCAGGTCCCGTATCCGGGGCTACGGGTACGAGATCTTCTTCCGGGACTCGATGGAGGACACGCCAGAGAACCGGCGGAAGTTCGTCCGGTTCATCGCGCAGGAGGT
>DATJPK010000142.1:0-19407 GCA_035506435.1 Methanomicrobiales archaeon
CGGGGGCAATCCACCTGGTGTGGAGGTTGTACAGCCTGCGGAAACGAGAAGGAGGCTCAACACACAAAGGAAGAACAGGTCGCGGAAAACGGGTGTATCAAAGGCGATCTTTATCATAGAAGATCGAAGAAATACCATTCATATTTCTATTTTAACTATCCGCTTCGACAATTGCGTAGCGTTAATGAATGGCATTCCAATTAGCGATATCACATTCTTACCGAAATTGATATAGCATCATAAATGGAGTGTTATAAGAAAAATCCGGGCCATTCCAGATTTAATTTTTTATTGGAGATGCATTTGCCATGGACTACCTCGTCTTCATCGCCGGGTTCGGCGCGGTCGTGACCTATTTCCTCTGGTTCAGGGACATGCGGATCTTCCGCCGGACCCGTCTCACGGGCTACCGGGTGGCTGCCCTCCACGGGCTCGCCTGGGTCACCCTCGCCCTCATCGCAGTCGATGTGGCGCTGATCTGGGATCCCATCGTCGGTATCGGCCTCGTCCTCCTCGCCCTTTACCTGCAGGGCCGGGAGAAACGGGAGAAGGTCTTCGACGGGAGCGAACCAGCCTTCGACCGGCTCCTCGGGAAGACGGGCCGGAGGAAAGATAAGGAGAGAGAATAGATTTTTAGAGTGACGTGGCATTTCGCGAGAAATGACACCCGGTCGCCAAAGGTGACAGAGGGAATGCTCCAGAGACCGAGGGGAACGAGGGACTTCCTGCCCGACGAGATGGAGAGGAGGCGGGCGGTCGAGGCGGCCCTCCGTGAACGGGTCGCGAGGTGGGGGTACCGGGAGGTCTGCACCCCCGAGTTCGAGGAGCTCGAGCTCTTTACCATCAGATCCGGGGCAGGGATCATCGGGGAGATCTATGCATTCGAGGACAAGGGGGGCAGGAAGATGGCGCTGCGGCCGGAGATCACCGCCCCCGTGCTGCGTATGTTCGTGAACGAGGCAAAGGTCCTCCCGAAACCCCTCCGGTGGTTTTACTTCGCCGATTGCTTCCGGTACGAGCGGCCCCAGAAGGGGAGGTACAGGCAGTTCTGGCAGTTCGGCGTCGAGCTCATCGGCGCGGATACCCCGGGGGCCGATGCCGAATGCATCCTCCTTGCCGACGACCTCCTCAGGGCGGCGGGGGTCCCCTCGGATATCCACGTGGGACACCTCGCGCCGATGAAGCACCTCCTCGCAGGTCTCGGGCATGACGAGCAGGCAAAGGCGATGGCCTTCCTCGACAAGCGGGACTTCGACGGTCTCGCCGGGTTCATGGCCGGGATCGGGAAGCCGGAACTCGAGGGCAGGCTGAGAGACCTTGCCCATGCACGGTCCCTCGAAGAGCTGTTTGCCGTCACCGGCGAAATCCCCGAGAAGGATCGGATCACGAAAACTATCGGGATCCTCGACAGGGCCGGCCTCGCTTATACCCTCGATTTCGGGATCGCGAGGGGGCTCGATTACTACACCGGGACGGTCTTCGAGGGCTTTGCCCCGAATCTCGGGGCCGAGAACCAGGTGCTCGGCGGAGGGGCGTACCGGCTCGCCCACCTCTTCGGAGGCGACGACGTACCCTCGTGCGGTTTTGCCATCGGCTTCGACCGGCTTATGGTCTCCCTCGGGGAAACGAAGCTGCCCCGGCCCGTCCGGGTGGCGGTCTGCTCGACGGAGGAGGGGCGTCTCCGCGCTTTCGAGGTCGCCCGGGCCTTCCGGGACGCGGGGATCTGCGCCGAGCCCGACCTGCTCGACCGGAACCTGGGGGCCCAGATGGCCCACGCGGCAAAGTCGGCGGACTACGCGGTGATCGTCGGGAAGCGCGAGGTCGAGACCGGCACCGTCACCCTGAAGGACCTCGGGTCCGGCGGGCAGAAGGCTGTACCGCTCCCCGATGCCGTCGCCGAGGTGGCGGCCCGTGTCCCTCGCTGAGGAGCTCGCCCGGAAGCAGCGTGCGATTTCCATCGCCGAGTTCTTCGAGAAGAACAAGCACCTCCTCGGCTTCGACTCCCCGACCCGGGGGATCATCACCACCGTGAAGGAGGCGGTGGACAATGCCCTCGACGCCTGCGAGGAGGCCCAGGTCCTCCCCGATATCCTCGTCGTGGTGAAGCGGGTCTCGGAGGAGGTCTTCCGGGTCATCGTCGAGGACAACGGACCGGGGATCGTGCCCGAGCAGGTGCCCTTCGTCTTCGGGAAGCTCCTCTACGGCTCCCGGTTCCACCAGATCAAGCAGAGCCGCGGCCAGCAGGGGATCGGGATCTCGGCTGCCGTCCTCTACGCCCAGCTCACGACGGGGGTCCCGTCGCTCGTCTTCTCCCGGACCGATGCAAAGAAGCCCGCGAACCGGTTCGAGCTCGCCATCAAGATCGAGACGAACGAGCCGGAGATCGTGTCGCGGCAGGAGGTCGAGTGGGACCGGACCCACGGGACCAGGGTCGAGATCGAGCTCCGCGCCACCCTCGCTGCAAAGAAGCGCCTCGTCGATTACCTGAAGTACACCTCGGTCGTGAACCCCCATGCCCGGATCCGGGCGGAGATCGACGGGGAGGTCTCCACCTTCGACCGGGTGAGCCATGACCCCATCCCGCTCCCCTGCCCCATCCAGCCCCATCCCCACGGGATCGAGATCGGCCTCCTCAAGCGGATGGCCGGGGATAGCAGCCTGCCCCTGGACCGGTTCCTCGTCGAGTCCTTCAGCCGGGTCGGGAAGAAGGCGGCGGACGAGATCGCAAAGAAGGCCGGGCTCGCCGGTTCGAAGAAGGCGAAGTCCCTCACGAATGACGAGCAGAAGGCCCTCCTCGCCGCGATGCAGTCGGTTACCATCCCGGCCCCACCGACGACCCAGTGCCTCTCCCCCATTGGCGAGGAGCTGATCAGGAAGAGCCTTGACAAGGAGTTCCAGCTGGATTTCGTGAAGGCAAAGACCCGGCCCCCGTCGGTGTACAGCGGCCATCCCTTCGTCGTCGAGGCCGCGATCGGGTACGGCGGGAGGCTCGTCTCCGAGGAAAAGGCCATCATCCTCCGGTTCGCAAACCGGGTCCCCCTCATGTACCAGCAGGGCGCCTGCGCCATCACCCAGGCCATTGCCGGGGTGAACTGGCGGAACTACGGCATCTCGCAGGACGGGCTCCCTGTCGGGCCGGCGCTCATCCTCGTCCATGTCGCGAGTACGAACGTCCCCTTCACGAGCGAGTCGAAGGATGCCATCGCCGCCATTCCCGAGATCGAGAAGGAGATCGATCTCGCGTTAAAGGACCTCGGCCGGGACCTGAAGAGTTTCCTCTCCCGCCGGGACAGGCACCGGCTGCAGGAGGACCGGGCCCGGGCCCTCTGCGCCATCATCCCCGAGATCGCTGCTAAGGTAGCCGAAGTGATTGAGAAGCCGGTGCCGGATACCACGCCCATCGAGGGACAGATCATGCGCCGGCTCGTCGCAAAGAAGTGGACCGCGGGCGGGGTGGTGAGGATCGTCGTGCGGAACTACACAGACAAGCCGGTGACCCCCACGGTGTACGATACCTCCCCCGACCCGGCACCCGACGCCGAGCCGAAGCCGGGGTACACCCACGCCGTCGGGACCGACCATACCCGGGTCTGGAAGCTCACCCTCGGCCCCGGGGAGGGCTGGGAGGCGAAGTACACGGGGAAGGGTGGCGGCACCCTCGACCTTCAGGGCGTGGAAGAGAAGGGAAAGCTGGTGGTGGACCTGGATGTCTAAGGAGGAGTTCGACACGCTCGCGAGGACGAAGCTCCTCGCGATTGCCCTCGAGTGGTACAACGAGATGCAGGGCGGGGAGATCCCCTACATCCGGCTC
Source organism: Methanomicrobiales archaeon (assembly GCA_035506435.1). Classification (GTDB taxonomy): domain Archaea; phylum Halobacteriota; class Methanomicrobia; order Methanomicrobiales; family JACTUA01; genus JACTUA01. The sequence continues at coordinate 3,812 of DATJPK010000142.1, forward strand.
CCGACGAGGACAAAGGCGAACATCGAGTACGACAGCGGGAGCGAGGTCTGGAAGTACGGCGACCGGGAGAGCCTGAGGGCGGCCACGTCGGAGAAGGGTGCCCTCCACCTCCTCAAGATGGCCTATGTCATCGGGTTCATCAAGCAGCAGCTCGCCGAGAACCGGTCCTCGACCCTGAGAGAGCTCTACTACATCTCCGAGGGCTGGAAGCGTGCGAAGTTCGGTGCGCAGGACGAGAGCAACCTCCTGATCGAGGACCTCGAGATCGTCACCGACCTCCAGCGGGAGGCCTTCCATCTCCGGCCCGAGGAGGACGGGGCGACGGTCTTCGGCCCCCTCCGCATCCGGGAGAAGACCCGGCGCGGGGTCCGGGAGATCCATTGCCGGGACGACGTGGGCGAGGCAGGGTACCAGATCCCGAACGACGTGGAGACCGTGGAGTTTCTCGAGCATGACGCGAAGTTCGTGATCGCCCTCGAGACGGGTGGCATGTACGCCCGGCTCATCGAGAACGGTTTCGACGAGGAGCACCAGGCCATCGTGGTCCACCTGAAGGGCCAGCCGGCCCGCTCGACCCGGCGGGTCCTCCACCGGCTGAACGAGCAGTTCGGGCTCCCGGTCACCGTCTTCACCGATGGCGACCCCTGGTCGTACCGGATCTTCGCCTCGGTGGCATACGGGGCCATCAAGAGCGCCCACATCTCCGAGATCCTCGCGACCCCGAAGGCCCAGTTCATCGGGGTCCAGCCGTCGGACATCCGGGACTATAACCTCCCCGCGGATTCCCTCTCGGACAAGGACGTGGATGCCCTGAACGCCGAGCTCTCGGACCCGAGGTTCGACAGCGTGTACTGGAAGGGGCAGATCAACCTCCAGCTCGGGATGAAGCTCAAGTCGGAACAGCAGGCCTTCGCGGCGAGGGGGCTCGACTTCGTGACAAAGGAGTACCTCCCCTCGCGCCTCTCCGAGATGGGCGTTATCTGACCGGCCCGGCCTCCGGTATCGGACACAGTACCGGGCCCACGGTCCCCCTCTCCGGAACCCCGCCCTGCCTACCGGACCCGCTCGCGCTCGAAGGTGAGCATGTCCGAGAGAGACTGCGCGAGGGTGATGGAGGGCTTCCAGCCGCAGGTCGCGGTGATGAGAGTGTTATCGCTCCGCTGGGTCGGGACGGCGACAGGCGGCTCCCGGTCGGGCAGGAGCACGGGGTACCGTTTCCCGGAAATCTTTCTGACGATTTCAAGCACGTCCGCGACCGAGCGGGCCTTCCCGCTCCCGATATTGAAGGCCTTCCCGGCACACCGGTCCCCGAAATCGGGGAGGCTCGCGAGCGACCAGCAGGCGGCGACCATGTCACGTACGTCGACGAAGTCCCTCCGGGACGACAGGTCGGAAAGGGAGATCTCATCCCGGTGCCCGAGGTCGATCCCGACAGCCTGCCGGGCGATCTTCCCGCACAGGTAGGCCTCGGACTGGCCCGGCCCGACCAGGTTGAAGGGCCGGACCACGGCGACCGGGAGCTGGCGGACGGCGGCATAGGACCGGGCAAGGAGGTCGGCAGCGACCTTGGATATCCCGTACGCCCCGACGGGTTTAAGGGGGGCCGACTCGGGGATCGGGCCGGTCCCGGCATAGCCGTATTCAGCGGACGAGCCCGTGACGATGACCTTCGGCGGGTCCTCAAGCACGCAGGCTGCGTCAAGGAGGTTCTGGGTCGCGATCACGTTCGCATCGAGAAGCGAGGCAAGGGTCCCGTGGTTCTCCCCGGCCAGGTGTATGACGATTGACGGGGCCGCCGCCTTCACCCGGGCAAGGGTCTTCTCCCGGTCGGTGAGGTCGAGCTTCAGGGGGGTGAAGCGATCGGAGGCCGGGGGGAGGTTTTTCCGAAAGACCCCGCAGACCTCGGCCTCGCTGCCGGTGGCAAGGATCAGCCGGACCATGGCCCGGCCGGCGAGGCCGCCCGCGCCCGTGACGAGGACGTTCATCCGAGGAAGAGGTGCCGGTAGCGCTCGAACTCGACGATGGAGCGCTCGTAGTCATCCGGCCGGCCGATGTCCAGCCAGTACCCCCGGTGGGGATAGGAGTAGACCCGGGCATCGCCGGCGATCATCGCGAGCATGAGCTGGTCGAAGCCAAATGGGCCGTCCTCGGGGACGAACCTGAGGATGTCCCGGCTGAAGGCGTAGATCCCCATGGACACCTCGAAGGGGTAGGTGGGCTTCTCCCGGAAGCCGCGGATCCTCCCGTCTTCGTCGGGCTCGAGCACCCCGAAGTCCACGTGAACCTCCCGGTGGTACGTCGCGATGGTCGCCGTGGCCTTCCTCTTCCGGTGGGACTCGAGGAGTTTCCGGTAGTCCAGGTCGGTCAGGATATCCCCGTTCATCACGAGGAAGTCCTCCCCGAGGTGGTCCACGAGCCTGAGGGGGCCGATGGTCCCGAGGGGCTCCTCCTCGTGGGTGTACCCGAGGTGGAGCCCCGGGTGGCTGCTCTGGGCGAGGTACGCCCGGATGATCTCGTGGAGGTGGCCGGTGCAGATCACCACGTCGGAGAACCCTGCCCGCTCCAGCTGCCGGAGGATCACCTCGAGGATGGGGTACTCCCCGACGGGCATGAGGGGCTTGGGGAGCACCGTCGTGTACGGAAGGAGCCTCCTCCCCATCCCCCCGGCGAGGATGACGGCCTGCATCCCTCCTCTGCCCTTCAAACGGTGTACCTCCCTGCCTTGTAGATGTCAAGGTTGTCCCGGATCCAGGCGATGGTCCGGGACAGCCCCTCGTCGATGGGGACCTCGGGCCGCCAGCCGAGCTCCTCCCAGGCGCGGCGGCTGTCGCAGACGAGCCGCATCACCTCGCTCTTCTCCGGCCGGACCCGCTCCTCGCCGGAGATGATCTTCGCCTGCGGGTTCACCTGGGCAAGGACCCGCCGGGCGAGCTCGCCGATGGAGATCCCGATCCCGGAACCGGTGTGGACCACCTTTCCCACGGCCCCGTCCTTCTCGGCGGCGAGGATGAAGGCCCGGGCCGTGTCGGTGACGAAGGTGAAGTCCCGGACCGGGTCGAGGCTCCCGAGCTGGATGGTGTCGGAGGTGAGCGCCTGGGTGATGATGGTCGGGATGACTGCCCGGGCGGACTGGCGGGGCCCGTAGGTGTTGAAGGGCCGGAGGGTGACGACGGGGAGACCGAAGGAGCAGTAAAATGCCTCGGCCATCTTGTCCGCCGCGATCTTCGAAGCCGAGTACGGGGACTGGCCCTGGAGCGGGTGTGCCTCGTCGATGGGCGTATAGATGGCGGTCCCGTAGACCTCCGAGGTGGAGGTGTGGACCACCCGCCCGACCCCCGCCGCGAGCGAGGCCTGGAGCACGTTCAGGGTCCCGATCAGGTTCGTCCTGACATAGGACTCCGGGGCCTCGTACGAATAGGGGATCCCGATCAGGGCTGCGAGGTGGAAGACCACCTCGTTCCCCTCGACCGCCCGCCTCACGCAGCCGGGGTCGGTCACGTCGCCCGCGATCACCCGGATCCCCTTCGTCCCGGTCCCGTACCGCGGCTCGAGCATCCCCCAGTCGTTCCGGGAGTTGTACCGGACGAGGGCGGTGACCTCGGCCCCCCGGGACACGAGCCCTTCGACGATATGGGTGCCGATGAACCCCCCGGCGCCCGTGACGAGTACCCGTTTCCCTGCCCAGCTCATGTTCTCCCTCCGGCCCGCCTGATGAGCATTTTATAATCTTCTTCCACCCGGGCCATCAACCTTCCCCAGTCGCCCCTCCCGAGGACCGTTTCCCGGGCACGGGCCCCGAGGCGCGCCCGGAGGCCGGGGTCAGCCGCGAGGGCGAGGATGGACCGCGACAGGGCCGCCGGGTCGCGCGGCGGGATGAGAAGCCCGTTCTCCCCGTCGGAGATCCACTCGGGGACCCCGCCGACCCCGGTGGCGATGCAGGGGACGCCGGTGGACATCGCCTCGAGGACCGAGACGGGGGTACCGTCGGAGGTCGCCGTCGAGATGAAGACATCCGCCCCCCTGAGATCCTCCGGGACCTCGGCGTAAGGGGACCGGCCCCGGAAGGTGACGGACCCGGCAATGCCGAGTGAGGCCGCGAGCCCCCGCATCTCCTGCTCTTCAGGTCCCTCCCCCTTGAGCACGAGGGAAATGCCCGGGTTCGCCGGGTGCGCGAGAGCAAAGCCCTCGAGGAGTGTGCGGGTGTCATACACGGGGAAGAACCCCCGGTTCGAGAAGAGCACGAGCGGGCCGTCCTGTCGTCCTGATCGGGATCCGGGGGAAAATACCCGCGTGTCGATCCCGATGGGGAGGTACGCCACCTTGTCCGGCGCTATCCCGAAGTCGTCGATGATGTGCCTCCGGATATTCTCCGAGACGGCATAAATGAGATCGACTTTTTCGAGGACCCTCCGGGTAAATGCCCGGATGAGGGTGGATTTCGGGGGCAGGATGAGGATATCATCCCCCCAGGCCGAGGCAACCGTCGGCCACTTTTTACCGAGGGGGAGGTGGAAGCCGTACTTGGCGATGAACTGGGCATGGACGAGGTCGGGGTCTATGCTCCGGATGAGCCTCCTCACCCGGAAATGCCGGGGCCAGAAGGCGAGCCAGAGGCTCCTCCACCTCGAGGTGATAACATGCTCCGTGACGCCGGCGAGGGGCCGGCCCGCGGGGTCATAGGTGACGAGGTGGACCTCGTGACCTTTCCCGAAGTATTCGGCCCACCGCTGGCTGTGGATGGACCTCGCATCGGCGATAAAGCAGAGCCTCAATCCCGTTGCTCCCTGCAGGCCCTTATGGATTCCAAGCCGCTCCGAAACCCCCGACTGATAGGAATCTGTACCTCAACGGGATTATGGTTTTCCTCTGGCAAGCCGGGAGATTCCACCCCCGTATTCCCCTCCATGCGGGAGGGATACCTTCAACGGTGAGAAACGATTTATTGGAGGGGGGTCAAAATTGCCTGAGCGTAATTCTCCCGGATTGCTCGGCCTGACCTCCGGAGATTCCCGCGTGTTTATCGGGCAGGTGGATATCCCCGGGGCAGTAATCGGGATGTTCTTCGGGAGAGGACAGAAGTATGGAAGCACCAGCAAAGAAGGTTACCATTCTCGACTGTACCCTCCGGGATGGTGGTTATTTTAACGACTGGCGTTTCGACAAGACCCTCGCCCGGGAACTCGTTGCTGCGCTCTCCCGGGCCGGGGTGGACATCATCGAGGTTGGCTTCAAGTCCCCCCATACCCACCGGGAGAAGGGCTTCGAGGGGCTGTTCAGGTACTGCAACGAGAGCGAGCTTGGCTTTCTCCGGAATCACAGGAACCTCAGCTACTCCTTCATGGTGGATGCAAAAGAGTTCCTGAAGGGCGAGCGGGCAGACCCGTCCCTCGTGGACGAGTGCATCCCTGAAAAGCAGGAATCCCTCTTCTCCTACGCAAGGATCGCCACGTACCTCCCGAACCTCCCGGGGTCCGTGGATCTCGCCTCGCTCCTCCGGGCCAAGGGATACCGGGTGACCCTGAACCTTATGGGGATGTCCCTTCTCGGGCCGGAGAACCTTGATCAGGCGTTGGATCTCATAAAGGGTGCGCCCCTCGAGGTCTTCTACTTCTCCGATTCCTTCGGTGATCTGCAGCCAGGACAGATCGTACGATTCCTTCAGCGGATACGACAAAAATTCGCCGGCCGGATCGGTATCCATACCCATGACAATAACGGCCTCGCCTTTGCAAACACCATCGCGGCCGTGGAACACGGGATCGATGTCGTCGATGCAACCCTCATGGGCATGGGTCGGGGCGCCGGAAACCTCAGGACCGAGCAGATGCTCCTGTACCTTTACTTCAAGAAGGGCTACGCCCACCTGAACCCCTCGGAGCTCCTCGAGGTGATGGATCTCCAGCTCGCCCCCCTGAAAAAGACATACCAGTGGGGGTGGGACTACACGTACATGCTTTCGGCCCTCCAGAATATCCACCCCACCTACTGCCAGAATCTCAGGGCGAGCAACCAGTATACCATCGACCAGGTCAGCAAGATCCTGAACAGCATCGATCCATCCCACCGGTCTGCGTTTGATGAGAGGGCCCTCCTCGCAGCCATCGACATGGTGATCAACCAGCCGGTGGTTGTCGATGAGGCCCTCTCAAGCATCCCCCTCTACGAGCCCAAACCATTCGAGAAGGTGCTTGTCATCGCCACGGGGTCGGGGAGGGAGATGTTTCGGAGCGAAATCGCCGCCTTCATCGACCAGCACGATCCCCTTGTCATCGAATGTAACCCCCTGGACACCTTCTTTGAGGAGAAATCCCGCCATTACCTCCGGGCCATCCTGAACTGGATGCGGCTCCGGAAGGTCCTTGCCGGGCCCGGGGACTCCCACTCGTCCATCGTCACCGGTCTCTGGGGACTGCCCGCGTCCTGCGGGGGGAGGGCTGATGTGCGAAAGATCCCCTGCCATGTGGGGAAGGACGGGGTATCGGTGAGCCGGGAGGGGATGATACTCCCTGCTTATGTCGTGGGGATGTTTGCGGTGGGTCTCGCGATCCTCTCAAAACCCCGAACCATCTATGTTGCGGGGTACGACGGATACCAGGACCGGTTCTCGCAGTCCCAGCTGGAGATGGAGCACTTCTGGAAGTCCCTGTCCCCGCCCTGCCCGGTCATCTCTGTCACCCCTACGACGTACCCGATCAGGGTCGAGTCCGTGTACAGGCTGATCCGATGAAGGTCGTCGGGGTCATTCCGGCCAGGTTCCGCTCCTCCCGGTTCCCCGGGAAGCCGCTCGTGCCCCTTCTCGGGTCGCCCATGGTCGTCCATGTCGCCCGGCTCGTGGCTCTCGCCCTCGGCCATGACAGGACCTTTGTCGCCACCGAGAGCGGAGAGATCGCACGGGTGGTCGAGGAGCATGGGTTCTCTGCGATCATGACCACGGACCGGCCCCTCACCGGGACCGACCGGGTCTACGAGGCCGCGCAGCACATCGATGCCGATGTCTACCTGAACATCCAGGGTGACGAACCTCTCCTCGATCCTATGGATATCCGGAGGATAGCAGACGAGAAGAGAGGAAGGCGGAACCAGGTGATTAACGGGATGTGCCGCATCGGGCCCGGTGAAGATCCCTCGAACGTCAACATCCCCAAGGTGGTAACTACGGAGGGAAATGCCCTTGTCTACATGTCCCGGCTCCCGATCCCCGGCTATAAATCCCCCTCGCAAAGGCCCCTATACTACCTGAAGCAGGTCTGCATCTACGCCTTTTCATTTCAGGAACTGGAGCAGTTCGGGAGCTTCGGCAGGAAGAGCTACCTGGAAGAGAAGGAGGACATCGAGATCCTCAGGTTCCTTGACCTGGGGGTCCCCGTCCACATGGTGGAGACGGGCGGGGCATCCCTTGCGGTTGACACCCCCGGGGATGTCGTGAACGTCGAGGAGGCCATGCGGGCCCGCGGGAGGACCGCCCTTGGGGATTAACGCCTGCCGCTCCTGGGTCTTTGACTGCGACGGGGTGATCCTCGATTCGAACCCCCTGAAGTCCCGGGCCTTCTACCAGGTATCCCTGCCATACGGCGGGAAGAAGGCGGAGGCCTTTCTCCGCTACCACCAGGGCCACGGAGGCATCTCCCGGTTCGAGAAGTTCAGGTACTTCTTCGAGGTGATCCTTGGGAGGGAAAATTACCGGGAGGAGATGGAGGGCCTGCTTGCGAACTACGGGGCTCTGGTGCGTGAGGGGATGCTCGAGGCGGCGGAGACTCCTCACCTCCGGGAGTTCCTGGACGGAATACCTGCCGGGACAAGAAGGTACGTACTCTCCGGGGGCAGCCAGGAGGAGCTCCGGGAGATCCTCCGGAAAAGGGATCTCAGCCGGTACTTCGACGGGATATTCGGGAGCCCGGAGTCAAAGGACGCCATACTGACCACCATGATCGCCCGGGATGAGATCCCACTGCCTGCCCTCTTTATCGGCGACAGCAGGTATGATTACGAGGTGGCGGGGAAGCACGGGCTTTGCTTCATTTTCATGTCCGGATTTTCCGAGTTCAAGGGAGGGATCGCGTTCTTCAGAAAGATACCGGAGGTCCGGATCATCCGGAACCTCGGGGATCTTTGTAAAGGATCCAGTTGATGGTGCGATATCTCATCGCTGTCTTATGACCCGTGCAGGGACCCCATATGCTACGGAATTCGGCGGGATATCGCGGGTAACGACAGAACCTGCACCGATGACGGATCCTTGCCCGATGGTGGTATCCCGGGTGATGATACAATGGGCCCCGATCCATACATCGTCCTCGATCCTGACCTTCCCGCCGACGTACCCCTGCTCCCGGATGGTTTTTTGGGGATCTGAGAAGTTATGATCCCAGGAGACGACGATGGTATAGGGGCCGATGAAGACATTGTTCCCGATATGAATCTCCTCGCCGCAGGTGGCATCGATGGTCACGAAATTATTGATCGAGGAGTTCCCTATGAAGATCCGCCCGGGGTGCTTGATGATGGTGAACTGGCCGATGATCCCGGGATTCGATCCAGTCTGTAACCGTCTCGCCCAGTACGCGCACCGAAGGGAAATACCGATCCGGTTGTCGGGTAACAGGATGATGCAATGCTCGAGGAACTCCCTGAAAAAGGTGAGGATCCTCATGGCAGGAGTCCAGTCCTATCCCTTCCGGGCATAGTACTCCTTCACCCACGAGGTCATCCGGGTGAGACCCTCCTCGAGGGAAACCGCCGGGGACCAGTCAAGGACCCCCCGGATCCTTTCATAGGAGCCGAAGACCCCATGCTGGTCCCTGGGCGTCGGGGGTGCGAGCATGAGCGGGTAGTCCCTGGATTCACCGAAGGAGGTCATGATCATCTCGAGGAGCTGGGAGATGGAGGTTTTTCGCCCGGTACATACGTTGAACGTCATCCCGCTGGATTCCCTTCTCTCGAGAGACAGGTCGATGGCTCTCACCACGTCGTCGATATACACGAGGTCGCGGAACCGATCGAGAGCGCCCTTGACGAGGATGGGCCTCCCCCCGGCTATATAGGACATGTAGATGCTCACCATGCCCTGCTTGAGGTTCTCCATATTCTGCCCGGGGCCGTAGACATTGAAAAAACGGAGTATCGTTGTATCGAGTCCCATGTCATGGAAGATATTGATATAATGCTCTGAAGCCATTTTCCCGACACCATAAAAGGACTTGGGGTTGATCGGTCCCTCTTCGGTTACGGGCCATTCGGGACCGTCGCCATAGACGGACATGGAGCTCGAGTAGACGAACTTCTGGATCCTGTTCTCCAGTGACCACCGGAGGAGGAGCAGGGTGCCGAGGGTGTTGGTCTTCAGATCATAGGCCGGCCGCTCGAAGGAGATCTCGCCGGAAGACTGGGCAGCGAGATGGATGATTGCATCGATTCCCTTTCCATCAAGGTCCGCGGGAAAGGATTCATCGGTGAGGTCGAGGTGGATGAATCTGGCACCTTCCGGAATATTCTCCTGCCTCCCGGTCGAGAGGTTATCAACGATGGTGACCCGCCCGCCCTGCTCCAGGAGATGGCGGGCGACATGGGACCCGATGAACCCTGCACCGCCGGTGATGAGATAGTGCGTAAAAACCACTCCCTTTGCGCTGCAATTTCCGGCAGCGGGGGCGTTATAGTGTTTCTCTCCTGTTCTCTCCCGGGGGCCTATAATCGTTTCGGAACAGGATCCTGGCTGCAGGAAAGGAAGCGCATCCCTGGACCCGGGGGCACAGACGCGAGAGCGTCCGCACAACCCGGGCTGGTTTATCATTCATCCTGCATGCCCGGAAGCCGGGCAATCCCCAGATCTCACAGCGTTAATCCACGGATCAGGGGCGGGGTAGCAGGCATGCGCATGGACGGCGCTCCGTCCTACACGGGACCGTAGTTCTCTGCCCTGCAGAGAGGTTCAATACCTGTCTTCATTCCGGGGATCCGATGGTGCTCTTCAAATCTCCCGACGTCTGGTCATATTTTCCTGGCTGACAGACCATCCTCGCTACCCGATGATCGATCGTTTTACCCTTCTTATCCCCTCCCAGAGCAGAGGATTCTTCATGAGGATTGACTTAATTCGCCGCTTGAGATCATAGGGATAAATCAGAATATCCCAGTTCCTGTAGTAATACTGCAATCTTTGTTGAAATTCTCTGGAATACGCAAGGATGGTTTCCCGCCTCTCGGATGTAAATTCGTCATATTTCTTTTCATCAACAAGACTTTCTTTAAAACAGGAATCACCCAGTTTTGTGCCCCTGTACGGGTAGAAGATATTTACGCCGCTCGTGGTCGGCCTGATGGTCCGGTTCAAACGAATCGTGTCCCAGATCATCTCCTCTGTCTCCCCGGGAATACCGATGATATTAATCGCATTGGTTTCCAGCCCGTAACGGTGGCAGAGTTCAAATGCCCGTATGATCTGCTCATTTGACATTTTCCTGTTCATCACTTCGTTCCGTATATATTCGTTACCGGATTCGACCCCGAAAGAGACCCGGTAGCATCCTGAATCCTTGAGCAGCCGAATGAATTCTTCATCAACCACGTTTGCGCGAAGCAGACAATCGAATTTTACCGGTATGCGTTCCTTGTACACCCTGCAAAACTCCGTCCTCCAGTTCCGGTCCAGCCCGAAGATGTCGTCCATGATCCACACCTTCCTGATAACCGGAAATTGCCGGAGGGTTTCCTCGATCTCCCGGATGCAGGACTCAGGGCTCCGGTATCGGGGCCGGTTCGCCTGCAGGCCGTATACCCGGGCGATGGCATGGTTGCTGCAGTAGCTGCAGGAGAAGGGGCAGCCCCGTGAGAAGAGGAAGGGAGCTATCCCATCGCGGGAGACGGTCTCGATATAGGGGTAGGTGGTCTTGTCAGGGAAGGGGAGACTGTCCAGGTCCGCGATGAGGGGGTTCAGGGGATTCTCCACGATGTCCTCCCCGGACCGGTAGACGAAGTTGGGGGTCCCGGTGAACGGCCGTCCCCCCTCGATCCGGTCCAGGAACTCCAGGAAGGCCGGCTCGGCCTCTCCCCGGAAGACCCCGTCCAGGGCCGGAGCCTCCCGCAGGGCATGGGGGAAGATGGTGGTGTGGACCCCCCCGCAGACGATGATGGTCCCGGGGGACCGGTTCCTGATGCCTTCGGCCATCTCCTTCACGAACCGGAACTGGGAGGAGACAGAGGTGAAGGCCACCACCCGCGGCTGGAATCCTGCGACGGAATCCGGGAGGGCGGCGGCCTCCCCTTGGTTCTTCACGATGGAGACGCGCGCGGTGTGCCCCGCCTGCTTCGTCACGGCCACGAGGGAAGCAAGGCCGAAGGAGTATGTTTCGTCATGGGTTCCGTTGATGTTCGTGTACACGAAGAGGACCTTCATCCCGACCCCCGCTCCCTGTCGCCGTTCATTCCCAATTAATTTCTCACTCCCCGCCTGATGAGGGTTTCTCCCCCGTTGCAGGCATGCCATCCCCGCAGGGCCCGCCTGCGTCCCCAAGGAAAAGGCCCACGCACTCACCCGTGACCGGGGCGAGGGCGTCCCGGACGGCGCCGAGGCCCGCCGCCTCCCGGCCGGCCCGGTCGCCGGGTCCCCGTGCCCGGATCTCCCCGGCAATCCTGCGGAGATCGGCAGCGTCCGCGGCGGCATACCTGAGGTGTGGAACACCGTCCAGCTTGTCCATGTTCAGGAAGTTCTCCGAGAGGACAAAGACGGGGACCACGCCGTACCGGAGGGCCTCGAAGCAGACGCTGGTGTAGGTATAGAGGAGGAGATGGGAGGCAGGGAGGAGGACGTCCAGGGGGTCCTGCGAGAACATGAGGTTCTCGTGGCCGAGGGCGTCCCCCAGGATCGCCTGCACCCCGGGGATGCTCACCATGGGGTGGCACTTCAGAGTCACCCGGCAGCCGGGATCGCCCCCGAAAGCCAGGGCTGCCTTGGCGATGAGCTCCACCGAGTCCCCGAGGCCGATGGCAGTGGCGACGAGGATCTGGAGGACCCCGGGGGCACTCCCGCCTGCCGGGGTGGCACCCGGCCCCTTCTCCCAGAGATAGCCGTGCCGGAGGCCGCAACCGGCCACGACCCGCTCGGCCGGCCAGCCCTCGCGCCGGAGCACCCGGCAGGAGAGGGGCCCGTTCGTCACGACACGGTCCGGGAGGGGTCGGGTCCCGAACTCCGCAGCGGCGGGATACATGGAGGTGACCATCCGGGAGAAGGTCACGTTGTCATACCCGGTGATACCGGTGCCGGGCAGGTACTCCCGCACGGCCCACGCGAGGGCCGCCTCCCAGCTGTGCCCCTCGCAGGTATGGATGATCCGGGCAGGGGTCACGCCGGTCTCCGCCATCCGCCGGAGGAGCGGCCGGTAGAGGAGGGTCTCGGCATGGACCCGCCGGTTCTCCTCCACCTGTTCCCTGAGAAGGGCCTCCACGGGGAGGCCGTCCAGGGCGATTCCCGCCGGGATATCCGGGGCGAACCCGGCCGCAGCCCTCCGTGCCCCTGCACGGTCGCGTGGCACGAGGAACATCTCAGGGAGGTAGACCCGTTCCCCACACCCTGCCAGGCGTTCAGCCGCTGCACGGAAGGATATGGTGGGGAGCACCCGTCCCAGGTAGGCCACGGAGTACCCCCTCTCCGCGAGGAGCCGGGGGAGGGGGCCGAAGTTGGGGTCCCGGTAGCTCCCGTCCTGCCCGAAGTTCCGGTTGTCTATCCAGGTGACAAGGAGGACGCTCTTTTCACCGGAGAAGGGGTGGGTCTCCCCCGCCTGGCCGGTTTCCCCGAGGACCTTCCTTCGCCACTCAAGGCGGGTGTCCAGGTACTGGCCGTACAGGGAGGAGATGGTCCCCACCTCCGGCACGACGGGAAACCGGTCCATGAAGGACCGGAGGCCAGGCCCGGACGGAAGGGATACCCGGTCCCCCAGCCGGCGTGCCAGGGGCGGCCGGAGGGGCTCGTGGGCGATCCCCCGGCGGTCGAGGAGGTCCCGGAGGACGGCCGCCATGGCCGGGGTGGAACAGACCATGCAACCTGGCAGGGGCCCGCCGCTGACCAGGTCACGGGCGGCGGCGAGGAGGCAGATCCGCGCAAAGAGGAAGCTGTACGGATTTTTCGCCGCGAGCTCTGATGACCACCAGGAGAAATGGTCGTTCCGGGCAGAGAGGGAACCGATGAGGTCGATGAAGGGCCGCCTGAGCTTCCGGGCTGCCCGGTCCAGCAGCTCTGCCAGGGGGACCCGGCTGATGGCAGGAGGCAGGGTGGCCTCGGTGCGGACCCGCCAGGTGGTGTCCTCCCCCAGGTAAGCCCAGGAGGTGAGGCCCCGCTCCCCCAGGGCGGGGGCAAAGGCCCCGGCGCCCATATCCCGCTGGCCTGCTATCCTGATCATCGTCCCCCTGCCGTCCGCCCTCCGGCTGCCGGTACCTTTGAAAAGTGTCGGCGCTCCGGACAATTGATACTTCCCTCTGGGAGCGCATGTCCATGGAACCGGGCAGCCGGGGGCAGCCGTTCTCCAGGTATCAACATGTTAATAGGGTCACCTCTCCCACACCGGTACAATGCAGCCGGGATCTCTTTCACCCCCGGACCGGACGGAGAGGAACCCGGCTCCCGGTTCCCCTCCGGGGGCCCGGCTCGCCGTCTTCGAGCATATTGGGCTCTTCTCCCGCATCCCGGTACACTGGTACCTCCTGCGTGGCTACCAGGTCAGGTACCTCGAGATGGACCCCGGCATCGCGAATCAGGGATCCCTGGCCTCCCGGCAGGCCGGCGGCAGGCTCGTGAAGATCCGATGGGCGGACCTCGACCTCCGCCGTCAGTACTCCCTCAACAACGAGATCCTCCGGGGAAACCCGGAGGCCTTCTCCCGCGAACTCGGCAGGAGCAGGCTCAGGGCCCTCCTCCGGGACCTCGTGAGAACGGACCTGGTCGACGAGGCATACCTCAAGCACCTGGCCTTGGAACGGTACGACCTTGCCCTGAAGGCCTACCAGCTGGTGGAGACGGCGGTGCGCTGGGGGGGTGGGAGATCCCCCGTGATGGTCATCCGCAACCCGGCTCTCGGGCGGCAGCTCCGCGGGAAGCCCGGGCAGAGGGATCGGCGGTACCGTGTCCCCCTCTGGAACCGGGCAGCCCTCTCCCTCGCAGCCCTCGGGGAGCGGATCGGATATACCCTGGCCCTGGCCGCCTTCCCCCTGTACCTCCTCGCGAAAGTTGGCCTGCCCGGTCGATCCCTGAACGGCGGGACACCCTACCGGGTCGGTCTCCGGGTGTACCGCACCGATTTCGGCATGACCAGGCAATACCGGTCCGTGGACTTCCTGGTGGACGGTAAGTCCCTTGCGAAGGAGCAGGTCATCGTCGCCGTCGAAACAGGCCTGGACCCGCGGTACCGGAAGGTGCTCGCAGGAAAGGGATATGCCCGCGCAGAGGTGGGGGAGTCACTCCATGGGCTGCCCGCGAGCTTCGCCTGGGGGACCATCGTGAAGCGGGGCTTCCCCTTCCTCCTCCGGTGTATCCCGCCGGCGCTCACGGAGCCGACGTCCGCGGTGCGGCGGACCGTCGAGTTTTTCTACACCTGGCTCCTCTGGGAGGCCTTCTCGGAGCGGTACACCCTCTCGCATTACGTGACGTACAATGATACCCTGCCGAAGGACGTGATCCGGAACCTCGTTCTCTCCCGCCACGGGGTCTCGACCTGGTACTATGAGCACTCGAGCAACACCCCGAACCTCTTTGTTCCCGCGGGGCAGGAGGAGTTCCAGACCGTCCACTACGCCCACCTCCTCTTTGACCACCTGGTCGTCTGGGGGGACCGGGTCAGGCGGTTCTACGCGATGCACCCCCAGCGCATCGCGGCGTATGAGGGCCTGGGATGCCCCTGGTCGGAGCACGTTGCCCTGATCCGGGGGAACCCGGAGGGGAACGGCTGCCTGAACCGGGCCAGTGAGCATTTCCGGAAGAACCTGGGTGCCGTTCCCCCCCGGATCATCAGCGTCTTTGACACCTCGTCGGGCGATATCTCGATCCTCTCCGGGGCCGACCTGACGGGCTTTCTTGAGGGGATCCTCCGGCTCATGGAGGAGGAGCAGTCCACGGGCTTCATCTTCAAGATGAAGTACGCCTGGGAATACCTTCGGGGGGTCTACCCGGAGCTTCTCCCCCTCTATGAGCGTATCCGGGCCCATCCCCGCTGCTACCTCATCGATGCCCTCACCACCGAGGTCTCGGAGGCCATCGCCGCATCAGACCTGGTCATCTCTGCCTGTTTCACCTCGCCCACCATCGAGGGCCTCGGCGCGGGCCGGAAGGGGATCTTCTACGACGCGGGCGGGAGCTTTCGCGGGTGCCCCTACGACGACATCCCCCGGTTCGTAGCCCATGACTACGGCGAGTTGAGGGAGCTCCTCGGGTACTGGCTCGGCGGCGTGACCCCGGCAGAGTTCCGGACCTTCCTCGACACCTACGTGAAGGGCGAGCTGGACGCCTTCGTCGACGGTAAGGGGATCACCCGGTTCCGGGAACTGCTCCTTCGCTGACCCGAACCGGGTAATCAGGGGGAAACCCGGGGGTTCGCGCCTTCGGGTATCAGGCC
>DATJPK010000143.1:0-3666 GCA_035506435.1 Methanomicrobiales archaeon
CCGTGTTCGGGGGTACCCCGCTTTCCGGCGACCTCGCGGGGATCCTCGAACGGGAGGTGTGGGCCGCACTGGGAGGAGACGAGGATCTTCCCGGGTTCTACCGGTTCGCCCGGAAGGACCCGGTCCTCTCCGCCGTCGTGAAACACCTGAAGGGCATGAGGGTCGGGATGGCGAGGGACCTCTTCGGGGATGTCATCCTCGCCATACTCCTCCAGATGGCACCCTGGGCCCGGAGCAGCCGGATGATGGATGCCATCCTCGACCACTACGGCCAGCGGATCGAATTCGACGGCCGCGAGGTAACCCTGTGGCCGAGGGCAGGGGTGCTCGCAACGGTCGGGCCGCAGGAGCTCAGGAAGACCGCGAAGCTGGGATACCGGGCCGAACGCCTGGTCGCAGCGGCCCGGTACCTCTCGGAGCACCCGATAACCCCGGACGAGCTCTCGGCACTTCCCGAGAACGAGGCGGTGAAACGGCTGATGGCGATCCCCGGCATCGGGCCGTATTCGGTGGGGATCATCCTCGGGACCTTTCCGATCGACAGCTGGAGCGTGGTGATCTTCTCGGAGCTCTTCCTGGGGAAGACCCCGGGGCACCCGAGGGCGGAGATCGAAGAAGTGACATCGCGGCTCGGCGAGCGGTTCGGCACGTGGCGCTGGCTGGCCTTTGTCTACGTCGTGCAGGACCTTGAGTACCTGTCGGGGAAGTACCACCTGTCGAGGGTGAGGTGAGAGTCCACCCGATCACCCGGAGTATCAGGGAAGTGGTGTCGTCCCTGTCACCCGGAGCTTGCCGCCCTCGAGGTAGTGGATGATGGCCCGGGCGCCGGGCGGGTGGACAAGCTCCCTGTCCAACCGGATGGTGACATGGGGACGCCGGTCGCCGTTGCTGTCCTCCACGAGCTCGATCTTCCCAGGGACGAACTGCATCCAGTGGCTGACGTGGACCGCCATCCCGTTCTTCAGCGGGATGCTCCAGTAGGGCACCAGGTCCAGCCGGCCCGAGATGAGGCCGGTTGTCCGGATCCCCGGATCGTTTGTGAGCACGTATCCGCGGTCGAGCTCGTCTGCCTCGATCCCTTTCAGGGCGATCCCGACCCGGTCGCCCGGGTACGCGACCTCGGCATCGTCGTCATGCTTCTGGATGGACCGCACCTGGACCTGTTTTCCAATGGGGAGTACCTGCAGGGTGTTGTGCGTCCGGATTTCTCCGCCAGCGACCACCCCGAGGATGACCGTGCCGATTCCCCGGACATTGAAGAAGTGATCCACCGGGACCGTTCCCACGCAGGATCTGCCGGACCCCGCTGGGATCTTCCCCGGCTCCCCCGGGATAGCAGGGCCGGATCCCTTCGCGGCCGCCTCGTCGAGAAGAGTTTCCCGGAGGGCGATCAGGGTTCCGGGCCAGACCTCGTACCCCTCGAGCACCGTTCCCCGGATCAGGGGCAGGAGCTGTTCTCTCGTGATGTAATTGTGCAGGATGAGGTGTCCCTTTGCCACCCCGGCGCACTGGAGCATGAGGACCGACTCGCCGAACGAAGCGTTCACCTCGTCGACGACCATGATCGCCCGGTCCGCGAGCGAGACCGAGAAGAAGAGGGGGGCGATCTTTTCCGGGTACCGCGTCGGCTCGATGAAGGTCACGGTGTCGGTGCCCCGCTTCAGGTTGTAGAGGGTGATGTCCGAAGAGGTCCCCTTCTTCCCGAGCTCCTTTGCAAAGTCGGGAGCACCGAGGACCGCCACGGTGAGGTTTGGCATATCCTCACCGTTTTCGTTTCTGAGGGGATGAGGGTATCGGGTGAAGCCCGGGTTGACCTCGGGCGTGCATGTCCAAACCAACAGGCGATCTTCCGCCCGAATCCGGAGAACGTTTATCGAGTCGGTCGCCCCACCGGGTACCAGGGATATCGTGGCGAAATACTGCCCCGAGTGCGGGAAGCCGGTCGCGGCCCCGGGCGCCCGGTTCTGCAACTCCTGCGGCGCGGTCGTGGATCCCATTGCTGTCTTTGGCCAGCCGGGCAACAGGACCCCCGGCCAGCAGAAAAGCCCGTTCCTTGCGGCCGCCTGCTCCTCGTTTCTCCCCGGCCTCGGCCAGGTCTACAACGGGGAGCTGGGGAAGGGCATCGCGGTGTTCTTCGGGACCCTTATCGGGGCCTTTGTCCTCCTCATTCCGGGGCTGGTCGCCTGGATGTACGGCCTGTACGACGCCTGGTCGACGGCGCAGAAGATGAACTCCGGGCAGGTTCCCTTCCGGCCGGCGAAACCGGTCCACATCCTCCTGTTCATCCTGCTCGCGGTCGTCGTCCTCATCGTCATCTTCATCGTCATCATGTCCTTCGTTTCATCCCTCCTCCAGTCCATGGGTGGTTCGGATTTCTCGTCCCTCATGAATGGCGACGGGTTCTGACCGGGCTACCAGGGAACCAAGACCCCTGCCGGACCTGTTCAGGTACTTACTACCACGAGCACCATACCCAGCACCACCCGGGTCACGCGCCCGGCCTGGAAATACCAGGGATGGCGATCAGCCCGCCAGTAGATGAGGTTCGCGATGCCCTCTGTGACGAAAAAGAGGCCGATCCCTGCGATGAGCGGGTTCATGGAAGAAGAAGGCCCCGTTTTCCCGCTTAATTCGGGATCTCGATCCACACGGCCGGTTTGTCCCCGACGGTCCAGCCATCGTGTCCCGGGGGAATCGAGCCCACGTCGCCGGGCCCGAACTCCTCCTCCTTCCCGTCGTTCATCCGGACATGGACCCTGCCCGAGATCATCACCAGGAGGTGGTCTTTCTGGCAGCTTTCGGTCTTCTGGATCGGCTTCACGTGCTTCGACCACTGCCACCCGGGGTCGGCGGTAATCCGGCGGATCGGGAGGCCCCTCATCGTGACGCCCTCCATCCTCATCTTTTCCGGCTTGAACGTCTCTTCCGGCCGGTCCAGGCTCTTTTTCTCAATGGTTGGCATGCTCTGGTCTCCTGATGGATCAGCCGATGCTCGTTCGGTATTTATACATTCTGTCTCTTATCAAACCCCGTGGAATGGATGCCCCCGAGAAAGGGCTTAGATGGCAGGAGAAGGAACGGCCGTTACCGGATGAATCAGGCAAAGAGTGCTGCTATGGGGATTTGAACCCCAGTCCCCGGCGTGAAAGGCCGGGATGATTGGCCGGTCTACACTATAGCAGCGCCTGATATCGTTGCGTTCCGGTTCACAAAAAGGTTCCGGGAACGGATTTGTGGGGTATATGGGCGATCCCGGCCCACGGGGAACCCGGGGAGCGTCCTGATATACGAGGGGGAAGAAGAACTGATCGGTACATCACCATGCCCGAAAACCCGATGGAAGTGTTCAGGCGCGAGGCGCCCGAGGTGGCGAAGGCCTTCGACGGGCTCATCATGACCCTCGTCGCGAGCAAGGGGCTCGACCAGAAGACAAAGCAGCTCATCTACATCGCCATGAAGGCGGCAATGGGCGACGACACGGCGGTGAGGGCCCACCTCCCCATGGCGAAACAGGCCGGCGCGACGAAGGCCGAGGTGGTGGACGCCATCCTGATGACCCTCACGGTGTCGGGCATCAGGGGAGTGGTCCACTGCCTCCCCGACGCGGTGAAGGCATTCGAAACGTGAGGGATCTCTCCGGGGCCTCATACCGGGTCCTCATGAAAA
>DATJPK010000144.1:0-7959 GCA_035506435.1 Methanomicrobiales archaeon
GAAGCAGCTCGCCCTCGAGATCATGGAACGGGAGCTCCTGATCAAGAAGGTCGAGAAGGGCGACCTCGTCCCCGAGGAGGAGCTCCGGAAGAAGCTCGAGAAGGTTCTCGGCATCTCCCTCCTCGAGTCGGCCGAGGACGAGGTGAAGACCGCGAAGGGGAAGGGGATGACCACCACCCTCGGGGATATTATATCGATAAAGAAGTAGCTTCCGGAAAACAACCTTTTTTAAAGGGAAAATCCGGATCGCACCCCGCCTGATGGCGGGTCGCTCCAGGTCGAGTTCTGATGAACCCTTCCCTATATCTTCCCTTTAATCGTTTCCTTCGCCTTCTCGGTATCGGGGTCGAACTCGATGGCGAGGGACTTCTCGTACGAGGCCACGGCCTCCTGGAGCTTCCCGAGGAACTGGAGGAAGAGGCCCCGGGACCGCCATGCCATCGCGAACTTCGGATTGAGCGCGATGGCCTTGTCGATGTCCTTCATCGCCTCGTTGAAGTCCCGGAGGATGCCATGGACGCAGCCCTTGCTGTGCCAGAACTCGGGGACGGTGTCGTCGATCTCCACCGCCTTGTTGAAGGACATGAGGGACTTCTCGTACTTCTTCAGCGAAAGGTACGCCACCCCCCGGTTATAGTACGCCTCGGCGTTCCGGGGGTCGGTCTCGAGCGCCTGGTCGAAGGCCTTCACCGCCTCCTCGAACTCGCTCTTGTTGAGGAGGGTGAGCCCGAGGTTGAACCAGGCGCTCGCGTCGTGGGGCCTGATGGCGAGGGCATGCTCGTAGGCGACGACGGCCTCGTCGAACCGGCCCATCATGTCGAGCACGATGCCCTTCCGCACCCAGATGTCGAGGTTTTCCGGCTCGAGCTGGAGGGCCTTGTCAAAGACCGAGGCCGCCTCGACCGGCCGGTCGAGCATGGCAAGGGCACGCCCCTTCCCGACGAGGGCCCCGGGGTTCGTCGGGGCGAAGGAGAGGGCGCTGTCATAGGCGGCAAGGGCGCCTGTGTAGTTCCCCTTCGCGGTCATGGCGTCCCCGGACCGGGTGTACGCCTCGATGGACCTCCCGTCGCGGATCTCCGGGTGATCGTGGATCACCCCGTCGAGCGAGACGGCGGCCTCCTCGGGCCTCCCGAGCCGGATGAGGGCCTCGCTCCGGGCGAGCCAGGCCCCGGTGTCCTTCGGGCTGAGCTGGACGAGCCGGTCCAGGCTCACGAGGGCCTCCTCGATCCTCCCGAGGGCGACGAGCGCCTCGGCCTTTTTCATGAGGACCTCGGTCTCCTCCGGCTCGACGTCGAGGACCCTGTTGAAGAACCGGATCGCCTCCACGGGCTCGTCCTGCGAGAGGAGGAAGAGCCCCTGGTCCCGCCACTGGTTCAGGTTGAACTGGACGAAGGCGATGCACCGCTCGATGGCCCCCTGGAGGAGACCGGCGAGGGAAGGGTCGAGCTCCTTTGCCTTCAGGTACGCCTCGAGAGCCTCCTTGTACTGCCCGGAGAGGACGTAGATGTCCCCCTTCCCCTGGAAGACCGAGGCGTCGTCCGGGTTGATGGCGAGCGCCCGGTCGAAGCTTGCCAGGGCCTCGTCGTACCGTCCCAGGATCTTCAGGGCCACTCCCCTGCCGAACCAGGCGTTCGGGTCGCTCCCGTCGAGGGCGATGGCCTCGTCCATGACCCGCACCGCCCCGTCGTAGTCCCCCTTCTTGATGAGGAGGATCCCCTTGCTCGTGAGGGCAGGGAGGAGGTGGGGGGAGATCTCGAGGGCCCGCTCGTAAGCGGCGAGGGCCTGGTCCTTCTGGTCCATGGAGAGGAGGGCGAGGCCCTTGTGGAGCCAGGCCTCGGCATCCTTCGGGTTGAGGGCAAGGGCCTTTTCGAAGAGCTCGATGGCGTCCCCCGCCTTTCCCATCATCGCAAGGGCCTTCCCCTTCTGGACCCAGGCGATGGTGTTCCGGAAGTCCAGGTCGAGGACCAGGTCGAAGCACTCGATCCCCTCCTCGTGCCGGCCGAGCTTCACGAGGGCGATCCCCTTGTTGAGGAGGGAGGTCACGTCGGCCGGGTCGATGGCGAGCGCCCGGTCAAAGGACTGGATGGCCTCCCCGACCCTGCCGAGGTAGATCTCGGTGATCCCCTTGTTCCTGAGGACGAGGGCGTTCCCGGGGTCGAGCTTCAGGGCCTCCTCGAAGGCGGCATGGGCCTCCTCGTACTTCCCGAGGACGGTGAGGGTGCCTCCCTTGTTCAGCCACGCGGTCGCATCGGCAGGGTTCTTGTCGAGGGCGGCGTCGAACCGGTCAAGGGCGTCGGCGTACTTCCCGAGAGTGTACAGGGCGATACCGTCCTGCACGAGCTCCTCTGGGTCCTGGCCCCCGCCGA
Organism: Methanomicrobiales archaeon; assembly: GCA_035506435.1. GTDB lineage: Archaea > Halobacteriota > Methanomicrobia > Methanomicrobiales > JACTUA01 > JACTUA01. Next base: position 2,367 of record DATJPK010000144.1, read on the forward strand.
AGATCGCCCATTTCTCGCCGTCTTCCTCGAGCCGGTTCATACCCTCCGGTCCCCTCCCTGCCCGCCGGTGGGCGCGGAATTCGCTGTGTTATGGTGAGAACGGAAAAAACCCGTCATCCGTTTTCCGCCGTAGAGCGGAGAAGCCCCTGATAACTAAGTGATCTTATTATTTTATATAGTTCGTGATTATCGATTCCTACAGGGAACCGTATGGCAGAGCCTTTCATCCTCATCAACTGCAAGGCCTTCCCCCAGGGCATGGGGAGCCGCGGGCAGCTCATTGCCGAGGCGGCCGAGGCGGTCATGGAGGAGAGCGGGGTGCGGATCGGGATGGCGCCGGTGTATACCGAGATCCACCCTATCTCCCACCACTTCCGGATACCGGTCTATGCCCAGCACATCGACGGGGTCGAGCCGGGGGCCTTCACCGGCCACGTGACCGCGGCCGCGGTCAGGCATGCCGGGGCCGTCGGGACCCTCATCAACCACTCGGAGCGGCGGCTCACCCTCGCTCAGATCGAGGCCGCCGTGAAGGCCGCCCGGGCCGCCCGGCTCGAGTCGGTGGTCTGCACGAACAACGACCCGACCACGGCTGCGGCCTCGGCCCTCGGCCCCGACTTCGTGGCCGTCGAGCCTCCCGAGCTCATCGGGAGCGGGATCTCGGTGTGCAAGGCGGACCCCGGGATCATTACAAGGTCGGTCGAGGCGGCACGGAAGGTAAACCCGCAGGTGAAGGTCCTCACGGGCGCCGGGATCCAGTCGGGGGACTGCGTGAAGACGGCCCTCGACCTCGGGACGAACGGGGTCCTCCTCGCGTCCTCGGTGGTAAAGGCCGAGGACCCGGCGAAGGTGCTCCGCGACCTCGTCTCCCTCGTCTCGGTCACGAAAAAAGCGTGATGAGGTCGTGCTTCGTGATGACGCCGGCCACCCGGCCGCCGTCCACGACGAGCACCGCGTGGTTTTCCCGGAGGAGGGAGACCGCGTCCCTGACGTCCGCCTCGAGAGGCACGGTGGGAAACCCCGGCTCCATGAAGTCCCGGACCGGCCGGTCCCCCGAGGCATGCATCCCGCCTTCCTCGAGCGCCGAAACAATGGCAGACTCCGAGATACACCCGACCGGGTTCCCTGCCTCGACCACCGGGAGCTGCGAGACATCGTTTTTCTCCATTATTTCCACGGCACGGGACACCGGGTCGGCCGGCCCGACGGTGTAGACCGGCGTGTGCATCACTTCCCGGGCCCGGTGGAGGGGCTCCTCTTTCTGCGAGAGGACGGCGACGATCCTCCTGAGGGTGGAGACCCGGGGGTCGACGGATCCCGACTCGATGCGTGCGATCATGGACTGGGAGATGCCCGCCTTTTTCGCAAGATCGGTCTGGGTAAGGCCGAGGGTCACCCGGCGGGAGCGGATCTCCTCTGACGTAGGAATATGCACAAGGAGAATAGAGGAGCCGGACTATATAACCGCTGCGAATGAAGGTGAGTGGGAGGAGTAAGCCCCCTTTTGTTCATGGCGGCATTCAGCTGTGCGCCAAACCTGGGCGGGCACCAGGCAGCCCATCGCCCGTTTCTGGCTTGCACCCGCAGGGGTTCACCGTTTCAACGCTTCCCGCCGATACGCCTCAGCGAACCGGTCGCATCACCGGCTTTGCGGCGGGCCGTGCCGTTTCTGTGTCATTGCCGTGGCTCTCGCCACCTGCACCGTGAGTGCAGCTGCGAGCCTGGTCGGTGGGGGGACTTTCCTCAGCGGCCCCGAGAGGCCACCGTCAGCCGCCCTCTCCCTCTCCTATTAATATGTGCGGCCCCTTTATTTATTTCGCATGAAGGCGCTCACGGAAGAGGAGGGGGCGCAGGCGCTCGCCTTCGCCCGGAAGGCCCTCGAAGCGGCGGTGAAGCGGGAGAAGCTGGTCCCGCCCCGGCTCCCGCCGGTCTTTGCGGAGAAACGGGGGGTGTTCGTCACCCTGACCGAGGACGGGGAGCTCCGGGGGTGCATCGGCCTCCCGTACCCGGTGATGCCCCTCGCAGAGGCCATTCCCGAGGCGGCTGCATCGGCGGCACTCGAGGACCCGCGGTTCCCTCCCGTGAGTCCAAGGGAGCTCCCGCGAATCCGGGTAGAGGTGACGGTGCTCTCGGTCCCCGAGCCCCTGGCCGGCCCCCCCGAGGCACGGGAGTCCTGCGTGAGGGTCGGGGTCCACGGGCTCATCGCGAAAGGCTACGGGACGAGCGGCCTCCTCCTCCCGCAGGTGGCGACGGAGTACCGGTGGACCGCCTGCGAGTTCCTTGACCATACCTGCGTGAAAGCGGGCCTGCCCCCCGGGTCCTGGAAATCCCCGAAGGTCGATGTTCTCACCTTCGAGGGGCAGATATTCCACGAGCCCGAGCCCCGGGGCTAGGGGAACGCCGATGGCCATCCGCTTCGAGATCGTCGAGAAGGACATCGCCGGCCGGCTGGGGAAACTCTCGGTCGGGGAGAAAACGGTCCGCACACCTGCGCTTTTTCCCGTCGTGAACCCGCATCTCCCCTTGATCCCGCCGGCCGAGATCGAGGCGATGGGAGCCGGGGCCATCATCACGAACGCCTACATCTTCTCGAAGAGCGAGCGGTTCAGGGAGCCGGCACTGGAACAGGGGCTCCACCGGGTCCTCGGGTTCGATGGTGTCATCATGACCGACTCGGGCGCCTTCCAGCAGTCGGTGTACGGCGACGTGGAGATCACGAACCGGGGGACCCTCGAGTTCCAGCGGGCCATCGGGAGCGAGATCCTGGTCCCCATGGACATCGCCACCCCTCCTCAGGCGGACCGGGCCACGGCCGGGTCCGACCTTTCGACGACAATGGAGAGGATCCGGGAAGCCGCGGACATCGTCGGGGTGGAGCACCTCGCCGCACCGGTCCAGGGAGGGAGGTTCCCTGACCTCCGGGAGAAGGCCGGGAAAGCCGTTTCGGAGATGGGCTTTTCCTTCTGCCCCGTCGGGGGCGTCGTGCCCCTCATGGAAACCTACCGGTACCGCGAGCTGGTCGAGGTGGTGCTCGCCGCGAAACGCGGGCTCTCGCCGGCAGCCTGCGTCCACCTCTTCGGGGCGGGGCACCCATCGATGCTTGCCCTCGCGGTCGCGATGGGCTGCGATGTCTTCGACTCGGCGGCGTATGCCCTTTTTGCCCGGGAGGGGCGGTACCTGACCCCGTCGGGGTCCCTCCACCTCGACGAGATGACCGAGCTCGCCTGCCCCTGCGAGTCCTGCCGGGGGAGGTCTGCCGAGGATCTCGGGGACGACCCGGACCGCGAGGCCCTGCTCGCGAGGCACAATCTCTCCATCACACTCGCCGAGATGGCACGGATCCGCGAGGCCATCCGGGAAGGGACCCTCTGGGAGCTCGTGGACGAGCGGTGCAGGGCTCACCCCCGGCTCCTTGACGGGTACCGCGCCCTCCTCGGGCACGCGGAGGCACTCGAGGCTGCGGACCGGGTCTCGAAGCGCCGGTTCTTCTACCGGGGAAGCGAGAGCTGCCTGCGCACCGAGGTATACCGGCACCAGGCCCTGGCAAGGAGGATCCCCGTGGCAGGGAGGACCCTCGTCACCTTCACGGGGAAGGTCCCGGAAGGGTTCGATACGGTGTTCTTCTTCAAGCCCCCCTTCGGCCCGTATCACCCCGGGCTCGCGGAGACCTTCCCCATCGGCCAGTCGGAGATCCCCACCTGGGACAGCGAGATGGTTGCCCGCGGGTGCGCAGGGATCAGGGCTCTCCGGGATGAGCATCCCCGGATCGATCTCACCATCGTCTGCCAGCCCGAATGGGCGGACGTGGTGAGACAGGAAGTGCCCGGGGCGGAGGTGGGGATTGAGCCGGTTTGACATCGGCCGGAGGGACTGCCTCGCTCGGGAGGGCACCTTCTCTACCGGCGGCCTGACCGTGCGGACGCCCGGGATCATCGACATTCCGGGGGCGTTCCCCGCTCTCGACCTGGAGACCGGAACGAACGTCCCCCTCGTGGCAAGCGCCGGCTTTGTCTCGAAGTACCAGCCCTCCCGCGAAGGGGAAGGGGTGGCCGTTGTCCACCCTCTTGGGAGGGAACAAGTCGTATCGGGCGATCTCGTCGTCGTGGCAAACTGGCAGACGGCCCTCGCCCGCCCCCATGACTTCGTCCGGTTCCTCGCTTCCCTGAAGGCAAGGATCCCGCCGGATACCGCGTGGTATGCCCCTGCGTCCGCCCTTCCCTCCACGGCGGCGCTGCTCGTCCATGCCGGTTTCGATCTCTTCGATTACCGTGCGGTCGACCTCCACGCCGCCAGGGGGTCCTTCTGCCTCCCCGAGGGGACATACGGGGGCGGCATGCCCGGGTCAGGGGTATGCTCCTGCGATGGGTGCGCCTCGGGGGACACCGGGAGACACAACCGCCTCGCGCTGGACCGCGAGCTGGCACTCGTGAGGAAATACATCTCCGAAGGAAGGCTGCGAGAGCTCGTCGAGGCGCGGTGCCGGTCCGACCCCCACCAGGTTGCCATCATGCGGCTCCTCGACCGCGAGGAATCCCTCGTCGAGCCATACACTCCCATCGCCCGGCCTGTTCCCTTCCTTGCCACCACCTCCGAGGTACTCGGGAGGATCGAGGTAATCCGGTTCGGGCGCAGGGTGATCGAGCGGTTGCCACGGCCCCTCCACGACGTCGCGGTCCTCCTCCCCTGCTCGGCGAGGAAACCCTACTCCTCCTCCCTTTCCCACCGGAAATTCATGAAGGCGATCCGGGGGCGGGCCCACGAGCTCATCGTCACCTCGCCTCTCGGGCTTGTCCCGAGGGAGATCGAACGGGTATATCCCGCGGGGCACTACGATGTTCCCGTCACCGGGCACTGGGACCGTGAGGAGCTCGCGTACGTATCGTCGGTTATCGCGGGATATCTCCGGAATCACCCGTACCGGAGAGTTATCGCCCACCTCGACGGGGGGGCGCTCGAGGCCGCGAGGATGGCGGCGGAAGGCTGCGGGATCGCGCTCGAGCAGACGTGCGTCGCGAGCCCTACAGCGCCGGGATCCCTCGCGGCTCTCGATGCAACCCTCGAAGGGGAGAGGAGGCGCCCGACGGACATGGTCCGCGGTGTGCTCGCCTGGCAGTTCGGGGTCATGGCCGACACCCGGGGCATGACCATACGCGGCAGGTCACCGCAGGAGAGGGTGGAGCGGGGCGGGAAGATCCTCTTCACCGTTGATGCACGGACCGGCCTCCTTCGCCCGACATTCGACGGGTGGGACCTCGTCCCGGAGGGATACCGCGTCGGGATCGACGCCTTCACCCCGAAGGGGGACATCCTTGCGCCCGGGGTGAACTCCGCGGACGCAGGTATCCGCGAGGGAGACGAGGTCCTCGTCCTCGGGGAGGGCGTCACCGCAACCGGCCGGGCGGCCATGGGAGGTCCCGAGATGCTCCGCTCCCGGCACGGCGTGGCGGTGAAGGTGCGTAAGCTAAAGAGCGAGTAGATCCAACGGGTAGAAGGCAGCTTCCGGGTGAGCCGGGGGGTTACGGTGTTGTACAGGGTGGAGGAGGTTATCCCTCTCTCGGAGCGGGTCTTCCAGATGTGGGTCCGTGCCCCGCAG
>DATJPK010000145.1:0-7594 GCA_035506435.1 Methanomicrobiales archaeon
GGGGCCGGTGCCGGGAAACGTTTATCCATCCCCTCTCCGATCGTACCGTCACCATGGCGAGGGAGGACAGGAAGGGCCGGATCCTCAGGGTGAACCTCACCCGGCGGACAGTCGGGAAGATCCCGTTCCGGAAGGAGTGGCGGGAGCAGTACCTCGGCGGCAGGGGCCTCGGGGTCAGGCTCGTGTACGACCTCGTCGATCCGGAGGCTGACCCCCTTTCGGACGGGAATGCCGTCGCCTTTGCCCCAGGCCCGCTCACCGGCTCGGGGATGCCCCTCGGTTCCCGGTACGCTGTCGTGACGAAGTCCCCCCTGACCGGCACCCTCGCGTCGAGCAGCAGCGGGGGGTTCTTCGGGACCGAGCTGCGACGAGCGGGGGTGGACGCGGTGGTCGTGGAAGGGAAGTCCTCCTCGCCGGTCCTCCTCCTTATCAGGAAGGGAGGATGCGAAATCCGCGATGCGTCGGGCTTCTGGGGGATGACCACGGACCAGGCCATCGGCGCCATCCCGGGGGACCTCGGGGAGCCGAATGCGAGGGTAGCCTGCATCGGCCCGGCGGGGGAGCGCCTCGGCCGGATGGCCTGCATCATGAACGACCATGGCCGGGCGGCGGGCCGCGGGGGGATGGGGGCAGTGCTCGGGTCCAAGAGGCTGAAGGCCATCGCGGTCGCCGGGGAAGGGAAGGAGGTTCCGCCCGACCCCGCGGAGTTTACCCGGGTCAGGGATGAGATCCGGGAGAAGATCGAGAAGGCCGGCCTGAACAGGGGAAGCCTCCGCCGGTACGGCACGGCGGGAGTTATGAACGTCATCAACGAGGCCCGGCTTCTCCCCACGAGGAACTTCCAGGAGAGCCGTTTCGAGGGGGCAGAGGCGGTTTCCGGCGAGCGGATGACCGAGACCCTCGTCGACCGGGTCACGGCCTGCTATTCCTGCAGCATTGCCTGTGGGAGGGAGACGAGGGCGGGAGACCGGAAGGGGCAGGGACCCGAGTACGAGACCCTCTGGGCCTTCGGGCCGATGTGTGGCGTCGCCGACCTTGCCGCCGTCGCCCGGGCGAACTACCTCTGCAACGAGCTCGGCCTCGACACTGTATCCACCGGGTCAACCATCGCCTGCGCGATGGAGCTCTCTGCCCATGGGTACATCGGGGAGGACATCCGGTTCGGTGACGGGCACGCCATCGTCGACCTGGCAAGGATGATCGGGTACCGGGAGGGGGTCGGCGATGCCCTTGCCGAGGGCTCGTTCCGGTTCGCGGCGGCCGCCGGCCATCCCGAGCTCTCGATGTCGGTGAAGGGGCAGGAGCTCCCCGGCTACGACCCCCGCGGGCTCCAGGGCCAGGGGCTCGAGTACGCCACGTCGGTGCGGGGGGCATGCCACGTGTACGGGAACATGGTCTACCCCGAGGTCTTCGGTGTCCCGGTGAAGCTCGACCCGTCCGTCGACGAGGGGAAGGCCGCGTGGGTGAAACGGCTCCAGGACCTCGCCGCCGCCCTCGACTCGGCAGGCATCTGCCTCTTCACCTTCCGGGCCCTGTCTCCCGCCGATTACGCAACCATGATCTCGGCGGTGACAGGTACCCCCCTCGAAGAAGGAGACCTCCTCCGGATCGGTGAGCGGACCTGGAACCTCCAGCGGCTTTTCAACATGAAGGCAGGGTTTTCGAAAAAGGACGACACCCTCCCTCCCCGGCTCATGGAGGGGGCTCCTTCGGCGGGGGCCTCGTCAGGGACCGGCTGGCGGAGAGAGCCGCTCCTCTCGGAATACTACCGGCTTCGGGGGTGGGACAAAGAGGGGAGGCCGACCCGCGAAACCCTCGGGGCGCTTGGCATTCCCTGATGATCCGCAGGATCATCGGGGTTCCGGAGGTCAAGGGGTCCTTCGGGATTCCCTGAGTACCCGAAGGGTCGGGGGTTCCGGATTACCCGCCCTTTTCCCCGGGGGTCGCAGCCTCTTCCTTCGTGAGCACGGTCATCTCGCAGGTCCGGCCCTCCATGCAGAGCGACCGGACGAACCGGGCAGTGAACTTCGGGTTCAGGGCCTCCACCATGGCAACCGACAGGGCGAGGCACTTGGGGAAGAGGTTCTTCGGCGTGCCGCCGTACTCCTGGGTGCCGGCATGGAACGGGCAGGCCTTCGTGATGAGCGTCGCCCGTTCCGGTGAAATCTCGAGAACCTCGTACCGGAACCCAGACCCGAAGATGATCTGGGTAACGAGCCGGAGCGTCCGGGCAAGCTCGCCGGCATTACCGGTCGAGAGATGGAATGCATCGGCCACATCCTTTGCATCCATCCCGACCTGGAGCCAGACCTGGTATTCAAGCTCGTCGTACTGTTTCCCGACCGCCTCCCTGAAGGCCATGTCGTACATGACCGGCAGGGATGCAAGGACCTTTGTCGCTATCTGCCACCGGGCCCCCTCGGGTATGTCTCGCAGGTCAGGCATGGGAACACGAACCCCGGCGTATACCGCCGCTCCCAACCTGACCTTTTCCTGCCGGGATGATTAACCCTCCTTCGCGACTTCGTCGCTCGAGGTCGGGTTCTGATGAACCCTCGCTCTTCGCACCATGCCTGATGACATGGCGCTCCAGCTCGGGTCCTGATGACCAGACGCCCCGCTTCAGGGGTGGCGGCACGTGAGAGAACCATCAGGTTCTTGAAACCTCGCGACTGCGTCGCTCGAGGTCGGGTTCTGATGAACCCTCCCTCCTCGCACCCCGCGAGATTTAAATGGGCGCGCGATCGAGTACTACTTAGGGGGAAACGGACTTACCACCATGCCGAAGCGCCTCTTACTGGGAAGGCTCATCATCATCGCCCTCACGTTCGTGATCATCTTCGGAGCCGGGTTCCTCCTCCTCTCAAAGCCGGCAGCAGTGTACCCGTCCATCCAGCCGGTCGAGGTCGAGGGGGGGACCTACCGGGATGTGGGGATCGATTTCACTTTCGAGGGCAGGCCCGAGTCGGTCACCATCCCGGTGAACGGGACGGTCTATTTCGGTGCGCAGCGGGCCCAGAAGGAGGCGATTCTCACCAGGGATATCCCTGACAGTGTCTTCATCCCCACCTACTACCTCGCATTCCTGAACGACCCGAACCTCGACGAATTCTACCGGGACCTCTCCGGGGCGTTCCGGCAGATCCGGGAGAAGGAGTCTCTCGATGACGACGAGTACCTCGAGCTGATGACGGTCGCGGTCCAGTCCCTCCCGTATGTCACGGACAGCACCCTGACGGCGCCGAAGTACCCCATCGAAACCTACGTGGACGGCGCGGGCGACTGCGACGACAAGAGCCTCCTCCTCGCCGGCCTCCTTGCCCGGGAAGGCTACACCGTGTCCCTCTTTTATTTCAAGAATGAGACCCACATGGCAGTCGGGGTAAAGGGCTACCAGTGTGACTATAAGGGGACCGGCTACGGGTACATTGCGAGCACGAACCTCTCCCTGGTCGGGGTTGCGACGAGCAAGCTTGCCGGCGGTGTGACCCTCTCGTCAGACCCCCTCGTGATCCTCGTCGCGAACGGGACCCGGCTCTACGGTATGTGCAAGGAAACGGAGGCAATCGAGAACGCGCTCGACCGGACCGAGGCGCGGGAGGTCTCCCTCTCCCGGGACCTCACTTCCCTGCAGGCACGGATGAACGATCTCCGCTCACAGGGGAAATACCCGGAATACAACCAGCTTGTTGGGCAGTACGGGTCACTCGTGGACGACTATAACACGAACAGTGAGATCCACAACTACATCCTCCTCCACGAGGACGACAGGAAGGGGACCTATTCCTGGCTGCAGGCGAGGGCAGCTGTCTGAGGGGGGTTATTCCCCGGCCTCGAGGATCGACGTTACCCGGGCCATCACCTCGTGACGGCCCCGGACCGTGGAGAGAAAGGCGGTCGAGCGCGGGCTCCGGGGAAGGGGCTCGAACCGGATGCCGCAGTCCACTTCCCAGAGGACGAGTCCCTGCGACGGAGCAGGGGGGTGGCGTTCACCGGACTCCGAGAACAGGGCCCGGACTCCCTCGATCGGAAGGACACCCGTTCCCACCGAGAGGAGGGCCCCCGCCATCCCGCGGACCATCATCCAGAGAAACGATTCTGCGGTAACCCCGAGGCAGGTGAAACCGGCGTCGCTGAAGATCTCCGCCGAGAGGACATTCCGGACCGGGTCCTTCCCCTCGACCCGGGCAAACCGGGAGAAGTCATGCTTCCCCAGCAGGAGCCGGGCGGCCTCTGCCATGGCCGCCGTGTCAAGCCCGATCCTCGGGAAGTAGTAGCGATAGGTCCGCGTCCTCGCATCGTACCGGGGATGGAACTCGTCGGGGACCTCTGCTATCCCCGTGCACCAGCAGTCCCTCGGCAGCTGGAGGTTGAGGGCCGCCCTCGCCCGGCCGGGATCCGGGGTATCGAAGGCCGCGACCTGCCCCCTCGCATGGACACCCCGGTCGGTCCGGCCGGCGAGTGAGAACCGGGCGGCTCTCCAGTCGGTGAACAGGGCGAGCCTTCCGGCCGCGGCGATGATCTCGCCCTCCACGGTCCTCCGGTCGGGCTGCATCTGGCTGCCCGAGAAGCCGTCGCCGAGGTACGCGACCCGGAACGCGAGCCTCATGGCCGGACCCGGCGCCTCATTCTCCTGAAGGCATTCCTGAGGGATTGCCGGGAATAGGTACGCAGGGGGGTCATCCTGCCCCCCGCGATGGTCCGCCCCGCCCGTATGGCGGCGAGGATGGAGGGGACGGCCGGCTCTGCGGCAATGAGGGTGTACCCGAACCCGACGAGCCGGGCATTGTGGGCGTCGCTCCCCCCCACCTGGGCGATCCTCACCTTTCTCGCTATCCTCGCTGCCTTCCGGTTCGCAGACCCGACGATGTACCGGCTGTTGAACACCTCGATGGCATCGACGGCCCCGATGCTCTCCGGCACCCGCCGCGCCACTCCGTGCCGCCACATGTGGTACGGATGGGGGAGGACGGCAACGGCGCCGAGGCTGTGGGCGAGCCGGATCGTTTCCATCACGTGCCAGCCGGCCGGGAGGGGCTCCCGCACGCCGAGGACGATCAGATGGCCCTGTTTCGTAGATACCTCGACGCCCGGGATGATGACGAGGCCCGATCCGGCCCGCTCGGCACGGGCTACCCCGTCGCAGGTGTCGTGGTCGGTGATGGCGACGGCGTCGAGGCCGGCCGATGCGGCCCTCGCGAGAACCTCCTCGACGCTGCTCTCCCCGTCCCTCGAGAAATTCGTATGTACGTGCAGGTCGCAGCGAAGCATTGCCTGAAGATCATTTTTTCACCTTGCGCATATTAAACGCACTTATGCGCCTCCTCCTCCCCACCGGCCGCGCCACGGCCGATATCGTCCGGAAGGCCGCAGAGGGCCTCGATGCCCGGGTGGTGGTCACGGGGGAGATCGCATCATTCCTCACGCCGTCGCAGCTTGTCTCCCTTGTCAGGGAGGGAACGTTCGACCTGGTCCTTGTTTCCGGCATGTGCACCGCCTCCTTCGAACCGGTGGAGAAGGAAACTGGTGTCCCGGTCTACCGAGGGCCGCGCCATGCCGCCGATCTCTCCCTCGTCCTGCCACTGGTCGGGGAGATGGAGCTCTCCCGCACCATCCCTGCCGACGATTTCCTGGCCGGGAAAAAGGCCGGGGAGGCCCGTCGGGAGCTGGCGCGGAGGGAGGAGGAGGCATCCTGCGACCTCCTGATCCGGGGGGTGAAAACCGGGGGGACATCACGGATGAAGGTCCTCGCCGAGATCATGGACGCCCACCGGAGGGACGATCTCCGTGGGGGGGTCGAACGCTTCTTTACGAACGGCGCCGACATCGTGGACCTCGGGTTCGGGTTCGATGCTACCCCGGGCGACGTGTGCAGGTGTTTCGCTGAACTCGACGGTATCGAGGGCCCTCTTGCGGTCGATACCCAGGACCCTGCCCTCATCCGGGCGGCCCTCGTCCGGGCAGACCTCGTCCTCTCGCTCCACGAAGGAAATATCCCGGTGATCGGAGATGAGGTTGCGGCAGCAGGTGCCGGGGCGGTGGTGGTGCCTGGCGAAGCCGGCCTCGCAAAGAACATCGCAGCGGCGAAAAAGGCGGGTATCGCCGCCCTCATCGCGGATCCCCTGCTCCCCCCGGTGGGGTCCGGGTTTTCCGGATCGCTCGGGAACTTCGGGAAAAAGATCGGCCGGCCCATCTTTTTCGGGGCGGGGAACGTCGTCGAGCTGCTGGACGCGGACTCCGTCGGGGCAAATGCCCTCCTCGCCGGTATCGCGATGGAACTCGGGGCGGCGGTCATCTTCACGAGCGAGCACTCGGACAAGACGAGGGGCTCGGTCGCTGAAATGCGGAGGGCGACGGAGATGATGGCCCTCGCCCGGGGCCGGCCGTATCCGAAGGATCTCGGGATCGACCTCCTCGTGCTGAAGGAGAAAAGGCGGAGGGAGGAACCTCCGCTCCGGTATGACAGGACCGAGGGTGCTGTTCCCATGCCTGCCGAGCTGACCTACGACCCGTGCGGGAACTTCCGAATCGGGATCGAGGGGGACGAGATCGTCGCGGTCCTTGACGGGGTTGCCATCCGGGGCAGGCACTGGGAGGACGTGCTGAATACCATTATCGCCAAAGGAAGGGTATCGCGGCTCGACCATGCCGGTTACCTGGGGAAGGAGCTCTACAAGGCCCACCTCTCGATCCGGTTCGGCCGCTCATTTGAGCAGGATGGGGAATTTTAATTCCCCGGGCGGGACGCCAGTCATGCCTTCGGGGAGTTTAAGTCGTCCCGGGAATCCGGCAAAGAGGGAATCCTTCATCACTCCCCCTGCCACAGTACAACAGGCATGAAGATCCAGGGCATCTCGCGGGACCTGATACGGGCGCTCCTCTCGTCGGCAAGGGAGATGGACCGCGAAGGTGAGGGCCGCGAGTTCGTCGCCGTGCTCCGCGAGGAAGACGGGGTGATCCGGGAGTTCCTGTTCCTGCCCTTCACCTCCACGCAGGTGAGCGCGAGCCTCCGTTCTGACGTCATGCCTCTCGACCTCCATGTTGCGGGCAGCGCCCACTCCCACCCGAACGGCGCTCTCCGGCCGTCAGATGCAGACATCCGGTTCTTCCCCTCCCTCGGCAGGTACCACATCATCCTCGGGTACCCCTACGGGGAGGCGGACTGGCGGTGCTTCACATCCGACGGGAAGCCCTGCGAGATCGAGGTGCTGGAATGAGGGAGAAAAGGCGGGTGGTGGCGACGGGGACCTTCGACATCCTTCACCCGGGCCATATCTACTACCTCGAAGAGTCGCGGAAGCTCGGCGATGAGCTCCACGTGATCGTCGCCCGGGACGCGAACGTCAGGCACAAGCCGAGGCCGGTCATCGGCGAGGCCCAGCGGCTCAGGGTCATCCAGGCGCTCCGGGTGGTGGACCATGCCCGGCTCGGAGACCCGACGGACATGTACCGGCCCATACGGGAGATCGACCCGGCGGTAATCACCCTCGGGTTCAACCAGCACTTCTCGGAGGATCAGCTGAGGGCCGCCCTCGCAGAACGGGGTATCGGTGCCCGGGTCGTGAGGATCGGGGAGTACTCGGGGGACCCCTGC
>DATJPK010000146.1:0-4998 GCA_035506435.1 Methanomicrobiales archaeon
ACGAAGATCATCTACTTCATCACCGCGGTCATCCTCTCCCTCCTCGCCCTCGTCTCCTTCGTGGTCGCCGGTATCCAGTTCCTTACCCTGTTCAGCACCGCCGATCTCACGGGGAGCCTGCTGAACGTCCTCCATGCCATCCTGCTCACCATCATCATCGTCGAGATCCTCGAGACGGTGACCGCGTATTTCAAGACGAGCCGGGTGCTCGTCCGGCCGATCCTCGTCGCGGGCCTCACCGCCACGGTCCGTCAGGTCATCATCGCCGGCGTGAGCACCATCAACCCGACCGACACCCTGGTCATCGTCGCGGTGATCGCCGTGCTCACGGCTGCCGTGGTCCTCGTCGGGAAAGAGGAGCTTGCCGAGGATAAGCCCTGCTAGCCGGGTTCGTCGGTCGTCGTTCGAAAAGAAGAAATACCGGAATTATTTTTCGTTCAGGACCCGGTCGAGCTCGGAGCGTATCTGGGTGAGCCGGCCCTCCTGGGTCCTGATGCTCTCGGACATGCTCTTCATGGCCTGGGAGATCTTCGAGGAGACCTGCTGGTTTGAATCGTAAATGTTGTAGGTGGTCTCAAGGATCTTGAGGAGCCGGTTGTTCACGTCCACGCTTTTTGCGAGCCGGGAGTATTCGTCGATGATTCCCTGGTCGAAGCCGGCCTTCTTTGCCTCCTCGACGTCGAGCTTGATGGTGTTCCGGCGCTTGAGGACGTGCTCGATGGTGTCGTAGAGTTCCCGGTGGGTGATGGGCTTTAAGACGTAGTCCTCGATGTACATCCCGTAGGTCTGGGCCTCCTCGGGGGAGAGCTGCTTTGCCGTGAGCATGAGGACGGGGATGTCCTTCGTCTCGGGGTTCCGCTTGATCTGCTCGAGGGTCTCCCACCCGTCGATGGGTTCCATCATGATATCGAGGAGGATCAGGTCGGGCTTGATATTTTTCAGGATGTCCAGGCACTCGAGCCCGCTGTACGAGGCGATGGCCCGGTATCCCCCCCGTTCCAGCATCGTCACGAACACGTCGACGATGAACGGGCTGTCATCCACTACGAGTATGGTATACATTACCGGTCTCCTTGGCCCCGGAGGACCCCGGTCACGCGGGCCCGGGGTGGCGCTATCCGGGAGACTCTCATAAAACGGCCGCTTCTGGCACGATTGTCGGTTGCGCTGGTATGCATTCTGTCTGATACCCACCGGGATTCCGTACGGAGAGCCTGCATTTCTCGGATGAGGCTGCCTGTTTCCCTTATTTTAATGATAACTGTTTCGTTCGGTAATAAACTTATTCTTCCCATGCCCTTCTGCCTCCATGGGAAGTGCAACGGGTGGATTTCCGTTTCGACCCTGATTATACCCTATCTTCGGTTTTCGAAATGATTAAGATACCCGGGACGCGGAAAAGATCCCCCCCGCCGGACACCGGGGAGGGGCGGCCGGCCCGGCGAATGCCCCGATCTGCCCGATTCTCCGTTTGATCTGGCTCCAAAGATGAAAAAACAGGTCGAAGGCGAGGGGTTGGAACAATAACATTATTTAAGTTCACACACCAGCTATTTACCATGCAACTCCCCCGGGGGAAATTCCGTTCTGTTATCAAGGGGGTTGCCCTGGATTCCCTCATCCAGGAGCTTGCGGAAGTCCGGTACACGGGAAACATCACCATCACGTGGAGGCACGAGGCCATCTCCCTCGTCATCCAGAAGGGAAGGTACATCCTCGCCGAGTACGGATCCCTGAAGGGCGATGCCGCCTGGGAGGGGATGATTACCCTCGGGGAGACCACCATCGACGCCATCCTCTCGGACTTCACCGACCCGGAGATGAAGCTTGCCATCGAGTTCAACGAGGCGTACGTGCTCTCGACCCGGGCGGTCCCCCGGCCCCCGAAGGCCTCCGGGGAACGGCCGGCGAGGGGACCTGTCTCCCCGCCGGAGAGGACCCGGGAGGTCGTCAGGGAGCGCCCCCCCGAAGCCGCCAGGGAAAAGCCCCCGGAGATCCCGAGGCTCTCCGGGGGATCCCGTGAATACCCCCCGGAGAACCGGAGTCTCTCCGAGGGACCCCGGGAGAACCCCCTGGAGAACCAGGGGCTTTCCGAGGGCCCCCGGGAGAGCCCCCCCGGGAATCCCGCCGTGAGTATCCCGATCATCCCCATGGACCCCCCTGCCCCGCTTCCTCCCTTCCCTGCGCCCGGCGCCGTGGAGGAGGAACCGTCGCCATCTCCGGTCCTGGAGGAGCCTGCCATCTCCCCGAAAGGCTGGACGAGCGTCGACATGTCGCAGGCGATCGCGGTCACGACCGACCAGGGGGCGTCGGAAATGCCGCCGGGGGGGTATGACGAGCTCGCCCTCCTGCACATGGAGATGTCAGCACTGGATGATGTCGATGTCGAGCATATCGCGACGAAGATCAGGAAGAACGCGAGGGGAATCGTGAAGAAGCTGCACCTGGGACACCTGATGACCGAGAAGGAGGAGTGACATGGCGACCGACTTCGAAAACATGGCCACGCTCCTCCTCGTGGTCCTCACCATCGCCGTCATCGTGGAGGTGGTCCTGACAGGCCTCCTGTTCTGGTACCTGAAGCGGATCCTGGACATGCTCGCAGGCCGCGGGAGCCAGGCACCGGCGGTGCCATCGCTCCCGCTGCCACCTCCTGCTATCGGGAGCAGGATCACCCCGCTCCCGAAGCCCGAAGAGGTCCGGGAGGCGGTCGCGGTCCCGGTTCCGGTCAGGGAAGCTCCGCCTGTCGAGATCCCGGCTCCCGCGCCGGCTCCTGCACCTGCAAGGCCGGCCCCCCCTGCAAGGGCCCCGGCGAAGCCTGCCCCGCCGTCCCCCGAGGCCGCCCCTGTGGTCGAGATCCTGAAGGACAGCCCGGACATCCAGGGGAGCATCCACCGGCTCTGCGAGAAATACGGCCTCTCGGACTTTATCATCGCAACCCTGGACGGCCTCGTCGTGGTCTCCCTCTTCCCCGGCGCATCGGAGGAGGCGGCCCGGTTCTCGGACCTGTACCGGCGGAGGAAAAAGCCCGACATCACCGGGGTGACCTTCATCGGGATATCCCACCATGGCGAGGACATGCTCGGGATCGCACGCTCGAACCACCCCCTCTCGCCGGAGGAGCGGAAGGGGATCGACGAGGACGCCCGGAGAATCCTTTCGTGGTGGCTCTGAAGGGAAGAAGAAACGTTATATGAATTTCGAGCCAATGACACAGTAAGGGCATACTCTGATGATCAGGGCATATACCATCGCATCGGGGAAGGGGGGGACGGGAAAGACCACCTGCACCATCAACCTCGGTGCCTCCCTTGCCAAGCTCGGCCTCGAGACCTTCATCATGGACGCCGACATCGGCATGGCGAACATCGGCCTCCTCCTCGGCCTCGAGGACGCGCCCATCACCATCCACGAGGTCCTCGCCGGGAAGGCGAAGCTCGAGGAGGCCATCTACGACGGACCGAACGGGGTGAAGGTGCTCCCGTCGGGCATCTCCCTGCAGGGCTTCCAGCTCGCGAACCCTGACCGGTTCCGGGACATCATGAAGGACCTCGTGAACCGGTGCGACTACCTCCTCATCGATGCGCCCGCGGGGATCAGCCGGGACGGGGTGATCCCCCTCGCCATCGCCGACGAGGTGATCCTGGTCGTGAACCCCGAGGTCTCCTCCATCGTCGATGCCCTGAAGACGAAGGTGCTCACCGAGGTGGTCGGGGGCCATGTCGCGGCAGCCATCCTGAACCGGGCGGGGTCCGAGCACACCGAGCTCATCCAGAACAAGCTCGAAAAGACCCTCGGGGTGAAGCTCATCGGAATCATCCCCGAGGACCCGAACGTGCGGGTGGCCGCTGTGTACAAGACGCCCGTCGTGATGAAATTCCCGGGGAGCGACGCCTCACGTTCCTTCCGGAAGATCGCGTCTCATATCGCCGGAATCGCGCCCGAGGAGGGCGTGGAGGCCACGACCGATGGATTCGTCTCCCGGTTCGTGAAGATCCTCTTCAAGGGGGCAAAATGACCATCGAAGAGCTTTATTCCATCCTGATCATCATCCTCGGCTTCGTCATCCTCTTCCAGGTCTTCTTCATGTACCTGATGAAGGTCAGGATGCACCAGCTCCAGTTCGAGATCGAGCAGGGGTCCTCCCGGGTCGACCTCTCGGACATCGAGCTCGAGGCCCTCACGAGGAACGTCGAGGCCTTCAAGAGGCTGAAGATCTAAAAACCCCCGGGGAGGCGAAAAGGAGCCCCGGGCAGGCATGCAGGTAGCTGCAGTCCCCGGCGATCCGGGGGCATGCCGGGGACAAAGACAAGGTACATAAGGGATCGGCTCCCATGAAAGTGGAGGGGCCATAGGGTAGCCTGGTTATCCTAGGAGACTGGGGGTCTTCTGACCTGCGTTCAAATCGCAGTGGCCCCATCGCCGTATTTTCGGGGAATTGCCGTGAAGATCCATGACCGGTGCTATGACTGCCTCCTGTCCCGGATCGAGTACGAGTGCCGGCTCTCGACCTCCAGCGACGAGAGGATCAGGCTGGTCCTCGACGGGTGCCGGTCTCTCCTCGACGGGTACCAGGGGACCCCGCAGCCGGCATCCACCGTCGCCACGGCCGCCCACCACCGGGCATACGAGCTTCTCGGCGACCCGGACCCCTACCGGCAGGTGAAGGATGCAAGCACCCGGCTTGCCACGGAGGCCTGCAAGGCAGTCCGCCCCACGCTCGCGACCTTCCGGGACCATGCACTCGCCTCGGTGATCGCGAATACCTTCGATTACGGGGTGTATTCGCACCAGGTGACGGATAATTTCCTCGACTTCTTCCGAAAGCAGTTCAGGAAGGGGTTCCTCGTCGATGATACGGTGAAGATGGAAGGCCTGGCCCGGGAGGTCGTGTACTTCACCGATAATGCCGGGGAGATTGTCTTCGACCGGCTCTTCGTCGGCTATCTCGCGGGGAAGGGCTCACGGGTAACGGTCGCCGTGAAGGGAGCCCCGATC
>DATJPK010000147.1:0-2006 GCA_035506435.1 Methanomicrobiales archaeon
CCCTGCCGGGTTGTTCAGGGGGCCGAGGAGGTTGAACACGGTCCGGAAGCCGAGCTCCTGCCTGACCCCCTGGACCCGCCGCATCGCCGGGTGGTAGATCGGGGCGAAGAGGAAGGCGAAGCCCGTAACAGAGAGGACCCGGGCCATCTCCCCCGGCGGGATCTCGATCCTCGCCCCGAGGGCGGAAAGGACGTCGGCCGAGCCGCACCTGCTCGTTATCGAGCGGTTCCCGTGCTTGATGACCGGGAGGCCGGCACCCGCAACCACGAAGGCGGCCGCGGTGCTCACGTTGAAGGTCCCCGACGAATCCCCGCCGGTCCCACAGGTATCGACGAAGGGTCCCGTGAGGCCGTGCGGGAACGGCACGGCGAACTCGCGCATCGCATCGGCAAACCCGGCGAGCTCCTGGACCCGTGCCCCCTTCATGGCAAGGGCGGTGAGTATGGCCCCGACCTGGGCAGGGGTCACCTCGCCTGCCATGACGCCCCTCATGACGCGTGCGGCCTCTTCCCGGGAGAGGTCGCGGGACGAGGCGAGGGAGGAGAGGACAGCAGCCTGCGTGCTCATGCTCCCCTCCCCGAGAGAAAGTTCGCGATGATCGATGGACCCTCGCGGGTCATGACGCTCTCGGGATGGAACTGGACTCCCTCGATCGGGTAGTGCTGGTGCCTGACCCCCATGACGCACCCGTCGCCAGGGCTCTCGGCCGTGACCACGAGGCCGGGGGGCAGGGACGCCCTCTCGACAACGAGTGAGTGGTAGCGTGTCGCCGTGATTGGGCTCGGCATCCCGGTGTAAATCCCCCTTCCGTCATGGCTGATGGAGGCGGTCTTGCCATGGACCGGGCGGGGTCCCCGGATGACCCGGCCGCCGAAGGCGGTGCAGATAGCCTGGTGGCCCAGGCAGACGCCGAGGGTCGGCACCTCCCGGGAGACCGTGGCGAGGGCCTCGAGGCAGAGCCCCGACTCCTCGGGCCTCCCCGGCCCCGGGGAGAGGATGATCCGGTCGTAGCAGTGCCGGTCAAGAACCTCCGGCGGGGCGTCGTTCATCACGACCTCGGGCTCCCCCCCGAGGGAACCCACCAGCTGGGTAAGGTTGTAGGTGAAGCTGTCATAGCAGTCGATGACAAGGACCCTCATCCCGACCCCTCCACGAGCTCGATGGCACGCATGAGTGCCGCCCCCTTGTTCTCGGTCTCATCCCACTCCCGGGCAGGGTCGGAATCAGCGACGATCCCTGCCCCCACCTGAACCTCGGCATTCCCGCCCCGGGCGACGATGGTGCGGATGGTGATGGCAAACTCGAGGGTCCGGTCAAAGCCGGCATACCCGACGGCCCCCGCGTAGAGCCCCCTCCGCTCGGGCTCGAGCTCCTCGATGATCTCCATGGCCCGGACCTTCGGGGCGCCCGACACCGTCCCCGCGGGGAAGCAGGCCTTCAGGGCGTCGAAGGGGGTGAGGTGGTCGGAGAGGGTCCCATGCACCGTCGAGACCAGGTGCTGGACGTGGGAGAACCGCTCGACGGCCATGAAATCCTCCGTCCTGACCGTTCCGAATTTTGAGACCCTCCCCACATCGTTCCGGGCAAGGTCGACGAGCATCAGGTGCTCGGCCCGTTCCTTCTCGTCGGCCCGGAGCTCGTCG
The DNA here is from genome assembly GCA_035506435.1 of Methanomicrobiales archaeon. Lineage (GTDB taxonomy): Archaea > Halobacteriota > Methanomicrobia > Methanomicrobiales > JACTUA01 > JACTUA01. Next base: position 1,644 of record DATJPK010000147.1, read on the forward strand.
GCGAGCCTCTCGTCCTCGTCGGGGGTCTTTCCCCGGAGCCGGGTCCCGGCGATGGGGACGGTGGTGACCCGTCCCCGCTCCACCCGGACGAGCATCTCCGGGCTCGACCCGATCACCTTCAGCCCGCCGAGATCGAGGTAGAACATGTACGGGCTCGGGTTGATCAGCCTGAGGGCCCGGTAGATGCGGAAGGGATCCCCCTGGATGCCACACCCGATCTTACGGGAGATGACTGCCTGGAAAATGTCCCCGGCGAGGATGTACTCCTTCACTTTTCTCACCGACTCCTCGAAGGCCGGCCTTGGGATCGCAGATCTCCGGGACAGGGGGTCGGCCTTTCCGGGGAGGAGGAAGAACTCATCC
>DATJPK010000148.1:0-5784 GCA_035506435.1 Methanomicrobiales archaeon
GCGGCCTTTCCGGCCGAGCCCCCCGAGGTACGGGATGCCAGGTCGGCATTTCTCGCGGATCGCGACGTGAAGGAGGCGATCAGGAGGTTCCCGGTCAGGCTCACCTTCGAGCGGGCGATGCTCCACCACCTCGACCGGCAACCGGGGGATTATGCCGGGGCGCTCCAGGCGCTGCCACCACGCCTCCTCTCGATGTTCGTCTCTGCCTTCCAGTCCTTCCTTTTCAACACCCTCCTGTCCCGCAGGTGCGGGCAGGGGATCCCGCTCGGCGAGCCCGCCCCCGGCGACCGGCTTATGTTCCCCGACGGGAGGGAGGACCGGGTAACGAGGGAGAACCTCCCTGCGGCCGCCCTCCAGGTCCGCCGGACCCGTGCCCTTATCGGGATCCGGGTGCCGGGATCCGAAAGCGTGGCGGGCCCGGAACGGGAAGGAGATCCTGCCTGTTCCCTCCTCGATGAGCTCAGGATCGCGCCTGCCGATTTTGCGGCGGCATCAAGGGTCGTTTCGGCAGCCTACGAGGGAGTGACGAGGCCCGTTGCGCTCAGGACAGATATCGCCGCATCAGTCGAGGGAACCGATGTTATCCTCGGGTTCACCCTCGGGCCGGGCCAGTACGCGACCACGGTCTGCCGGGAGTTCATGAAGGCTGATCCGATGCAGATGATATAGCCTCGGACCCTGCGAGCGACCGTGCATCGTCCATCGCGTCATGGAGGCTGCCGAGCCGGTCCACGAGGCCGATCTTCACCGCTTCTTCGCCCCGGACCACCCTGCCATCTTCGATGGCTGCCCGGGACACGTTCCTCTGCTTCACGACGTCATCCAGGAACCGCTGGAACGAGGCGTTCACGATGGACTGGGCATAGGCCCGTTCCTCGTCGGTCACGGGCCGGTAGGGCGAGGCCATGTCCTTGAGGGCGCCCGACTTCACCACGGTCACGTTGTACCCCTCGTTCTCGAGCCAGCCGCTCACGTCGGTGAAGATCCAGATCGTCCCGATGCCGCCGGTCAGGGTGTCAGGGTTTGCAAAGATCCGGCTCCCGTGGGCGGAGACCGCGTACGCCGCCGAGGTGGCAATGTCGCCCATCGAGACGACGACGGGCTTCCGGGCCTTCGCGTACTCGAGGTCCGAGGTCACCTCCTGGGCGGCGACCGGCGACCCGCCGGGGCTGTCCACCCGGAGCACGATGGCCTCGACGAGGGGGTTGTCGGCGTCCTCCCGGATCTGCCTGCCGACATACTCGCTGCCGGTCCCGTCGGCGGAGACATAGTCGCCCGTGGTGAGAGTCCCCTCAAGGTAGATCACCGACACGGACCGCTCCTTCGTGTAGGAAAGGAACCAGGTGGCGACGACGGCTACGACGAGGACCAGGAGTACGACGCCGATCACCTTTATGGCAGTCCGCCACCGCCGGCCTTCGATTCGCCGGATCTCATGCTCGAGGAATCCCATGGTTCAGCCGCCGTAGAGGACGTCGTACTCGGTGACCAGGTTCGACCCGCAGAGGTAGAACCGCTTCATGGTGAGCCGGATCATGTCAGACTCGGAGTCGATATGCATCCCGCCGACGAGCGAGGGGGTGTCCGACCCACCGACGATGAACGGGAGATGGATGAGCCGGATCTCGTCCACGAGCCGGTGCCCGAGCATGTGCCAGTTGAGCGTGGGCCCGCCCTCGATCATGAGTTTCTTCACCCCGAAGTCCCGGGAGAGTGCCTCCATGAGGAGTGGGAGCTCCACGTGCTTTTCACCGGCGACGACGACCTTCGCTCCCTTCTCCCGGATGGCCTCGACCCGCTCCCGTGGCGCCGCCTTCGCCACCCCGATGACCGTCGGTGCGTCGGGCTTCAGCACGTTCGATTCGAGGGGGATATCTGCCATGCTGTTCGGGATCACCCGGATCGGGCTCTTCCCGGGCACATGGCGCACCGTGAGGAAGGAGTTGTCGATCCTGATGGTGTTTGCCCCGACCATGATGGCGTCGTACTCGGCCCGGGTCCGGTGGAGGAGGATCTCGGTCTCGGGGGCCATGTACTTCATGAGGATCTTTGAGGAGGCCCCCTTCTTCAGGGTGAGCTTCCCGTCGGCCGTGATCTCTGACATCATGAGGACATGGGGTCTCGCTCTCGCCGGTGGCATACAGGTTACCGTTCTAGTATCATTCCCGCGATTTGAAGAAGATTTGGGTGGAGGACAACGTTTAATGGGTTCGCTGCCCCTGATCTGTGGATGAACATCACCGCCCTCCGGCCGAGGCTCATCTGCCACCTCGAGCCCGTGGGAAAGGCCTTTGCCCGGGCGGGTTTCACCCCGAACCAGATCTCCCTCCTCTCCCTCCTCCTCGGCCTTGCGGCCATGGTCCTCTTCGCCACCCGCTTCTTCCCCCTCGGGAGCGTGGCCCTCTTCGCCTCCGGAGTCCTCGACCTCGTCGACGGGCATGTCTCGCGCATCCAGGGGTCGGGCAGCCGGTTCGGGGCTGTTTTCGACTGGATCGTGGACAAGTATGTCGATACGTTCGCCCTTCTCGGGATCGGGCTCTCGGGGATCCCTATCCTCACCCGCCTCCCCGGGGTGCCCGCCGTTGCCGATCCTGCCGTGGTGATGCTTGCCATCATCGGCTCGATGATGAACACCTTCATCAAGCCCGTCACGTACGCCGAGGCCGGTTTCGCCGACCGGCACCATGGGAAGATCGAGGACCCGCTCGAGGGGGTCGGGTTCTTCGGCCGGCCCGAGACCCTCCTCGCCCTTGTCGCCGGAGGCCTGCTCGGCCTCGTCTGGCTCGCGGTCATCATCATCGCCATCGCAACAAACCTTTCGGCCATCGAGCGGATCGTCTACCTCCGCAGGCACCTCGACCGGAAGGAAGAGTAAGGGGAAGGCAGGAAACGGCCGGGGGCGGGATCAGGGTTACTTCGGGATGAAGTGGGAACAGATCTGGACCTTGACCTTTGCCCAGTACGTGTAATAATCGGGCTGGTAGAGGTCGATCTCGTGGCTCATATCGTCGAAGATGGTGCACTGGACCTCGCACCGCTTCAGGTAGATGCAGAAATCGAGGGGAGTGACAGGGGGGTCCATCCGGATCTTATCATCGGGAGGCGGGCAGATATAGTTAACCCGTACGGTGAAAGGAAACTATTTGCCCGGGCTTTTCAAACCGGAACCTGAGAGCGATGGATCCCTTCGCGACGTTCATGTGGAAGCGGATCATCATCCAGATCGGGGCGATTGTCGCCATCGCGGCCGTCCTCGGGGCGTTCGTCCTCGCCTACAACGCGGCCTACAACCAGGTCGCAGGCCTCGACCAGATTGCCGACGAGCGGTGGGCGAGGCTCTCCCTCGACCTCCAGGAGCGGTACGCTGGGATACCGTCCCTCGGCCGGGCCATCGGCCCGTCGCTCGGGGCCGACCACCCGGTGCTCGACGAGGTGATGGCTGACCTGGACCGATGGGAGGCGGCGATGGGGAAGGGCGACCTCGGGAAGATCGACATCGCTACCGCGAACCTCGAGGACTCCATTTCCCGACTCGTGACCGCCATGCAGAACCACCCCGGGATCGTGGCCTCGACGGTGCCGCGGGAGTTCCTCGACGGGCTCAAGTCAACAGGAGAGGCGATCCCGGGGGACCGGCTGAGTTTCAACGACGGGGTCATGAGGTACAACCAGGCGATCAGCACCTTCCCGGCAAGCCTCTGGGTGGAGAACTGGGGGTTCCCGGCCCGGGGATATTTCAACGCAAGCATCGGCGGCAAATAGCGCGCAGGGAGGTCGGGAGACCGGCGACCAGGCCCGGGGGAATATCACTTTTTCCCGGACCGGGGCCTGTACCGGACCAGGCCGGCGAAGTCGCCCATGTATACGGCGTACAGGTCCCCAGCCCATAAACCGAGCTCGGGGATCAGGATGAAGAGGCCGTATGCGATGGCGATGAGGGCAACGAGTGCCCCTCCCTCGGCGAGGACGTTGTGGGCCCAGAAGAAGGACTCGTACCCCCACTCGCCGTTCGAGGCGATCTCCGGGAGGTACGGGAACCACTGGCCCGTGTACGCGATGATGACAAAGACGTTCCGGAGCAGGTTCAGGATATAGATGGTGGGGACGACGAGGAGGAACGCGAAGACCTTCTGCCGCGTGGACGTCGGCACGGCCCCTGCCACGCCGAGCATGATCGCCATCGACTGGATGCCCGTGCAGGCGAGGATGATCTCGATCTGAAAGCCGAACCTCCCGATCAGGTTCCAGTCGAGGAAGGTCGCCGAACCTGCGAGGGCGTTCACGAGCCAGATCACCTGGCCGGTTACGACCCCTGTCAGCCAGTCGCCAAGTGGCGGCAGGTAGGCGAAGGGGGCATAGATGAGGAAGGCGACGGCGGCCCCCCGGGAGAGCGCGAGGACGCTCCTGTCCCCGTCGAGGAGCCGCCTGGCTGTGACGAAGAGGAAGGGAATGCCGAGCACGGCAATGGTGGGGTAGAGGATGTTGTTCTGGGAGAGGTAGTACGGGATCTCGGCAATCAGGAAGAGGACCATGGCCCCCCAGCCGAGGATGGCTGCCACCCGCCGCCCGGTCCAGGGAACGAGGAAGAGGAGGAAGAAGATCCCGGAGGCGAGGACCAGGTACTCGATCATCTCCCCAGAGGTTGGGCGTTCGGGGAAAAAAGGGTTCGCCACAAAGCCCTAGTATGCCAAGGTTAATCCCCCATGCGGCTACAGAGTGTAAAGAATGTTCTGCCCGAAGTGCAGGAGCCTGATGATCTCATCGGGCGGCCAGCTCAAGTGCAGGAAGTGCGGCTTTCTCAGGGATTTTACCGCCGAAGACCCGATGCAGCGCACGAAGGCGCGGGGCGAGCGGTCGATCACCATCATCGACGACGAGGAGGAAGTTGCGACCCTCCCGACCATCCGGATCACCTGCCCGAAGTGCGGCCACAACACCGCCTTCTGGTGGCTCCGCCAGCTCCGTGCTGCCGACGAGTCCGAGGTCCGGTTCTTCCGCTGCTGCGAGTGCGGGAACGTCTGGCGGCAGTACGACTGAGCGGTTCCGGCTCTCTTCCCGAAGAAGAACCAGGTGGTTATCAGCCGGTTGTTGTTCTCCGTTCCGGGTCTCCGTGAATTCCCGAAAAGAGATGGAGTATCAGGAAATGAGGATCTGCCAGCGACGGGTGTTCACCACGGTAATGGTCGTCGTCCCGCTGGAACCGAGGCTCCCGTCCGATACGGAAAAAGACACCGAATACGTCCCGGCCTGCTGGTAATTGGGGGTCCAGGAGAAGGTCCTCGTCCCGGGGGTGAAAGAGGCGCCGGACGGGAGGGGGCCGGAGGAATACGTGAGTGCGTTCCCATCCGGATCAGATCCCGAAACCGAGAAGCTGAGCGGGGTTCCCTCCTTCACGGTCTGAGCGGCGACGGGAGCAAGGACGGGCGCACGGTTCGGCACAGGGGTCGGGGTCGGGGTCGGTGTGGGAGAAGGCTTCGGCGTTGGCGTCGGAGTCGGGGTGGATGTGGGAGTCGGCGTGGGATTTGTTTCCGCGATGCAACCCTTGATGGTCACGCCCGGGTAGGTCCGGGCGGCCCCGTTGTAAACCGGGATATCAGAGCAGCTGTCCGAGCTTGCCGATACCGTGACTCCTGTCCCGGCGATATCGAACCCGATGTAGTCATTGGCACTCGTGGAGTTCTTTACCGTGATCCCCGGCCCGGAAAGGAGGTACCCGGCACCCCAGTACAGGGTGGAACGGCTCTGGACCTTCTTGTCCTGGCCGTTGTTCCGGCTGATGCAGTC
>DATJPK010000149.1:0-13179 GCA_035506435.1 Methanomicrobiales archaeon
GTCGATGAAGGTGAGCGAGGCGATATCCTGCACGGTGAACCCCGCCCGGAAGGCGTCGAAGAGGCAGCCAAACCGCTCGTCGGTGGGCCGCTGGAGGATCATCCGTATCTCGTTCGGGTTCGTGTGGGTCCGCATGTCGGTATCGAGGGAGCGGAGGGCCTTCTTGAAGCCTTCCTCGACCGTGCGGCCGATGGCCATGACCTCCCCCGTCGACTTCATCGCGGTGGTGAGGGTCCGGTCGGCGGTCTTGAACTTGTCGAAGGGCCAGCGGGGGACCTTTACCACGACGTAGTCGACCGCGGGTTCGAAGCTTGCAGGGGTACAGCCGGTCACCGTGTTCATGATCTCGTCGAGCCGGAGGCCGATGGCGATCTTTGCTGCGACCCGGGCGATGGGGTAGCCGGTTGCCTTTGAGGCGAGCGCCGACGAGCGCGATACCCGGGGGTTCACCTCGATGACCCGGTACTCCCCGTCCCGGTAGGCGAACTGGATGTTGCAACCGCCCTGCACGCCGAGGGCCCGGATGATCTTGATGGCCGCCGACCGGAGCATCTGGAACTCGTCGTCCCGCAGGGTGAGGATGGGGGCGACCACGACGGACTCACCCGTGTGGATCCCCATCGCGTCCACGTTCTCCATCCCGCAGACGATGACGCAGGTATCTGCCGCGTCCCGCATGACCTCGAACTCCATCTCCTTCCAGCCGACCACGCTCTCCTCGACGAGGACCTGGTGGATCCGGGACCGGGTCAGGCCGACCTCGGTGATCTTCCGGAGTTCCTCCTTCGTGTGGGCCACGCCGCCCCCGCTCCCGCCGAGGGTGTACGCCGGGCGGATGATGGCCGGGAGGCCGACCTCCTTCTCAGCCCGTTCCAGCTCGGAGATGTTCGTGAGGATCATCGACCGGGGGACGGGCTCGCTGATGGAGAGCATGAGATCCTTGAACTTCTCCCTGTCCTCTCCCTTGTAGATGGCCTCGAGAGGCGTGCCCAGGATCTCGACCCCCGCGAGGGCCCCCATCTCGGCGAGCTCGGCGGTCAGGTTCAGGCCGGTCTGGCCGCCCATGCCCGAGAGGATCCCGTCGGGCCGTTCCTTCTCGATGATCTTTGCAATGGTCGCGGCACGGAGGGGCTCGATGTAGATGATGTCGGCCATCTCGGGATCGGTCTGGATGGTCGCCGGGTTCGAGTTGACGAGGACGACCGTCACCCCTTCCTCGCGGAGGGCCTTGCAGGCCTGGGAACCGGAGAAATCGAACTCTGCCGCCTGCCCGATCTGGATGGGGCCGGAGCCGATCAGGAGGACCTTTTTGATATGCTCCTTGCGGGGCATCAGGGGATCCTCCGGAACATCCTGCCGAAGTAGTGCTCCTCGGTGTCGAGGGGCCCGCCGTGGGCCTCGGGATGGAACTGGACGCAGGAGATGGAGAGGTCCCTGTCCTCGAAGCCCTCGAGGGTCCCGTCGTTCACGTTCGTGTGGGATACAACGCAGCCCTCGGGGAGAGTCTCCTTGTCCACGACGAAGCCGTGGTTCTGGGTGGTGATGTAGATGGAGCCGTCCCCGTACCGGACCGGCTGGTTCACGCCCCGGTGGCCGAACTTCAGCTTGTAGGTGTCTGCCCCGAGGGCAAGGCCGGTGATCTGGTTCCCGAAGCAGATGCCGAAGATCGGGACCTCGCCGATGAACTTCTTCACGCACTCGACAGAGGCCGTCGCCCGCTTCGGGTCGCCCGGCCCGTTGCTGATGAAGAGCGCCTGGGGCTTGCAGGCCTCGACGACGTCATGGGGGGTGTCGTAGGGGAAGACATACAGGTCGGCACCCCGGTTGCCCATCGAGACGAGCTGGTTGCGCTTCAGGCCGAGGTCGAGGACTGCGACCCGTTTCCCCGGGCCCGGGATCCGGTACGGCTCCCTGCACGTCACCTCGGCGATCAGGTCCGTCTCGGTGATGAGGGGCACCTCCCGTGCCATCTCGACGGCCTGTTCCCTGTCGTCGCTGCCGAGCACGAGGGCGGCACGCATCGTCCCCTTCTCCCGGCACTTGATGGTGAGCCGGCGGGTATCGATCCCGGTGATCCCGAGGAGCCCGTGCTCCTCGAAGAACCGGTCGAGCGGCGGGCCTCCCGACGGGGACCTGCAGATCTCCCTCACGACGCAGCCGAGTGCTTTTACCCCGTCGCTCTGGAAGTTCCGCTCGTCCACCCCGTAGTTCCCGATGAGCGGGTAGGTGAACATGAGGATCTGGCCGTTGTACGAGGGGTCGGTGAGGGCCTCCATGTAGCCCGTCATCGTGGTGCAGAAGACGAGTTCCCCTGCGCAGGAACCCTCCGCCCCGAACCCCTCCCCGACGACCGAATCCCCGTCCTCGAGTCCCAGGACCGCCTTCATGAATTTCCATACAGAGTGGTGGGCAGGACGTATTAACGATGCGGATATATGCCGGGGGAGGACGCCTGTCTCCCCCGTGGGAACGGCGCGGGTTCGGGCCGGCCCGGAGGTTCAGGGGCGGTACCGTTCGATCTTCCCGAACGGGACGAGGGAGTTCCCTTCGAGGACCGAGACCGGCCCATGCCCGCCACAGACGAGGCATCTCCCTCCCCCGGGGAGGCCTTCCCGTTCCCAGGATGAGGCGAGGGCGAGGAGCCCCGCACGCTCCCGCCGGGCGAGGTCCCGGTCCACGTTCACCGAGGTGATCAGGTTCACGGCAAGGGAGTTGAAGCTGCGTCGTTCCGGGGTGAGGCCGTCGAGGTTGATCAGGCTGTCGCCGGTAAAGAGGACCCCCAGGTCCCGGCTGGCGAGGTAGACCTGCCCGGCCATGTGGCCGTCGAGGCCCTGCAGCACCTCGAAGGGGTATCCCCCGAAGCTGAACCGGGCGAGGACGGGAAAGTCCCCGGTCCGGGCCTCCCCGGCCTCCCCGAGGAGCTCGATCTCCGACGGGGGGGTGAACCGGGAGAAGCGGTTGATGAGCGTCGTGTACACCGTTTCGGGGACGAGCCCCTCGCTCCGCGACCCGAAGGCCCGGTCACGTGCCCGGATGCACCCGAGAGAGGCCCGGGTGAGCCGGGCAGGGGCCCGGAAGAGCCCGGCGCCGCCGCAGTGATCGGCATCGGCATGGGTGACGAGAATGGCAGACAGCCTGCCCGGGTCGCCTGCGCCGAGCCGGGCAAAGGCCTTCACCAGGTCGTCGTGGTAGATCCCGTATCCGGTATCCACCATGAGGAGGTGGTCCGCCGATGCGAGGAGGTAGATATTCCCGCCGCAGGGGGGCTGGATGCACGTGAGGGCGAGGTCACCGGCGGGGGAGAATCTCTGGACGTCGGCATAGAAGCCCGGGCCGCAGGTATCCCGTATGGTCCTTCCCGTGGCAAGGATGCTTGCAAAGACGGTCCTCGGGTCCTCGCCCCGGCGTTCCAGCTCCTGCACGATATGGTTCACCTCGTGGAGAAGCCGGAGGAGGAATTCCTCCTCGCCTCCGCCGAGGATGGACCGGAGCTCGTCCGCGAACCGGAGGTAGAAGACGGTGTCGTCAAGGCCGTCCTTTCCCTCGGCGGATTCGAGGACCTCGATCCGGTACCGCGACTTCAGGACGTCGAGCAGCCGGCCCGCCGTCGCCCTGTCCTCGAGCGTGAGCGTGAAGGTCAGCCGGTGAGGGGGCTCGCCCGAGTCGTCGAAGTCGGCAAAGGCGATGTTCGCCCCGGCCGCCGTGGTATGGCCGAGCAGCTCATGGAGGGACCCGGGCCGGTGGGGGAGGTATACGGCGATTCTCAGGCAGCCCGGCGCAGGGAGGCTGTCCCGGAGAAACCCCTTTGCCGCGAGTCCTTCCCGGATCCGGTCCACCATCTCCTCGTCGGCGGTGGCCTCGAAAAAGACGGTGCCAGGGTCTATCCGCCGGTCATAGTGGATCCGGTTGATGTTTCCCCGGTAGGCCCGAATCACGGAAGCGGCCTCCTCGAGCGAGCCCGGCTCGTCAGGCACTCTCGTGATAAAGAAGAACCTCCGCCCCATTCTTCCTCCCGGCACTGTCGTGCGATGTCCCGGAACTTGGGGGTTACCATGGCATGAAGATTTCCTCCCCGTACTGCCCCGCCATGCCCATTCTCCGACGGAGCAAAGGGGAATCATATACATAAATTTAAGGTGTAGAAGATTGATAGCAGGATGGTATTTCTCGCCCCCGGGGTGTCTTTCCCAGCGTGCGGATGGGCGATTCGGGGATGAATGAGAAACCTGAACGATCGGAGGGTTACCTTATGAGGAGCATTAGATTTACGCAGGTCCTGGCACTTCTCGTTGCCGTGGCCATGATCGGACTTGTCGGCGCCCAGGGCACGGGCAATACGACGTCCCAGAGCGGGTACATCGTCGTCGGGCTTTACCCGGTGGCAGACTTTTCGGCGACCCCGGTCTCCGGGGCACCGCCGCTTGCCGTGGCCTTCACGGACCAGTCGGGGGGCTCGACACCGAGGACGTACCAGTGGGACTTCGGTGACGGTGGCACGTCCACCCTTGCAAACCCGACCCACACGTACGCGGCCGAGGGGATCTACTCGGTCACCCTGACCATCACGAATTCCTACGGCTCGGACAGCGCGACGAAGCCGAACCTCGTGACCGTCGGGAAGGGCCCGGTCGCCGACTTCATGGGGACACCCCAGGGCGGCACCCTTCCCCTCGCGGTGACCTTCATGGACATGTCCACCGGGAACCCGACCACCTGGCGGTGGGACTTCGGTGACGGCGTCACCTCGACCACGAAGAACCCGTCCCACACCTACACGAAGGCGGGAACCTACGGGGTCACCCTCACGGTGACGAACCCGTACGGCACCTCAACGAAGGTGAAGGCCGGCTATATCACCACCGGCATGCCCCCGACCGCCGACTTCACATCGGGAGCACGGACCGGGCCCGTTCCCCTCTCCGTGGCCTTCACCGACGCCTCCGCGGGGAGACCTACCTCGTGGAAATGGGACTTCGGCGACGGCACCACCTCGACCCAGCAGAACCCGTCCCATTCTTACACCACTGCCGGGTCCTTCACGGTGACCCTCACCGTGAGCAATGCCTACGGGTCTGACAGCGAGACGAAGGCCGGCTACGTGACCGCCGGGGCAGCGCCCGGGGCGGATTTCACGGCAGACCAGCGGTTCGGAACCGCACCCCTGACCGTGAAGTTCAGCGACCTCTCGACCGGTAACCCCAGCTCGTGGAAATGGGACTTCGGCGACGGCTCCGCGGTATCGACCGAGCAGAACCCGACGCATGTGTACCAGCTCGACGGCGGGTACGACGTCACCCTCACGGTGACGAACAGCTACGGTACCGCCTCGGTGAAGAAGACCGCGACTGTTGACGGCACCTGTATCCCCGGGGCGACCGGGTACATCACCGTCGGAAAGGCGCCGGTCGCCGATTTCTCGGCGAACCCGGTGACCGGGGCCCCGCCCCTCGCCGTTGCATTCACGGACAAGTCGGCCGGCGCAACGCCGAAGACCTACCAGTGGACCTTCGGTGACGGCGCCACCTCCACCGATGCGAACCCGACCCACACCTACTCGGCAAACGGGGTCTACACCGTCACCCAGACGGTCACCAACTCCTTCGGCACCGACAGCGAGAGTAAGGCGAACCTCGTGAGCGTCGGCCTGGGCCCGGTCGCCGACTTCGTCGGCACGCCCCTTGCCGGCACCCTCCCCCTCGCCGTGACCTTCACGGATAAGTCGACCGGGAACCCGACCACCTGGCGGTGGGACTTTGGCGACGGGAGCATCTCCACGGACCGGAGCCCGTCCCACACCTACACGAGGGCAGGGACCTTCGGTGTCACCCTCACCGTGACCAACACCTATGGCAGCTCGACGAAGACCCGGGCAGGCTATGTCACCACCGGCATGCCCCCGACCGCCGACTTCACCTCCGGTGCACGGAGCGGCCCCGCGCCCCTCGCCGTGGCATTCACCGATGCTTCGAAGGGCGGCCCGACATCGTGGGCCTGGGACTTCGGTGACGGAGGAACCTCCACCGCAGTGAACCCCGTCCACACCTACACCACGGCCGGGACCTTCACGGTGACCCTCACGGTGAAGAACGCCTATGGATCGGACAGCGAGACGAAGGCGGGCTTTGTCACCGCGGGCGGGAAGCCCACGGCCGACTTCACCGCCGACGAGCGACGCGGGGTCAAGCCCTTCACCGTGACGTTCACGGACCTCTCGGCCGGGAACCCCACCTCGTGGAAGTGGGACTTCGGCGACGGGTCGACCTCCACCGAGCAGAACCCGGTGCATGTCTACCAGCAGGAAGGCGCCTACGACGTTACCCTGACCGTATCGAACAGCTACGGCTCTGATACCAACAAGAAAACCGGGATGAGCCCTGTCGAGACGGTGCCGGCCGCCACGACCCCGGCGACCACGCCGGTTGCGACAACAGCCGCACCCGGGACCACGGCAGGGACGACCGCCCCGGCTAACCCCGGGGCAGCGACCCCCGGCTTCGAGGGAATCCTCGCCGTTTCCGGCCTTGCGGCCGTCATCTACCTCTCAAAGAGGCACTAACTCTTTTTTTCACGGCCGGGATCCACGGACATCCGGCCAGGTATTCATCACAGTCGCCCGGTACCTAGCACCGGCACCGCTCGAAGAAGAAGGCACCGAGGGCCACCATGACGAGGGACGAGAGGGTGAGGACGGCAAGGTCGAGCGCAAGGGGGAAGGATGACGAGCCAAGGAGGGCGGCCCGGAGCCCGTCGACCCCGTAGGTGAGGGGGTCGAGCAGGGCGAAGACCTGGACCTGCGCCGGGAGGTTCCCGATGGGGAAGAGTGCCCCCGAGAGGAGGAAGAGGGGGAAGACGATGAAGTTCGTGATGAGGTTGAAACCGTGGATGTCCTTCATGTTCGAGGCAAAGACGAGCCCGAGGCTGATGAAGACCACCGCGATGAGGAGCATGATGAGAACGGCGAGGAGCACCCCGACGGGATCGCTGATGGAGAAGCCGAGCGGAACGGAGAGGAGGAGGATGACGGCCCCCTGGACGAGGGAGGTGGTCGCCCCCCCGGCGATCCGGCCGAGGACGATGGAGACCCGGCTCACGGGGGCGACCATGATCTCCTTCAGGAAGCCGAACTCCCGGTCCCAGAGAACCGAGATCCCCGCGAAGGTCGAGGAGAAGAGGAGGGTCATCCCGACGATACCGGGGACGAGGAACCGGATGTAGTCCACCCCCGGGGGGAGGTTGGGGAGCTGGGCCCGGGAGAACCCGAGCCCGAGGAAGGCCATGAAAAAGAGCGGCATCCCCAGGGTACCGATGACCCGCGACTTCGCCCTGACGAACCGGGTCATCTCACGAAGCCAGAGGACGTAGATGGCGATCCCGTCGATCACCGCAGCATCCTCCTCGTGATCAGTTCCTTCCTCGACTCGTTTGCCGATACCTCCCGCTCTCGTATGGACCGGCCCGTGAAGTGGATGAAGACATCCTCGAGGCTCGGTTTCCGCAGGAGGACCGAGTTCACCGTGATCCCGTTCCCGTGAGCGAGGGAGACGAGCTCGGGCACCCGCCGCTCACCCGTCTCCGCCGTGACCGTGACCACCCCGTTGTGCTCCTTCGCACCCTTCACCCACGGGAGCGCATCGAGGAGCCGTATGAACCGGTCCCCGGCCCCTCCGCCGAGCTCCATCGTGATCACGTCCCCTCCAAGGACGTCCTTCAGGCCCGCAGGCATCCCCATGGCGACGATCTTTCCCCGGTCGATGATGGCCACCCTTCCCGCGAGGTAGTCGGCCTCCTCCATGTAATGGGTGGTGAGGATAATGGTCACCCCTTCCTCCCGGTTCATCCGCCGGACATATTCCCAGATCTTCCGGCGGGTCTGGGTGTCGAGCCCGAGGGTCGGCTCATCGAGGAAGAGCACCGACGGGTGGTGGATGAGGCCCCGGGCGATCTCGAGCCTGCGCTTCATCCCACCCGAGTAATTCTGGACGAGCACGTCGGCCCGCCCGGCGAGCTCCACGAGCTCGAGCACCTCGGTGATCCGGGCCGACCGCTCGGCCCGGGAGAGGCCGTACATCATCCCGTGGAAGTCCAGGTTCTCCCGCCCGGTGAGGTCCTTGTCGAGGGCCGGCTCCTGGAAGACGATCCCGATGTGCCTCCGGACATCGTCCTTCTCCCGGGCGACATCGAAGCCGGCCACCGATGCCCTTCCTTCCGTGGGGGGAAGGAGGGTGATCAGCATGTTGATAATGGTGGTCTTCCCGGCACCGTTCGGCCCGAGGAGAGCGAAGAGCTCCCCCCTGTCGACTGTGAAGGAGACATCATCCACCGCGGTCAGGTCCTCGAAGCGCCTGGTGAGGTTTTCGACGACGATGGCGGCCTCCATGCTCCCCGTTCCTGCATGGATCTCTGTTCCCGGGGTCATTAAAGTGCGCCGGATCGGGGGGTCCCGAATCGGCTTCGCCGATTCGCTCCACAGCATGTTTCAGGAAATCTCCCGGAGAACCGGGGCAGGATCGACGAGACCGGCCGGTTTCTCCCCGGTGAACCAGTTCCCTCCCCGGTACCCGGGATCGGTCCCCGGGGGCGAGGTCGAGACCTCGAGGTGGAGCATGCTCGACCTTCCCGCCTCCATAAGCTCCCGGACGTACCCGGGAACACCAGGGCCGGCGAGGGCCGGGTTGAGAACCTCGCCGACGTGACCGACGAGATCTCCTCCCCGGATCGAATCCCCGGCCGCCACGGCAAGGTCCCCGAGCTCGGCATAACGGCAGAACAGACCGGAACCATGAGCGACGATCACCTGGAAGGTGGTGTTCCAGTAAGGGACGAGGGAGGGCGAGGTGAATATCCCCGTGAATACCACCCTCCCATCCTCGATGGCGACGACCGGGGATCCCGGCGGGGCATACAGGTCCAGGCCGGCATGATGCCGGTCTCCCCGGTCCTCCCAGAAGGATCCGGGCGCTCCATCCGTCTGGATAACGCGGGCCACTCCGGGGAGAGGCCAGTGTCGTGCATACCGGCTGTTCTTCTCCCTCCCCGTTCTGCATGTCCGGTCAGGATGCGGATCGTCCCGGTTTCTCATTGGTGGTTATACTGTCGGGCTACGAGGATAAAATTCTCCTGAACTGATGAAAAGGGAAGGAGAGGCCGAATCAGGGAGCCGGCGATGCCGCGACCGGAATCCGGAGCTGGTAGGTGGCCTGTCCCCTTCTTGCCGGGATCCTGGCCCTGTCACCCGGTACCTCGGCAACCATCGCATACCGGCTCTCGCCCGAAAGCACGGCCCGCATGGCCCTGAGGGAGATGGTGTACCTCTCGGTGGCAAAGAGCTCAATGTTCACTGCCTTTCCTGACCGGGAGAGCTCTGCCATTCCCTCGATACCGTCGAGGTAGAACCTCCAGTTCCTGCGGAGCCGCTCGACCCGGGCCTGCGCCCCGCCTTCCAGCAGCTCCCGCATCTCCGACGTCCTGACGCCGAACCGCATCCCCCGGATGGACAGGCAGAGGACCTCCTCCTCGCGCCCCTCCCCGTCAAGGACCCTCGACCGGTCCAGAAGGATGTACCCGACGTTCTCCATATGATTCCTGTCCTCCTCTGGAGAATGGGTTGCCGGGGGCACTATATAAACCCTCGATGGGCGCGGGGTGAAAGTGAAGGGGGCAGGGTGGAAAGCGGCAGCTACAGGAGGGCCTTAATCCCTGCGATGATCAGCTGTACCGCGATGGCCGCGAGGATCATCCCGAGGACCTTCCCGAAGATGTCGGTAACCGTTTCCCCGAGGATCCTCTGGATGAGGGCAGCGTACTTGAGCACCAGCCAGGTGACGGCAAGGGCGAGGGCGGCGGCACCGGCCGCGACCAGGTACCCGTACTCGTTCGTGATCAGGATCACCTGGGTGATGGTCCCCGGCCCGCAGAGGAGGGGGGTCCCGATGACCACGGACGCGGTGCTGACCCTCGGCCTTGCCGTCCCGATGGTGATGCCCATCGCCTCCTGGAGCCCGAGGAGGAAGAGGAGGATCCCCCCGGCCACCTGGAACGAGGAAATACTGATCCCGAGGATCTCGAAGATCAGGATGTTCCCGAACAGGAAGACGAACATGAGGCCCCCGGCAACCCCGGTCGCGACCCATGCCTCGTGGCTCACCTCGCGGGGCGTCTTTCCCTTCGTCATGGAAACGAAGAGGGGCACCGAGAGGATGGGATCCAGGATGATAATGAGGGAAAGGGCACTGTACAGGATCTCCCCGACCACCAGGTCCATACAGGGTGGTGCACCCGTAAAGGGATAAAGATGGACGTCCGGGGAAAATCAGGAGGTTATTCCCCTGCCAGCCTGAGGAGGTGCCGGTACTGCCATTCGCGTTCAGCGAGCGCAGCTTCGTCGGCATTCCCCGGAGGGGCGGCGTCGCGGACGGCGGTTGCAGCATACCTTGCGGCAGCGATGGCATGGGCGGGGACATGGGAGGTTGCCATCGCCTGCCCCGCTGCACGGGCAGCGGAACGGGCCGCGTCGTCCTCTTTCACGTCACGGGCGGCTGCATGGGCGGCAAGGGAAGCCCTGCGGACATCGGCCATCCTGAACGTGCCGGTACGCACCCACTCCCTGAGAGCCCGGATAGCCATCCGGGGGCGGTCGTCCCCGGGATGCCTGCTCTCGAAATATGGCAGGACCCGCTCTGCACAGTCGGCGGCCCAGGTGGCGAGCTCCTTGTGACCGGTTCTCATAGCGAGGTCTGCTATGAAATGGTCCAGGCCGGTGACCGCAATCTTCCGCCGCACCATATCACCAGTATTGCTCCGTGAAGGGAATTCAGTTCCGCTGCCAGGTCCCGGTTCCCCTCCTCCGTCGGTTTCCAGGAACGCAAGGTATTTTACGACAGACGACCGATAGTTTTGACGCGTGCGGGACCTCCCGGCGCGAGTGAAACCGATCCTGTGCCGATAGTGTAGTGGTTATCACTAGGCGTTGCCAACGCCTAAACCCGGGTTCGAATCCCGGTCGGCGCACTCTGTTCTCCTGCCACCTGCCCCGGTGACCACAGAAACCTGTTATACCCAGCAATCGTACTCTACCGGAAAAACGAGTTCCGGTGTTTCCATGGACGAGGATGCAGGGCTCCTGAAGGCCGGGGATCTCGCAGAGCGGGCCGGGCTTTCGGAGGCCGACGCAAAGAGATACCTCCGCACCTTCGGGGAGTTTTTCTCCTCCGTGAAACAGGGCCGGAGCCGGTTCTATCTTCCGGAAACGGTCGAGCAGCTGAAGCAGATCGCCGAGCTTGAAGCCATGGGGACGAGCACTCCCACGATCCGGGGAATCCTCCATGGAGCGAACGCTCTCCCGGGGGACCCCGGGGGTGCAGCCGCCGCCGTGCCCGAGGGGTCGGCAGCCATGGCAGGCGAGACCCTTACCCTCGGTGCCCTCCAGGATATCAAGAACCTCCAGGAGGTCATTGGTGAGCTCCAGGCTGAAGTGTTGGCACTCAGGGAGAAAGTCGCCGAGCATGAGCAGAAGATCATCGGCCACCAGCAGCAGCTCCGCCTCCTCAGGCACGACGTGGACGAGCAGAAGACCGATGCCCTCGCCCGGAAGATCGAGGCGAGGAACACCCCGTTCTGGAAGCGCCTGCTACCACGGTAGCGGCGACGGCAGTTGCAGGCCTGCGGCCCCGGTAGCAGCGACAACTGCCGCTTTCCCGGGCCGCAGGGTCGTTTCCCCCTCCCCGGTGGTTACAAACCCTGCCGTTCACCGATAGCTATATATTGCCTCTTACTGACGTGGACGGGAGAGAATGGGCTGGAACGGGCCCATTCCCGAAAACAGGGACGAGATGAGAGTATGCCTGAATTCCTGAACCCTTTTACCGGCGTGGTGCCAGAGCGGAAGCTCACGAAGGAGGAACTGATCCGCGCGATGCGCCAGAACCTCGCGGCCGAGGAAGAGGCGACCCACCTGTACCTCGCCCATGCCGATGCGACCGACCACCCCCTTGCAAAGGCGATGCTCATCGACATCGCGAACGAGGAGCGGGTCCATGTAGGGGAGTTCGCCCGGCTCATCGCTATCCTGACCGGCGATGAAGATGCCTTCCTTGCGAAGGGCGCAAAAGAGGTGGACGATATGGCTCTCCGCCTGGGAGGAAAGGAGGCATCCCCTGCACCTGCCACCGGAGCGAAGACCATTGGCTCGCTCAGGGAGTGACGGAGGCGGGGAAATGCACAGTACTTACCTCGGGCGCGATGACGCGCCCATCAGCGGGGAGACCTGGAACCTGCTCGACACCGTGATGGTCGAGGCGGCGAAGGGGATCCTCGCCGGGAGGAGGCTCCTCGGTATCAGCGGCCCGTACGGCCTCGGGCTGAAGACCGTGCCCATGGCGGACGGCAGGGGGAGGAAGGGCTTCATCACGAGCGACACCATCCCGGTCCCCCTCCTCCAGTCGAGCTTCTGCCTCGGGAAACGGGACATCGCCGCCTACGAGCGGGACCACGTGGCCTTCGATGCCTGCGGGGTGGCGACGGCTGCATGCGCATGTGCGACGGCGGAAGATGCCCTGATCTTCCAGGGTGCCCCCGGGATCGCCGGCCTCGTGTCGGCCAAGGGCTCGCAGTCGGTGAAGATCTCCCCGTGGGAGACGGTGGGGGCGGCCGCCGACGAGGTCATCGCGGCGGTCACCTCGCTCGACGAGGCAGGGTTCCATGGCCCGTACTGCATGGGCCTCGCCCCTGCCCGGTTCAACCTCCTCTTCCGGCGGTACCCGCAGGGCGAGGGGACAGAGCTTGACCACCTGCGCTCCATCGTGACGGGCGGGATCTACAAGGCCCCGGTCCTCTCTGAAGGCGGGGTGCTCCTCGCCTCGGGGAAGCAGTACGCCGAGATCGTCATCGGGCAGGACATGTCGGTCGGGTTCATCGGCCCTGCCGAGGAGAACCTCGAGTTCTCCATCTCGGAAAGCCTGGTACCGGTGATCCATACCCCGGCAGCCGTCTGCGTGCTGAAATAATTGAAAATCCCTTTTTTCGGTAGCTTACCTGTACCGGAAGGTCTCATCGCCGGGGATCCATTTACATCCCCGGGAAGAACAGGACGATGAAGTAGATCGCCATCGCGGCGAAGCCGAGCGGGACCCCCACCCGTCCCCATTCCCTGCTCGTGATCCCCAGTTTTCCGGCGGCGATGAT
>DATJPK010000150.1:0-11122 GCA_035506435.1 Methanomicrobiales archaeon
AAACACCGGGGTGGCAGCCTGAAGGTGGTCATCCACCCGCAGGAATAACACGGTCAGACGAAGAGAGAAGAGAGAAAGGAGGGTGCGCTCCCCTCAGATCATGCGGTAGGTCTCGAGGTTCAGCGGCGAGTGGGTCTCGATATGGTACCGCTTGTGGAGGGAGACGGCGAGGTCGATGGTCTTGTTCTCATCGCCGTGGATGGTGAAGATCTTCTCGGGCCGGGGCTGCAGGTGCCCGATGTAGTTCATGAGCTCCCTGCGGTCCGAGTGGCCCGAGAACCCGTCCACGGTGTCGATCTCCATGTTGATGGCGATGGTCTCCCGGCCGCCGAGCGGGACCTCCCGCCAGCCCTTCTGGATCCGGCGGCCGATGGTCCCCTCTGCCTGGTACCCGACGAAGACGAGGGCGTTCTTCGCGTCGGGGGCGAGGCCCTTCAGGTACTCCATGACCGGCCCGCCGTTCAGCATTCCCGAGGTGGTGATGATGACGCAGGGGTCACCGCCCATGACCTGCTCGCGACGCTCGGGGGAGTCCACCTGCACGAAGCAGGGAGCGAGGAACGGGTTCATCCCGTCGTGGAAGATCTGGTTCCTCAGCTCGGCGTTCAGGTACTCGGGGTACGTGGTGTGGATGGCCGTCGCCTCGCGGATCATGCCGTCGAGGTACACGTTCACCCGCGGGATCTTCCCCATGCGCATACCCTCCTCGAGGGCGAGCATGACCTCCTGCGACCGGCCCACGGCAAAGGCCGGGATCAGGACCTTCCCTCCCCGGGAGAGCATGGCGTTCACCACCTCGTAGAGCTTGATCTCCGCCTCCCTCCTCGGCGGCTGGACGTCGTTGGAACCACCGTAGGTGGACTCCATGAAGACCGTCTCGAGGCGCGGGAACTGGGCGGTTGCGGGCGAAAAGAGCCGGCTCTTGCTGTAGTTGAAGTCCCCGGTAAACGCGATGTTGTACAGGCCATCGCCGACGTGGAAGTGGGCGATGGCCGAACCGAGGATGTGCCCCGCGTTGTGGAAGGTGAGCTTGATATCCGGGGCGATGTCCGTCACGGCGCCGTAGTTCAGGGTGATCGAGTGCCGGACGAAGTTCTTCACGTCGGTGGAGGTGTACGGGGTCTTCCCCGCCTCCTTCTGGATCACCTCGAGGTAGTCGAGCTGGAGCATCGCCGCGAGGTCCCTCGTCGGCGGGGTGCTGTACACCGGCCCGTCGAAGCCGTACTTGAACAGGAGGGGAATGAGGGCACAGTGGTCGAGGTGGGCATGGGTAAGGACGACCGCGTCGAGGCCCGACAGGGGGTGGATCTCGGGGACGTAGAGGTAGGGGGTGCCGTTCGCATTGCTCGGCTTCTCGCCGCAGTCGAGAAGGATCTTGCTCTCCGGGGTTGAGATCAGGAAGGCCGCCCGGCCGACCTCGCGGCAGCAGCCGAGGGTTGTGACCCGGACCCACTCGTCCTTCGAGATGGTCTCGCGGTGGATCCGGCGCCCGATGGCCCGGAGGAAGGTCTTTCGCTCCTCCTTCACCGACCGGAGGTACTGCCGGATCTGCTTGATGGTCGTGGACTCGATGGGCGGTGTCCGGACGACCTTCGGGGTCCAGCCGATCTCCTTCGTGATCTCACGGAGGGTCGCCCCGTTCTTCCCGATGACGACCCCGGGCTTCTCGGCCTCGATGAGCACCTCGCCCGTATCAGCGTCGAAGAAGAGGTCGGTGATCCCCGCGGTCCCGGGGACGACCTCGTGGATCCTCCCCGAGGCCTTCTCCGGCTCCTCGAGGATGGTGGGCCGGACCACGATCCTCTTCCGGAGGTCGCGGGCGAGTATCTTGATCAGGTCGGCCTGGTCGGCGAACTTCTTCGGGTCCTCGGTGTAGATGACGAGCTCCGGCCCCTCGAACTCCACCTGCGAAACCGAGATGCCCGCAGGCACGATCCCGTCGATCTTCTCCTTCAGATCCCGTAAACGATCCTCGATGGTCATTGGAAAAACCGTCCCCCTTCTAAAAAGAGTTATGCAGAGGCAGAAATCGGATGTTTCTGGCCGTTCTCCACGATGAACTCGTCGTACTTTTCTTTCGTTATCACGACGACGTTGATCTCCTCGCCCGATGCGATGTCCCGGCGCATGGCCGCCCGCAGGGCCCGCACCGCGAGGTCCACCGCCTCCTGCTCCCCCATGTCGGGCCGGAACCGGTCCTCAAGGACACCGTACGCCATCGGCGACCCGGAACCGGTCGCCACGATCTCCTCTTCCTTCGTCGCCCCGCCCATCGCGTCCACCGAGTAGACAGCCGGGCCGGTCTCGTCGACCCCGCCCACCAGGAGCTGGACGTAATACGGGTAGTACCGGTTCTGGTTCAGGTAGTTCGAGAGGAGCGTCGAGGATGCCCCGACAGAGATCGGCCTCCCCCGCCGGATCTGGTACAGGCTGCACTCGACGGTCATGATCCGGGCGAGCTGCTGGGCGTCGCCCACCCCCCCGGCGGTGGTCATCCCTATCCGGTCGGCGATCTGGTAGACCTTCTTCGCCTTCTTGCTCGCGACGAGGTACCCCATCGTCGCCCTCCGCTCGGTGGCGAGGATGACCCCCTCCTTGAAGACGAGCCCGATTGTGGTCGTCCCCTTCATGGTCTCCTGAGACAATTCCTGCAAGATCTTCCCTCCTTTTTTAAAAACGCGCGTGGCTATAAAAGCGTGTCAATCCCATACAACGCGCCGATCCCACTTAAATATTATGCTTGGCCCCCGTCACAGAGGACCCGGATGATCTCCCGGTCGTAGAGCATCCCGACGAGCTGCTTGTCGCTGTTCACGACGGGGAGCTGGTCCACGCGGGCCCGCTTCATCTTGAGGGCGCACTCGCCGACCTCGGAGTTCAGGGGCACCGAGACGACGTTCGTCACCATCGCGGTCTTCACCGGCCTCGCCGGGAGCTTCACCCTCGATACCCCGAACGAAAGGGTGTGGAGGTCCCGGATGCTCTCCCATGTCCACTCGTCGTCGTCGGTCCCGTTCGAGAAGTCCGAGGTCTCGACCGAGTCCTCGATGGAGGAGTTCTTGATGAGGTCCCGCTCCGAGATGATCCCCGAGAGCACCCCCTCGGAATCGAGGATCGGGATGGCGTCCACGCCCGAGATCTCCATCACCCTCCCGACGAGGGTGAGCGGGGTCTCCTCCCAGAGGGCGAAGGTCCTGCTCGTGAAATGGTCCTTGATCTCCTGCTT
Source organism: Methanomicrobiales archaeon (assembly GCA_035506435.1). Classification (GTDB taxonomy): domain Archaea; phylum Halobacteriota; class Methanomicrobia; order Methanomicrobiales; family JACTUA01; genus JACTUA01. Next base: position 3,227 of record DATJPK010000150.1, read on the forward strand.
TTGCTTCAGCTGGGCGATGGCGCTCACCAGGTCGGCGACCGAGAGGATGCCGACGAGGTCCTTCTCCTCGACGACGGGAAGCCTCCGGATCTTCTTTTTGATGATCAGCTCGGCAGCGTCGGCGATGGGGGCGTCCGGCGCGATGGTCGCCGGGTTCCTTGTCATGAGGAGCCCGAGCTGGGTTTCCTCGGCCTTCCGGAGCATGTCCTTCCGGGTGATGATCCCGACGAGCTTCCCCTCCTTGAGCACCGGGACCCCGCTGATGCCCGTCCGCTTCAGGATCTTGAGCACGTCGTCGCGGTTCCCCGGGATCTCGACCGAGACCACGTCCGGGGTCATGAAGTCCTTCACGTGCATGGCGGTCATGACCTCACCACGAGCGTCGTGACATGGGAGTGGCCGACGACGAAGGAGGAGACGCTCCCCAGGAGGATCCGGTCCAGGTTGCTCCTGCCATGGGACCCGAGGACGATGAGATCCACGCCCAGGTCGCGGGCGAGCTTCAGGATCTCGTTCCCCGCATGTCCCTGCTTCATGTGCGCGGTAACCCCGACCCCCTGTTCCTGGGCCCGCTTCGCGGCGGCGAGCTGGGCCTCCTTCCCCTGGTTCTCCAGGAGGCCGTAGATAACTTCCCAGGTGTTGTCCATGGGAATGGACGAGAACAGGCCGGTCTCAATGACGTAGACGACGTGGAGCGCGGCACCGTGCAGCTTTGCCTCCCCGATGGCAATGCCGAGGGCGGCCTCGCTCTTCTTGGACCCGTCTATGGCTGCGAGTATCGAATGGAACATAGGCACTCTCAAAACGGCTGCTCTACGTATTCTCCCGACTAAAATAAATAATTATCTCTGATGTCCGAGGGACCGGCCCGCTTCACCATCGACGCTACCGGGTCCCTGCTATACGCGAGGTTCGACCGGGCAGGGTCGAGGACGAGGATGCGCGCCGGGGAGCCCTCGGCTATGTACGCGGGGGAGAGAAGGCATTCAGCACCGGCGATGGCGGCAGAGAGGATGGTCTTCGGGTCGAGCCGGTACATGGTCGCCGTGAACGCCATCTCGGCCCAGAGGTCGGGCTGGACGAACATCGCGTTGTCGGTACCGAGGAGGAGCATGATGCCCAGATCGACCATCTTCCGGAGTGGAGGATTGTCGCGCGAGGATGAGACCCCGAGCACCCAGTTGGACCGGGGGCAGGCGACCACGGGGATCCCCCGGTCGGCGATTTCCCTGAGCTGGGCATCGGTGGCATGGGTGCAGTGGACGAGGAAGTCCGGGTCAAGCGCGAGGGCGCCTTCGACGTCGAGCGGGTCCCGCTCCCCGGCATGAAAGGCGACGAGCTTTCCCTCCCGGTGAGCCCGGGCGACATCGGCCTCTGCGCCCGGGCAGTCGCGGATGCTCGAAATGCCGATCCCCTCGGCGACGGTCTCGCCCCCTTCCCTGCCGAAGGCCACGGGCCGGCAGGGGAGGCCCTCCGCCGCTTCCCGGAGCGCGAGGACCCCGTCTTCGCCCCCCTCCCGGAAATCGGCAAACCCTGCCGTTCCCGCCCCTGCCATGAACCCGATGGTCCCCCGCATCGCCGCGACAAGAGTCCCCCGGGGAGTATCCCTGAGTATTCGGTGCTTCAGGCCGTCGGGAGGGGTGACCATGTCCTCGAGGCTCCCTTCCCGGGGAGCATCCATTGCAACGGTGTCCCCGATATGGGTATGGGCATTGAAGAGGGCGGGGAGAATCCAGAGCGGCGGGGCGGACCGGAGTTCCTCGATCTCCCGGATCTCCCCGGCCCCGACCGTGATCCTCGCAGGCCTGGCCTCAAGATCCCTGCCCAGCAGGGCGAGTCCCGCCACCTCGAAGTCGGTCTGCATGGTGCTGATACCTATTTATCCTTGCCCGGGTAATAGCTTTCCCCATGGCAAAGAAGGCAGGCGGCAGGCTCATCTCCTCGGCTGGGCTTGTCAATTACTACGAGAGCACGGACCGGCGTGCCATCCAGATCAACCCGTACGTGGTTGCCATCGTCGCGGCGGCCATCGGGGTCGCGGTCTTTATCTTAAACACCCTCTACTAAAGACCCCCCGTATCCCTTTTCTCCCACGGATTTCCTTCCATGGGCCAATCCGGCCGATATCCTCGTTTTAACAGGAAACTATATCTCCCGAAACAGGGATCATTCCCATGTGTATATCGTGATCCGCTGCCCGGGCTGCAGCACCTTCACCTACGTGGACAGGTTCCAGCGGCACAAGCTCTGCCATGTCTGCGGGCAGGTGATCGAGGTGAAGTCCGCCCCCGCGTACCTGGAGGTGAAGGACTACGCGGATGCAGAGGAGGTGGTGGACCAGCTCCAGAACTTCCTCGAGAAGGAGGGCAGGAGAGATCTCACGGCCGCCGAGCTGAAGATGCTCAGGGCAAAGTATGCCCAGTGGCTCCTCAGCCAGACCTGAATCACCACGGCCGGCCGCAGCCGGGGCAGATGGTGGTGATCCTTCTCCCGCACTTTTTGCAGTAGAGGCCGATCCGCTCGTCCTGAGCAAGGGGGAGCCTGCAGTTCTTGCAGTGGAAATTGGCCTCGTACCCGCAGCTGTGCCGAAGCATTGATCAAGGGTATCCCGGCCCGTACTTATAAAGGAATCCCACGGCCGACATCCCCCCCCCTGCTGCCGGGACTGTCCTCCATGCGCGGGTATTCGCCGGATGCTTTATACCCGGGAGTCGAACTCTTCCTGAGCGCCATGGAGATGACCCGCGGGAGAAAGGCAGTTCTCGTGCTGCTCCTCCTCGCCATTGCCGTCGTTGCAGGGATCCTCTGGCAGTGGGTCGACACGATCCCCCTCGGGGTTGCCGTCGCCGTCGTGCTTGACCCGCTGGCGGACAGGATCGGGAGCAGGATACCCCGTGTGGCTTCGGCGGTGCTCATCACCCTCGCCATCCTCGGCATCACGGTCGCCGGGGTTGCGGTCACCGTCACCGTGATGCAGGAGAACCTCGCCACGAACGAGGAGTTCCTGATGAAGGCTGCGTCGGGGATCCAGATACTCGCCCCGCAGTTCGCCGGGTTCGGCATCCCCCCGGAGGCCGTCGGAGAGACCACGGTGAGGATGCAGGGCATCGTGGACGCGGTCGCGAACTTCTGGACGGGCATCTCCCTCACGTCAACCATCTTCTCCCCGAGGATACTCCTCTTCCTCGCCTCACTCTTCCTCGCTCTCTGGGAAGGTGACCATGCCCTCAGGTGGATCCTCATCAGGATCCCACAGGGGTGGCTCACGGGATACCACCGGCTCTCAACCGTATCGGTGGATACCCTCCACTCGGTGCTGGTTGTCCACCTCCTGATCGTGGCGATCACCTTCGGACTCTCCCTCCCGTTCTACTACGTCCTCGGGTACGGCCATGTCCTCTACCTCTCGCTCACGACCGCTCTCTGCGAGCTTGTCCCTGTCCTCGGGGCGGGTATCCCGATGGTCATCCTCCTCCTGTACTCCTTTGCCATTGGTGATCTCCGGGGCTTCGCCCTCGTCTTCTTCATCGGGTACCTCGTCGTTGCCCTCCTCCCCGAGCTCTCGATCCGCCCGATCCTGATGGGGAGGCGGACGCACCTTTCGCCGTATATCATGTTCTTCGGGTTCCTCGGGGGGATCCTGGTGCTCGGGATCTCGGGCTTCCTCCTCGGGCCCCTCGCCCTCGCGGCCGGGGTGACGTGGTACCGGCTCAGGAAGGAGGAAAAAGTCCCGTCCGGAAAAGCCGCCTGATCCGACGGAAACGTGCGAAGGAAGGGATTTATCGGCCCCTGTCGATGAAGTACGTACTGCGAGGGTTGCCAAGCCTGGCCAAAGGCGATGGATTTAGGGTCCATTCCCGAAGGGGTTCACCGGTTCGAATCCGGTCCCTCGCATCTGGTTCCGGGGATTCGAGCCCGCCATAACTCATCGACATTTCCGACAGGCCCGATGGATCGGGGTGAGGCGGTGGACGCCTAGTTCAGGTACCGCTTCAGCAGGAACCGGGTGATAAACACCGATAAAACCCCGATGAACACGCTGCTCGCAAGCCGCAGTTCCCAGTCGGCGATATTGAGTATTGCCCAGACATTCAATGCGGCGGTAAAGGCAACGACGTACACCGTAAAAATGTGCACCTCTTTCGTGAGGTTCAGTATTTCGAGGTGTTCCCGGAATTCCTGTACCTTGCCTTCGATATTTTTCCCGATATAGGCCCCGCACGATGCACAATAATTTGCCGGATCAGAAACAGGTTTGCCGCAGTTTGAGCAATACTTTTCCATTACATTTCAATATCCCTGTTTTGCAATGAACCTTCCGGGATGTGATCCCGGACCGGATCTTCCGGGACATCCCGTCGGCCCGGATCCCTGCCCGTTCCAATCCGGGGTGGCAGCCCGGGGAGGTCCGGTTATCCCTGCCGGAAAATTACGGTGCCTGGTAGCCGCCGCCGATCTCCTTCTCCGTCTTTTCTGCAAGCTTCGTCCTCTCCTTCTTCTCCTCGAGGTTCTGGGCGAGGGCGACGAGGCCCGTGGTGTCCCCGAGGTTCATCGTGTTGAGGGCCGTCGAGGGAACGATGATGAGCGTCGGGCTCCCGGTCTTTAACCCCTCGAAAAGCATGTTCATCGCCCTCAGGTGGAGGGCCGTGGGGTTGTCCTGGTAGGTCTTTGCCGCCTCCTCGAACTTCTGGGCCACCTGCTTCTCGGAGTCCCCGAGGATGATCCGGGCCTGCCGTTCCCGTTCCGCCTGGGCCTGCATCGACATCGCGTTCTGGAGCTCCTGCGGGATCAGGATATCCCGGATCTCGACGGAGCTGATGTTCACTCCCCATTGCTCGGTGCGCAGGTCGATGATCCCCTGCAGCTCCTTGTCGAGCTTTGCCCGGTTCTCGAGCATGTCGGCGAGCATCGATTTCCCGATCACCTCACGGAGCGCCGTCTGCGACGCCCATGTGATGGCCGTCTTGTAGTTCTCGACGGCGAGGGCAGCCTTCTCGGAGTTCACCACCTTCCAGAAGAGTACCGCCTCGACGTCGACCGGCACGGTGTCCTTCGTGAGGGTCTTCTCGGCGGTAAACGTGGTCGTGATGATCCGCAGGTCGATCCAGTAGGCCACCCGGTCGATGATGGGGATGATCAGGAACGGGCCGGGCCCGTTCAGGCCGAAGTACTTCCCGAGCCTGAGCACCACGGCCTTCTCCCACTGGTCGGCGACCTTGAATGCCGAGGCGATCACGATGGCAACGATGCCGATCCAGAGGGTCGCCCAGACGGTCGCCGGGATGTCCATCCCCGAGAGGGTCCATGCCGCCCATCCGCCGGGGATCACGATCAGGAAGAAGATGAGGGTCTGGATTGAGGATGACTTTTCCATGGTCACTCCCTATCGCGCTTCACCCATATAAGGAGCTGGCCCGTCGTTGGAGTGCGTCCGGGCTTATCCGGTCAATGCCCCGGTGCGCGATGGGATGATTTAATGAATGATTTCATGGAACCCGTTTTCCACCATGTGCAAATCTCCGACGGCACGCCGGGTTCACCACCTGCAGGGACCCGGCAGGGGAACAATCTCCCTATATACACCTGACCAGCACACAGGAAAAGTAGGCACTGTCCAAGACGGTGATACCCGTGCTTCGTGAAGCCCTTTTCATGGTAAAGAGGCAACTCAGGCCGGCCATCGTGCTTTTCCTCCTCCTCACGCTCCTCACGGGTATCCTCTATCCCGTCGTCGTCACCGTCCTCGCCCAGCTGGCATTCCCGGCCCAGGCAGAGGGGAGCCTCATCGACCATGGAGGGACCATCGCCGGGTCGGCGCTGATCGGGCAACCGTTTACATCGCCGGGATACTTCTGGGGGCGACCTTCCGCAACGGCGCCGGTTCCTTACAATGCCACTGCCTCCTCGGGTTCGAACCTGGCCCCCTCCAACCCGGTGCTCGTCGATGCCGTCAGGAACAGGGTTGCCACATTGCATGCCGTTGATCCGGACAATACCCTGCCTATTCCAGTCGACCTTGTCACCGCGTCGGGAAGCGGCCTCGATCCGGACATCAGCGTCGCCGCCGCCTGGTACCAGGTCCCCCGGGTGGCCCGGGAGAGGAACCTGAGCGTGGAGCAGGTGCAGGGACTGGTCGCCGGCCGGGTCGAGGGCCGCCAGTTTGGGATCTTCGGAGAGTCCCGGGTAAATGTCCTCTCCCTGAACCTCGCCCTCGACGATCTCGCGGCATCCGCACCGGTGACGGGGCAGGTCACCTCCCTGCCAGGGAACGCGGGCGCGTTCAACGAGACTCCCATCCTGGGCATGAGGGGGACTGACTGGCTCCAGATTATCCTCTTCTTCCTCATCGGTGCGGCACTCATCGTGCCTCTCGGCGGGTATATGGCGCAGGTCTTCACGGGTGAACCGACCTTTCTCTCGCCCGTCACCGGGCCGCTCGAGCGATGGCTCCTCCGGTCCTCGGGGGTGAAGGACGGGGAGGAGATGGACTGGAAGGGGTTTGCGGCAGCCCTCATGGTCTTCTCTGGCATCTGCATCGTCGTGCCCTTCCTCCTCCAGGAGCTCCAGCAGTTCCTCCCCCTGAACCCTCTCGGTCTCGGCCCGGTCCCCTGGGACCTCTCCCTCAACACCGCGGTGAGCTTCGCCACGAACACGAACTGGCAGTTCTATGTCCCCGAGACGACGGTGAGTTACCTTACCCAGATGGCGGGACTCGCCGTGCAGAACTTCCTCTCGGCGGCGAAGGGGATGGCCGTCCTCGTCGCCCTCGTCCTCGCGTTCTCCCGGAAGTCGGCCCTGACCATCGGGAACTTCTGGGTGCTCCTTGTCCGGAGCGTGCTCATCCTCCTCCCCCTGTGCACCATCCTTGCCCTCTTCCTCGTGTCGCAGGGAAGCGTGCAGACTTTCGGCGGTCCCGTAACGGTCCCGCTCCTCGACCCGGTCCGGGATGCGTCCGGTAACCTGGTCACCACGCAGCTCATCGCCCGGGGGCCGGCTGCATCGCAGATCGCGGTCAAGATGCTCGGGACGAACGGGGGCGGGTTCTTCAACGCGAACTCGGCGCACCCCTTCGAGAACCCGACGCCCCTCTCGAACTTCATCGAGAACCTCTCCCTCGTCATCATCGCCGCCGCCCTCTGCTTCACCTTCGGGAAGATGATCGGGTCGCGGCGGAAGGGGGTCGCCCTCCTCATCGCGATGACCATCCTCTTCCTCCCTCTCGCGGGGATTGCCATCTGGTCGGAGGCAGGAGGCAACCCGGCGTTCGGCGCACTTGGCATCGACCAGAGCCCCCTGCATGCCCAGCCGGGAGGCAACATGGAAGGAAAGGAGGTGCGGTTCGGGATCGTGGCATCGGCCTTCTGGTCCGTCTCGACGACCTCCACTTCCTGCGGGGCGGTGAACTCGATGCACGACTCCTTCATGCCCCTCGCGGGGTTCGTGCAGATGTTTGCCATGCAGCTTGGCGAGGTGGTGTACGGCGGCGTCGGCTCGGGGCTGTACGGCATGCTCGTCTTCGTGGTCATCGCGATGTTCATCGCCGGGCTGATGGTCGGGAGGACCCCCGAGATCTATGGAAAGAAGATCGAGCCGCACGAGATGAAACTCGCGACCATCATCATCCTCGTCCCCATTTTCATCACCCTTACCGCGACGGCCATCGCTGTCCTCAGCGCACCGGGGACCGCGGCCATCCTCAATCCCGGCCCGCACGGGTTCTCCGAGATCCTGTATGCATTCACCTCGACGCCGCAGAACAACGGGAGCGCCTTTGCCGGCCTCTCGGCGAACCTCTTCTATACCATCTCGACCGCGATAGCGATGTTCCTCGGGCGGTACCTCGTCGCCATCCTCACCCTCGCCCTTGCAGGGTCTTTTGCGGGGAAGAGGATCGTG
>DATJPK010000151.1:0-3872 GCA_035506435.1 Methanomicrobiales archaeon
GTATCGCGGGAGGACGACGGAGCTCCCGCCGACGAGGCCGCTCTACTACGAGTTGCCTGCAGAGATGGAGTTCGAGGCAACGGTCCTCGACTACTTCGACGGGTTCGCCGTGATGGACCAGACCCTCTTCTATCCCGAGGGAGGCGGGCAGCCCTCCGACACGGGGACCCTCGTCACCGCCGAGGGAATCGCCCGGGTCGAGTCTGCCGTGAAGATCGGCGACGTCATCCTTCACGAGACAAAGGGCGGGGCGATCCGGAAGGGTGAGCGGGTGAGGGGCAAGCTCGACGAGGAACGCCGGCTTTCCCTGATGCGCCACCACACGGGGACCCACATCCTGCTCCACGCGGCAAAGCTCGTGCTCGGGAGCCACATCCACCAGGCGGGCGCCCAGAAGGGGAGCGAGTCCTCCCGCCTCGATATCAGGCACTTCCGGCACATCACCCCGGAGGAACTCGCGAAGATCGAGGTGGAGGCGAACCGGATGGTCATGCAGGACCTCCCCGTCTATATCAAGTGGGAGGACCGGGACAAGGCCGAGCAGAAGTTCGGCTTCGACCTGTACCAGGGCGGGGTCCCGCCGGGGAAGGAGATCCGGGTGGTGCAGGTGGGCCGGGAGGTGCAGGCCTGCGCCGGCACCCATGCCCGTTCGACGGGCGAGGTGGGGGCCGTCAAGGTCATCCGGGTCGAGCACATCCAGGACGGCGTGGAGCGGATCGAGTTTGCCGCGGGCATCGCCGCGCTCTACCACATGCAGCGCACCGAGCGGCTCCTTTCCGATGCCTCGGGGGTCCTCTCGGTCCAGCCCGAGAACCTCCCCTCGTCCGCGACCAGGTTCTTCGGCGAATGGAAGGAACGGGGAAAGGAGATCGACCGGCTGCGGGCCCGCCTCGCCGAGCTTGAAGCAAAGAGCGCCGAGCCCGAGCTGATCGGGGGAGTCCCGGTCCTCGTCCGGCGGATCGACCTCGCCCCCCGGGACCTCGTCGCCCTTGCGACCCGCATCGCCGACTCGGGCGGGGTCGCCCTTCTCGCCGGGGGGAACGGGCCGGTCCACGTGGCAGGTGCCTCGGGCAGGGCCGGGGTGAGCGCCTCGGACCTCGTCGGGAAGGCCTGCGCTGCCCTCGGGGGGAAGGGCGGCGGGAACGAAAAAAAGGCCCAGGGCGGCGGGCCGGATGCCGGAGCCGTCGGCAGGGCCCTCGAGCTCGCGTTGGAGGACATCAGGAGGGCTCTTCGTGCCTGACGACACGAAAACCTTCTTCCCTGATGGAAAGGAGGTTCTGAATGCCTGACGGCACCAGCCCCGCACAGCCCCCCGCAACGGGCGGGGTCGTCATCCTCGAGCCCGGCGACGAGAAGGCCCAGAAGATAGCAAAGGCCATCGCGAGCAGGACCGCGGGGGAGATCCTCCAGCTCCTGAAGGAGGGGGGGCAGGCTTCCACCCAGATCGCCGATGCGCTCAAGATCCCCATCACGACGGTCCAGTACCACCTGGAGAACCTGGTGGACGCGGGGGTCATCACCATCGTCGAGAAACGGTGGTCCCAGAAGGGCCGGGAGGTGAAGGTCTACGGCCTCCGGGACCAGATGCTCATCGTCGTGCCCCGGGGCGGCGACCTGAAGGGCATCCTCCTCCGCTACGGCTCCCTCTTCGCCGTCGTGGTCCTCGCAAGCCTCATGCTCGCGATCCTCGGCCCGGCCTTTGCACCGGGGGTGTCCCCGGCGCTCCAGGCGACGGTTCCCTCCGCCCTTCCGCGGGGGTCGAACGAGGCAGGCGGGGTCGCCGATCACCTGTACAAGGGGGCCGCGAACGAGTCATGGGCGCCCAATGCGACGCCGGTGACGCAAATGACGCAGCCCGCGCCGGAGATGGCGACACAAGCCCCCGTCCTGCCGCCGCTGCCGCTCGTCTTCTTCCTCGGCGGGGTGCTCGTCATCGCGGTGATGCTCGGGTACGAGCTGTGGGTGTGGAGAAAAGGGAAAACAGCGTGACGGGCCCTACAGCATCCCGATAAAGTTCCGGAGGATGCGGAGCCCGATATCCCCACTTTTCTCGGGGTGGAACTGCACCCCGTACACCGTCCCGTTACAGACCGATGAAGCGAACGGGAGGATGTACTCCGTTTCGGTGGCGACATACTCCCGGGGCGTGTCGAAGTAGTAGGAGTGGACAAAGTACACGTACTCCTCGTCCCTTAGTCCTTCAAAGAGCGGGTCATCCCCCGTCTTCCGGATGGTGTTCCATCCCATGTGGGGGACCTTGAACCCGGCCTCATGCGGGAAACGACGGACACCGCCCGGGACCAGGTTGAGCCCCTCGTGCCGGCCATGCTCCTCGCTCCACTCGGCAAGCATCTGCATCCCGAGGCAGATACCGAGGAGGGGGACCTTCCCGGCAAGGGAGGTCACGGTGGCCCGGAGGTCGCCGAGCATCTCCATCCCGTCCCGGAACGCCCCGACACCGGGGAGGACGATGCCGTCCGCCGCCTCGATTTCCCTCGCATCCGAGGTAATGGTGACCTCCGCACCCGCCTTCTCGAGGCCACGCATCACGCTCCTCAGGTTCCCGAGCCCGTAGTCGATGACGGCGACCTTCTTCATCCCGGCATGCCCTCCCCCGCGGTCATCAGCACCGGTTAGCATGGGGAGGGGCCGATGAAAAAGATTGGGTCGGCGAAGGCCGGAGCGGAGCGGATCGCTCCCTTTTTAGGCGCGGGGGGCAAAAAGAAGGGTGAACGGACATGGTGGACATCCCGACGACCGCAGGCCTCCTCGCCATCCTCGCCATCGTGCTCGCCGGACCATTCCTCTTCCGGCGGGTCGAGGAGAACCTCGAGGCCTTCCTCTTCGCCTGCGGGGTCGCGGCCCTCACCGTCGCGGGCTTTTCGTCCATCGGGGGGGTGGCGACCGGGTGGTCATGGGCCATCGTGGAAGAGGCGCTCACCACGCCGGTCCTCATCGGCCGGTTCCTCGGGATTCCGGTCGGAATCGTCCAGGTGGTCCTCGTCGTCGGGTTCCTCATCTACCTCGGACACGCACTCCTGGAACGGGCGATCCAGGGACTCGTGGATGCGGTGCCCCCGGGTGCCCTCGCCTTCCTCCTCGTCGTCGGCCTCGGGTTCCTGTCGAGCGTCATCTCGGCCATCCTCGCCGCCATCCTCCTCATCGAGATCCTCTGTGCCATCCCCCTCCCGAAGGAGCCAAAGGTCAGGATCGCCGTCTCGGCCTGCTTTGCCATCGGGCTCGGGGCCGCCCTCACCCCGCTCGGCGAGCCCCTCTCCACCATCGCGGTTTCGAAGCTCTCCGGCCCGCCGTATTACGCCGGCTTCGGCTTCCTTGCCGGGATGCTCGGGACCTATATCGTCCCGGGGATCATCGCGTTCGGAGTCATCGCCGCGTACTCCGCCCGGTGCCCGGTAATGGAGGAGGGCCCTGTCTTCTGCAAGGTCGAGAAGGGCACACTGCGGGAGGTCATCCTCAGGGCGGCAAAGGTCTACCTCTTCATCATGGCCCTCGTTCTCCTCGGCGAGGGCTTTAAGCCCCTGATCCTCCAGTTCATCACCGGCATCCCGGCGGACGGCCTTTACTGGGTAAACATGGTCTCGGCGGTGCTTGACAATGCCACCCTTACCGCGGCCGAGATCGGGCCGTACCTCTCGGTCGTCCAGGTCCGGGCCGCCCTCATGGGACTCCTCGTGTCGGGCGGGATGCTCATCCCCGGGAACATCCCGAACATCATCGCCGCCGGAAAACTGGGGATCACGAGCAGGGAATGGGGACGGGTGGGGGTCCCGCTCGGCTTCGCCGCGATGGCGATCTACTTCATCGTCCTGTTCTTCCCGGGGATGTAAATGGATCCCCGGCGATGAGACCTT
>DATJPK010000152.1:0-2743 GCA_035506435.1 Methanomicrobiales archaeon
ACGCCGAGGATCGGGGTGACCGGGTAGAAGGGGACCCGGAACCCCCGTTTCGCGCCCGGCATGGTCCTGCGGAGCTGGAGCAGGCTCGCGTTGATGAAGAAGAAAGTGACGAGGGTCCCGAAGTTGAAGATCGAGGCGAGCCAGTCGAGGTTCCCGTTCGTGAAGAGGACGATGGCCCCGATGGTGACCCCCGTGATGAGCACGGTGAGGAACGGGACCCCGTTTTTCGAGATCCGGGCGAACACACCCGGTATCACTCCCTGCCGCGCCATCGCGAACAGGGCCCGGGAGCCCCCGATGATGGAGGACATGATGACCGACGTCGTGGCGAACAGGGCGGAAAGGGCGATGAACTGGAGGACGAGGTAGTTATCCGTCGCGACCCGGAGCGCCGCCTCGAGGGGAGCGCTCGAGGTCCCGAGGACCTGCCAGTTGAGGAGGCCCACCGACACCACCGAGACCCCGATGTAGAGGAGGGTGCAGATGGCAAAGGCGATCAGCACCGCCCTCGGCACGTTCCGTTCGGGCTCCTTCACCTCCTCGGCGATGACCGCGATGGTGTTGAACCCGATGAAGGCAAAGAAGATGATGGAGGCCCCCGAGAAGGCCCCGGAGATGCCCTTCGGAAAGAACGGGTGGTAGTTGGAGAGGTCGCCATGCGAAAAGAGGTACCACCCTCCGACCGCGATGAAGATCACGAGTGCCGAGATCTTAAGGGCGACGAGGAGGTTGTTCGTGCCGCTCGCCTCCCGCATCCCGCTGAAGTTCAGGGCCATGAGCACGAGGGGCCAGAGGCTGCCGACGAGGACAAGGGTCGCCGCCACCGGGGGGACCCCAACGAAGTACGCGAAGTACGCGGCAAAGCCGACTGATACGGCGCTCGCCCCGACGATGTAGTCAAAGGACTTCATCCAGCCGATCACGAAGCCGGGGAGCAGGCCGAAGGCCTTCGTGGTATAGATGTAGCTCCCGCCTGACTCGGTGATGAATGACGAGAGCTCGGCCGTCGAGAGGCCGGTAAGAAGCGCGGTCAGCCCCGCGATGAGGAAGGAGATGATCACCGCTGGTCCCGCGATCCCGGAGGCGACCCCGATCAGGACAAAGATACCCGTCCCGATGATCGCCCCGATGCCTATCCCTGCCGCTCCCCAGAGCCCGAGGGTCCGTTTCAGTTCGGTCACTTCTTCCCGCCTCCTTTTTCAAGAAACATCTTCAGCGCCACCGCGTTGTTCCGCTCGCCCTCGCGGGAGCTGTACAGGAGGGTGACTGTCCCCCGCGCGGCCTGCTCTTCAATGGTCCGGACCAGGTCCGGCCTTGCCGACAGCTCGGCCTGGTACCGGCGGCAGAACTCCTCCCACCGGTCCGGGTCATGGCGGTACCACTGCCTGAGCTCCGTCGACGGAGCAATCTCCTTCAGCCAGAGGGCCACCCCGGCCCGCTCCTTCGAAAGCCCCCGCGGCCAGAGCCGGTCCACGAGGATCCGGACCCCGTCCTCCGCCGAAGGAGCGTCGTACACCCGCTTCACCCGGATCATGGAAACTGACTGCCGATTCCAGCCATCGGCGAGGGGATACGAGGGGTGGCCATATAACCATTGCGGCAGGTAACATTTTTTACCACGAGCTGCCTCTCACTCGTACGCACCGGCAGGGGGCGCAGGGCGATGAAAAAGGTCACGTACGAATCCATGGAGGGCGATCCCTCCCTCCACCGGGCCTACGAGGAGGCCCTCGGGAGGGCCGGGGAAGAGATCGAGGGCAGCCACTCCATTGTCATCGGGGAGCGCGAGGTCAGGGACCTGCAACCGTTCGAGGTACGGTCCCCCATCGACCGGGATATCCTCGTCGGCACTTTCCAGGCCGGCGGGAAGAAGGAGGCCGCGGAGGCATTCCGCGAGGCGCAGGCAGCCTTTCCGGAGTGGAGCCGGAAGGGATGGCAGGAGCGGGCAGGGGTTATCCGGAAAACAGCGGACCTGCTCGAGGCCGACCTGTTCCCCCTCGCGGCCCTCATAACCCTCGAGGCAGGAAAGAACCGGTTCGAGGCGGTCGCCGAGGTGGGCGAGGCCGTGGACATGCTCCGGTACCATGCCTCGCTTTACGAGAGGAACGTGGGCTACGAGGTACCCCTGGAGCCCGAGGCGCCCGGCGCGAGGGGGGTCTCGGTGATGAAGCCCCACGGCGCCTGGGCGGTGATCTCGCCGTTCAACTTCCCGCTCGACCTCGCCGCGGGGATGGCGGGAGGTGCGCTCATCACCGGGAACACGGTGGTCCTGAAGCCCACGAGCGCGGCGCCCCTCGCAGGCCTCATGCTCTACCGGGCCTTCAGGGAGGGGGGAGTCCCGGCCGGCGCGGTCAACTACGTGACCGGGCCGGGGGCGCCGTTCGGCGAGGCAGCGGTCTCGAGCCCCGACGTGGACGGGATTGCCTTCACCGGCTCCCGGGATGCCGGCACGTGGCTCATCCGGAACTTCGCTGCCCGGCAGCCCTACCCGAAGCCGGTCGTGGCCGAGATGGGGAGCAGGAACCCGGTCATCATCACCGCGCATGCCGACATCGGGAAGGCGGCGGAAGGGGTGGCAAGGGCGGCCTTCGGGTACTCGGGGCAGAAGTGCAGCGCGACGTCCCGGGTATATGTCCACCAATCCGTGGAAGAGGAGTTCATCGGCAGCCTGAAAAAATATACCGAAGGCCTGAAACTCGGGGATCCCCGGGAGCGGGACGTGTTCCTCGGGCCCGTCATCGAC
>DATJPK010000153.1:0-16062 GCA_035506435.1 Methanomicrobiales archaeon
CACCGCAATCCTCTCGGGGCTCATTGCCCTCACCATCCTCGCCCCGGCCCGGAACGGGGCCCGTGCCCGCGAGGCTCCTCCCGATCTCGTTATCCCGGAGAGGACCTTCCACCCGGCTCCCGAGGCTGACATGGTATCTCCCTTCATCCGGCTCAGGAGATCTATCCGGCCCTGAGTACCGCCTCCCGCGGCCCTGAGTACCGCCTCACCTGCCGCCGGTTCAGGGGCCCGGAGGGCCCAGGAGGTACGACCGCCTGACCTCGCGGGAGATGCGGTGGGCTTCCCGGATTGGCGCAGGGATCCGGGAGGCCCGGGTCGCCGTGAGGACCGCCTCAACCGCCGTGTCGAGGTCGATGGCATACCCGGCCGAGACAATGAGGGGGCGGGATCCTGCCTTGGTGCGCAGCGCCATGCCGATGATCTCGCCCCGGTCCCACACCGGCGCCTGGGATCCCCGGGCAGGCCCGAACTCTGCCACCTCACCGGCGAGGATCCGCTTCGCCACTCCCACCGTCGGGATGCCCAGGAGGAGGCCGACATGGCTCGCGATCCCGGCCCTCCTCGGGTGCGCCCGGCCATGCCCGTCGACGAGGAGGAGGTCCGGCCGCCTCGTGAGGGCCATGACCGCCGAGATGATTGCCGGGCCTTCGCGGAACGCGAAGTAGCCGGGCAGGTAGGGAAAGGGGACCTCGCGGGAGACCCAGCAGGATTCGACGAGGTTCAGGTCGGGATGCCCGAGGACCGCGACCGCGGCATGTACGGTGCTGCCGTCCGGGGAGTACGAGGCATCGGCCCCCGCAATGCACTCCACGGCATCGAGGGAGACGGGAGGCACCTCCTCAACCGCCCGGGCGACCGCCTCCTGGACCTGCTTTGCTTCGGCAAGGTCCCGCGGGATCCTCAGGCTCCGGCTGCCTTCCATCTCAGCGGCTCTTTTCCCGCCGGGCCCGGACCGAGGCCGCGTGGGCGGAGAGTCCCTCGGCCCGGGCGATGGTCTCCACCACGTCGCCGACGGCCTCGAGGCCGTCCGGGCCGAGGATCTCCACGGACGAGGTCTTGCAGAAGTGGGCGACGTCGAGGCCCGAGTAGAGCCTCGCGTACCCCGCGGTCGGGAGCACGTGGTTCGTCCCGACGGCGTAGTCCCCGCAGGCCACCGCCGAGTACCTGCCAATGAAGATGGCCCCTGCGTGCCTGACCCTCGAGAGGACGGGGAGGGGGTCGGCCACCTGGATGGACAGGTGCTCGGGCGCGATCTCGTCCGATGCAGCCGCCGCCTCGCCGAGGTCCTTCACGAGGACGTAGCCGCAGTTCGCGAGGGACTCCGCGAGGATCTCCTTCCGGGGTTCCTTTTCGGCGAGCTGCTCCACCTGCTTCCCCACACGGTCGGCGAGGCTCTTTTCAGTGGTGATGAGCACGCAGGCCGCCCGGGGGTCGTGCTCTGCCTGGGCGAGGATATCCCAGGCGATGATCCGGGGGTCCGCGGTCCGGTCGGCGATGATCGCGATCTCGCTCGGGCCGGCGGGGAAGTCGATCTCCACCTCTTCGCGGAGGAGCACCTTCGCCATCGTGACAAAGACGTTCCCCGGTCCGACGATCTTCTGCACCGGCGGGATGGTCTCTGTCCCGACGGCCATCGCGGCGATGGCCTGTGCGCCGCCGGAGCGGTAGATCTCGGTGACCCCCGCGATATCGAGGGCAACGAGGGTGAGCGGGCTGATGGGTGGCGGGGAGCAGGCGCAGATCTCCCGGACCCCGGCGACCTTCGCGGGCACGGCGCACATGAGGGCCGAAGAGGGATAGGCTGCCCTCCCGCCGGGAACGTAGATGCCGACCCGGTCCAGGGGGGTGGTCTTCATCCCGAGGGTGATCCCCGGCTCCACCTCCTGGAGCCAGAGGTCACGGGGGCGCTGGAGCTCGTGGAACCCCGTGATCCGTGCCTCGGCCTCGACCAGGGCCTCGGTCACCTCCGGGTCGACCGCGGTGTACGCCGCCTCCCGCTCATCGTCGGACACTGCGATCTCCTCGAGTTTCACGTGCCGGGAGAGGGCCCGGAGGGCGGTGTCCCCCTCTGCCCTGACCTTCCCGATTATCTCCTGGACCTGCCCCCGCACGTCCTCCATGCTCTGCTTCCGGGATGCCACCCATGCCCCGACTTCGAGCTCCTTCCACATATGCCCGGAGAATCATCCGCAAAACAGTTTAACGTTTCTCGCCCGTACGGGGGGCCGGGGATTCCGGGAGGGGGAGCCCCGTGCCCGAAAGGGTTGGTCACCTGGCACGGATGACCGTGCCGACCTTCCCGCCCCGGATCGCCTTCCCGATATTCCCGGGGACATGGCAGTTCACAATCCGGATCTCCCGGATGTTGACGGCATTCGCGAGAAGCTCGACGGTCATCCGCTCGACGACCATGTCCTCGAGGTCCATTTCCATGAGTTCCCCGGCGGTGATCCGGGGGATGAAATCCGCCCGGGGGTTCTTCCGGGGGTCCTCGGTGTAGAGTCCGTCGACGTTCTTCCCGATGATGCAGGACCGTGCCCCGAGCACCTCGGCCATCAGGAAGGCCCCGGTGTCTGTCCGGTGCGGGGGGATCGAGCCGACCCGGGGCGGGTGCTCGTAGAGCCCGTACGGGGGCGTCCCGTGGACGACGGGAAGGATACCCAGTTTCAGCATGGACGGGAGGTTCAGGAGGTCGCCCGTGTGGATGCGCACGCCGTTGTACTTCGAGAGAAGGATCGAGACCATGATGGCGTTCTGCTCGCTGATCTTGGATGAGAGCTCGGCGAGGACGCCCGTCGGCATCCCGAGGTCGATCCCGATCTCCATGAGGTGCCGGACCCGGCCTCCCCCGCCGGTCACGACAAGGACCTGGTGTTTCTTCGACAGCTCCCCTATCTCGTCGAGGAGCGGCACCATTACGCTCTTCCCGTAGTCCACCGCCGCGTGGCCCCCGATCTTGATCACGTTCAGGTCCGGGAGGAGCCGGAGCGTTTCGCCCCTCGCCGTCCTCTTCATGAGCCCCCGGCTCACCAGGGTCTCCCCCTCGAGCCCGCTCCGGATCCGGAACCGTTCGCCGCCTTTCCCGGGCATGGGTGAACGGTATGGCGGCATAACTATTAAAGGAGGGGAGCTGCAAGGGTGTACCCGAAGGAATCATGAAGATCTACGTGCGCGAGAGACAGAAGGTGGGCGAGGGGGTCCGGCAGCCGATGTTCCGGATCCTCGCAGTCACCGGGGGCCAGATCCAGATCGAGGGGACTCACTTCCGGAAGTTCGAGATCGAGCGGATCGCAAAGGACATCGGCTCCGAGGTCGTGTACCTCGAGCCCGAGCAGGAAGGATCAGGGAAGGAGAAAAAGAGGCACTGACGCCTCCTGCTTATCTGCTTTTTTTCCACGTATTCCGAAGGCCGCTGCCACCTGAAGTCCGGCCCCGGGCCGATGCCGGCTTCGTGGCTTTCGCCGGGTGATGACGTTCCCGGTGAATACCTGAACTGAAAAAAAAGAGGTTAGAACGGGGAGACCGCCCCGGTGCAGGTACAGCTGAACGGCGCAACCGTGCATACATCGGGGGTAAGCGGCGTGAAGAGAGCCTTGCCGTACTTATCCTTGCCATAGGTGCTGAGGATCTGGTAACCCTCGGCGGAGATCAGCCAGTTGATGAACCGGTCTGCCTGGACGATGTTCACGTTCGGGTTCTTCGCGGGGTTCACGGCGATGGCGCTGTACCGGTTCAGGAGGGTCGGCTTGTTCGTGATGAGCGGGACGAGCTGGAGCTGGCTCTGGAAGGCGAGGAACGTCCCCTCATCGGTCAGGGTATAGGCTCCCTTCTGGCTGGCGAGAGTCAGGGTCTCCCCCATCCCCTTGCCGACGGAAAGGTACCAGTCACCGGAGGTGGCGACGTCCTTCGTGTAGTTATAGCCCGCCCGCGCCCATATGGCCTGCTCGGCGGTGTGGGTCCCCGACCCGTCGCCCCGGGAGGCGAAGAAGACGTTCGGGGTCTTGTTCATCCCGAGCGCGAGGATCCGGGCAAATCCGGCCTCGGGCGTCAGGCCCTTGATCCCCGCGGGGTCGTTCGCGGGCCCGACGACCTCGAAGTAGTTGTAGGCAAAGCACCGCTGGTTGATCCCGAGCCCTGCATCGGTGAACGCCTTCTCCTGGGAGGGCGAGTGGACGAGGAGCAGGTCGCAGTCCCCCCGGGTCGCGATCTGGATCGCGATACCGGTACCCTGCGCGGTGATCTTCAGGTTCACTCCCGTCTCCTTCTCGTAGGTGTCCTGGATCGTGTCGAGGAGCTTCGTGTCATAGAGGCTCGTCGTGGTGGCGATGATGAGGGTGTTTGTCTCGTGAGTTACCGGGGTCGGCACGGCAGTCGGTGTCGTCGGTGCCGCGGTCGGGGTCGCGTTTGGCGTCTCGGGCACCGTCGTGGTTTCCGCGGTCGGGACCGGGGTCTCGGCCTGGGTGGTCGCAACCGTCGCCGGAACCGTGGTCGGGACCGGGGTCTCGGGAGGCGTCTGCGCCTGGGTGCACCCTGCAACGAGGATCCCGGCCAGGATCGCGAGCACAAGTAAACTACCAATGATTAACTTGCTTCTGTCTTTCATGTGGCAGATTAATGCCTATCGCGTTATTTAATAATTCCCATTTGTTATAGCCCACTATTCTCATTTTGTCAGTCTTTAACAATTCCGTTTTGTTATACATTTCCATCTTTCATTTCTTTTATATTGGGGCACACGAAGAGTGAATGCAGATATCAATCCGGGCCGGACATGGCCTGAGGGAGAGGATGGTACATGATGTATCCCGGGCGCTTTTATTCTGGAATGATACGGGTCAGGCAGGGAGGGTAACATGGCAGGCGAGATTACAGACGGGTTTATCCAGGCGTTCCAGCTCATTGTTTCCGGCAATCCCGAGGTGATCAGGATCACGATCCTCTCACTCGAGATTTCGCTCACGGCCACGTTCCTCTCAGCCTGCATCGCCATCCCGCTCGGTGCGTTCCTCTACTACCATGACTTCCGGGGAAAACGGGTGGTGATCAACCTCATCCAGACCCTCTATGCCCTGCCGACGGTCATCGCCGGCCTCGTCCTCTTCCTCTTCATCTCGAACCAGGGACCGTTCGGGTTCCTCCACCTCCTCTACACCGCCCCGGGCATGGTCATCGCCCAGATGATCCTCGTCCTCCCGCTCGTCACCGGCCTCACCTTTGCCGCTCTGTCCGGGATCGACCCCGACATGCGGCAGACCATTACCTCCCTCGGGGCGACAACCCTGCAGTCGGTGAGGACCCTGATACTCGAGGCGCGGTTCGGGATCCTCGCCGCGGTCATCCTCGGGTTCGGGCGGGCCATCTCGGAGGTGGGGGCCGCCATGATCATCGGCGGGAACATCCGGGGCTACACCCGGGTGCTCACCACCGCCATTTCCCTCGAGACATCGATCGGGGACTTCGCCTTCGCCATCGCCCTCGGGGTCATCCTCCTCGGGGTCGCCGTTATCGTGAACATCGGGCTCAACCTGGTCCAGTCCGGGTCTGCCTGGAAGAGCTCCTTCACATCCTAGGGCAGGCATGATACAGGCAGACGGGCTTTCCAAGTGGTACGGCGAGAAGGAGATCCTCAGGGAGATCTCGTTCTCGGTCCGGGAGAAGGAGATCTTCGGCCTGATAGGCCCGAGCGGCTCGGGGAAGAGCACCCTGCTCCGGCTCCTCGACCTGATCGAGGTGCCGACGGGGGGCTCCCTCACCATCCTCGGCAAGGACGCCCTCGACGGGGACGCCCGGTTCGGGCTCCGCCGGAGGCTGGCCATGCTCTCCCAGAAGCCCGTCATCTTCAACCGGACCGTGTACGACAATATCGCCCTCGGCATGCGGTACCGGAACGAGAGCCAGGCGACCATCGGGAAGCGGGTGGGGGAGGCGCTCAGAGACATCGGCCTTCCGGACTATGCCCGCCGCAATGCCCGGACCCTTTCGGGGGGGGAGGCCCAGCGGGTGGCCCTTGCCCGCGCGATGGTCACCGACCCCGAGGTCCTCTTCCTCGACGAGCCGACCGCGAACCTTGACCCCCACTCGGTCGAGAAGATCGAGGAAACCATCCTGCAGCTGAACCGCGACGCGGGCACAACCGTGGTCGTAAGCACCCACGATATGCTCCAGGGACAGCGGCTTGCAGGAAGGATAGGGGTCGTGATGGAGGGCAGGATCCCGCAAATCGGGACGACCGTGGATATCTTCCACAAGCCTGCGACGAAAAAGATCGCACGTTTCGTACAGGTTGACAACATCTTTTCCGGGGCGATCACGGAGAACCAGGCTGGTGAAGCGACGGTGGCGGTCCCGGGCAGGTCGTTCTCGGCGGTCACCCCCCTCGGGCCGGGGAGCAGGGTGAGCATCCTCTTTCGCGCCGAGGATGTTACGATCGGGATAGACGGAACCTCGCGGACGAGCGCCCGGAACGTGTACCAGGGGACGATAAAACGGATAATCCCCTCGGGGCCCTTCGTCCACGTGATTATAGACTGCGGCATCGACATCACCGCGCTCATCACCATCAGGTCCGCCGAGGACCTGGAACTCGCCCCGGGGAAGGAGGTTTTCGCATCGGTAAAGGCAACTGCCATCCACGTGCTCCCGGAAAGTTAGACAGCCGGCTCTCGGCCGGACCCTGTTCACGCCGGTCCGGATGTCTATATCTCTACCGGACGCCCACCTGTACGATAGCCTGAGGCAGGAATCCCGGATGCAGATCACCGTCCTCGCGAGTGGTTCGAAAGGGAACTGTACCGTCGTTTCCGGAGCGGACGGCGCCCTCGTCGTGGACTGCGGGCTGCCCGCGCGGGAGGCCCTCGCGCGGCTCGCCTCTGCCGGGCTCCCCGCGGAGGACATCCGGGGGATCCTCCTCACCCACGAGCACGTGGACCATGTCCGGGGCGCCTGGGCGCTGGCCCGGAAACTGAAGGTCCCCCTCTGCGGGACCGGGGGTACCCTGCAGGACATCCCCCGCGAAGCCTCCCGGGGGCATCTCCCTGCCCTCCGGCCGGTGCGGCCCGCAGAGCAGTTCGACCTCGGTGAATTCTCGGTCGAGCCATTCGCAACCTCCCACGACGCCCGGGAGCCCTCCGGCTTTTTCATCGGAGCCGATGGCTGCCTGTTCGCCTCCTGCACGGATACCGGCCTCCTCCCCCCCGCCCTCGTGAAGAGACTCTCGCGCTGCGACGGGGTCCTGCTCGAGAGCAACCACTGCCCCGAGATGCTCCGGACAGGCCCGTACCCCGAGTCCCTGAAGCGGCGGATCCGGTCGAGGAGGGGGCACCTGTCAAACGTCGCGGCGGCGGCCTGCCTGAGGGAGATCGGCGGTCACATCGACGCGGTGATCCTCGCCCACCTCTCCGAGATCAATAACACCCCCGAGAAGGCGCTTGCCTCTGCAAGGGAGGGGCTCGGGTTCTACATCGGCGACGTGAAGGTCATCGTCGCGCACCAGCACAAGGTCACCCCCACCCTCACCCTCTGAAGCCCCACCCGTCCCGGCCCGATCAGGGTTGGTCTTTTAATATGGAATGCCGACAGAGGTGAGGGAGTGATGGCAGGGGTGGCCCATGCTCTTTCGTGAGTTTGCGGAGATCTGCGAGCGGCTCGAGAATATCTCCGGCCGGCTCGAGATGATCGACCTCCTTGCCGGCGAGCTTCCCCGGCTGGACGACGCGGAGCTCCCGGTCTTCGTCCGGTTCATCATGGGACGGATCTTCCCCGACTGGTCGCCCCTCAAGCTCGGCATCGGGCCGAACCTGCTCTACGAGGCCGTGGCCTACGTCGTGGGGAAAAAGAAGGAGGCGGTGGAGGCAAGGGTCTCCGCCGAGGGGGACGTGGGGAAGGCGGCAGAGGCCCTCCTCGCCGGGAAGACCCAGACCTCGTTCTTCTCCGAGGAAATGACCATCGGCGACGTGCACAGGGCCTGCGAGTCCATCGCCCTCTCCGAGGGAAAGAAGTCCCAGCGGGAAAAGCTCCTCGCGGTCCGGAAGCTGTTCGCGAACGTCCACCCGCTCGAGGCGCGGTACCTCGCCCGGCTCATCCTCGGGGAGCTCCGGATCGGGATCGGTGAAGGAAATGTGAGGGACGCCATCGCGAAGGCCTTCTCTGTCGATCCCGCGGACGTCGACCATGCCTACCAGGCCATGAACGACCCGGGCGAGGTGGCCCGGCTGGCCCGGCAGGGGAAGGCGGCCCTTGCCGCCGTGAAGATCGAGATCTTCCGGCCCGTGAAGATGATGCTCGCCCAGCAGGGCTCCATCCAGGAGATGGTGGCAGAGCACGGGAACGTGGCCGCCGAGTACAAGTACGACGGGACCCGGTTCCAGTTCCATAAGAAGGGCGACGAGATCCGGGTCTACTCCCGGAAACTCGAGGAGGTCACGAATGCCATCCCCGATATCATCACGAAGCTCGTCGCGGCGACCTCCCACGACGTGATCCTAGACGGGGAGGCCGTCGCGATGAAGGGGGGCCGGCCCATGGCGTTCCAGTTCGTCCTCCGCAGGTTCCGCCGGAAGTACGACGTCGAGGCCCATGCAGAGCAGATCGAGCTCGTGCCCTATGTCTTCGACATCCTGGTCCTCGACGGCGAGACCCTGATCGACCTCCCGTTTTCCGAGCGCCGGAGGAGGCTCGAACGGGCCCTCTCCGATCATGTTGCGCCCCAGAAGGTGAGCGACGACCCTGCCGCGCTCGAGGAGTTCTACAACGCCGCCCTCGACGCCGGCCACGAGGGGATAATGGTGAAGGACCTGGACTCGCGCTACCAGCCCGGGGTGAGGGGTAAGCACTGGATCAAGGTGAAGCCCGAGGTGGACACCCTCGACCTAGCCGTCATCGGCGGGGAGTGGGGCGAAGGGAGGCGGGCTCACCTCTTCGGTTCCTTCCTCCTCGCCTGCCAGGACCGGGGCCGGCTCCTCCCCATCGGGAAGGTGGCGACCGGGATCTCCGACGAGATGCTTGCGACCATCCACGAGGCGATGAAGGACCTCGTCGTCTCGGAGAAGGGAAAGGAGGTGACCTTCGAGCCGAAGGTGGTCTTCGAGGTGGGCTACTCGGAGATCCAGACCTCCCCGAACTACGAGAGCGGCTTTGCCCTCCGGTTCCCCCGGTTCGTCCGGATGCGGGACGACAAGGGCGTGGACGAGGTGGAGACCCTCGGGTCGGTCAGGTCACGCTTTCAGCGCCAATCGCAGTCCGGATGACCCAGTACCGCTTCCTCTCCTCGTCTCCCTCGACATAGGCGTAGTACTGGGAGTAGAGGCCGTCGATCTTCTGGAAGACGACCTCGCCGTTGAAGTCGGTGTACCGGGTGTACACCTTCCCCCCCTCCTTGTGCTTCAGGACCACCTTCACGTCGGGCGAGGCGGCATTGGTCAGCCGGTCGATCACCTTGAAGGTCACCGTGGGGGCGAGGGGTTCCTGGCCCCGGGTCATCACCTCCCGGAAGGTGGTGGTCCCCGACGGCTTGAGTATCTCGTAGAATGAGGCCCTGGGGAGCTTCATGAAGACGAAGATGCCGACGAGGACGAGGATCCCCCCTCCCAGGATGAGGATCCCGAGGATGATGCTCTGGAGGGAATCGGCATTGAAGATCGGCCCGGCGGTGTTGATGAGGAATGCGAGGATCTCCTCCGACAGCGGGACCGCCCACTGGTCTGCCCAGGCAAAGGTCATATCCCTTGTCGCCGACCCCCAGGCGAGGGCGGCCGCGGCCGCGATGCACACGATGCCGGTCACGACGAGAGCCACGGCAAGGAGGCCGCCGAAGAGCGAGACACCGAAGTCAATCGCGCCCGATCCCTTCCTGACAAACCGCCGGAGGGCCGAGAACACGAGGAAGAGGACGATGATCGTCCCGACGACAGGGAGGTAGTAGTTGTTGACATATTCCATGAACAGGGCGCTTTCCGTCTGCAGGCTGAAGGGGGCCTGCGCAGACACGGCCGCCGCGATGAGGGGCAGGGAAATGGCCAGGAAGCGGTATCGCTCCATACAGGAGATTCCGCCGCGGAGGTAATAAGGTTCGTCATCGTCCCCGGCGGGCAGGGATAACCGGAGCCACGGCACGGAAATGAGGAGGAACCGGGCGAGGGAACCGCCCGGAACGGTTCACCCGTCAGTCCACGGCCGGGCGGGTGACCCTGCACCTTGATCCGAGGAGGGAGACGGCCCGCGCGACCCAGTCGTCCCAGGCCACCGGGCATCCGGGTACCTGCCCTGCGAGCTCCCGGCCCGTCTCGTCGTCTGTGCCGTCGACGACTTCTGCAATCACCGACCCCGGGGCAAACCCGCTGGCGACGAGGCCATCCGGGTCACCGTCAACGATCCCGAAGACCGGGACCCCCAGGTGGGCACAGATATGGCCGCAGACCGCGGTGGTGTCGTCGCCGATGGCGAGGACCCCGCAGGTGCCGGGCGAGAGTGACCGGTAGAGATCATGCCCGCAGTGGTCGATGACGAGGATCCGCCCCATGGAAGGGGCACCGCTGCCCCTCTTCGGGCGTGCTCTCCGGACCGGTCCGCTCTTGCACCAGGCCCGGTCCAGGTCAGGCTTCCCCATCCGGGCGAGTTTTTCGAAGCCGTGAAGCTTTGGTCTGAGCCCGGATACCGCCTCGATCCGACCTCCCTCAGACCGGATCACCACCGTTTCCCCGATAGCTGTCCCGATAACAATGCCTTCCACGAGGACCGCCTCTCCCGGGATGCAGCCCCGTATGGCCCGTTCCTTACCCTCGCGGGGAGATCCTGCCGGGGCTTCTTCGAGGGTGAAGCCGGTCGCATCTGCAAGCAGCCGTCCGAACCTGCGGTCCTCCTCTCCCCCGTTCCAGGCAAACACGGTGTTCGAGGAGCACTCGAGCTGGACCAGGGGCCGGCCGTGCGGGAGCCGCGATGCGACGATCTCCCCGAAGATCTTCCCTGATTCCGGGGTCTTTCCCCGGTTGACCAGGAAGACCCTCCCCCGTTCCCGGGCGATGACCGCGCCGGGGATGCCCCCGTCGAAGACCACGGGCAGGCCGGATTCCTCGGCGGCCGTCCTCGCCATCACGCCGGCGACCACGGTCCTTCCCGGGCCGAGGAGCGCCTGGAGCCGTGCAACATCACCGCAATCGAATGCCCCGGGACCGTGGACGACCATGACGGTATCCGGAAGCGGCCCGGCAGACCGGCCTTTCATCCTTCCCGGACCCCTCTTCCGGGTCATTTCGCCCACCTATTTTCCCTGTTCCGATGCATCGAGCATTTCGGACGCCACCGAGACGAGCCGGAGCCACATGTTGAGGGCCGCCCGGAGCGCCGGAATGTCCCCGGCAGAGGCGGAGATGACCAGGTCCTCTCCCTGGAGGTCGATCCTGACCTCGGTCCTCGGGTTGATCTCACCCGTCTCCGGCGCGAGCGCCCGGTAGATCTCGCGGGCCCGGTCAGACCGGCAGGTGAAGACCGCCGTGTGCCTCACGTTCCCGCCCCGAGGGAGATGCGCCTGCCCTGGACACCGTCGAAGACGAGGGCACCATGGAGCCCCTGCTCCCGGGAGACGGGGATGCCGGGGGAAAGGCAGGCAAAGAGATCCTCGTCGCCGGTATAGAGGCCGCTTCTCAGCGGCCCGTCCCGGGCACCCTCCTCCACCGACAGGAATGTCAGGCAGGCGGACTCGGTCCTCCCGTCGAGGAGCTGCACCCGGATGCCCTCCCGGTCCCGGGAGAGGACGAGCACCGTTCCCTCGGAAAAAGGCGGGTGGGACAACCCTCCCTTGCCACGGGTGACGTACATCCCGCCGGTGGCAAATGCGAGGTCCCTCCCGATGCGGCGGACGAGGGGGTCCGCCCTTCTCGAGGTCGTGACCGTGATCATCGGGCCTTGAGATCCTTGATCCCGGCCCCGCGTTCCTTGAAAAGAATGCGGTGCCCGCAATAGGGGCACCTGACGTTCACGTCAATCTCGACCTTGTGCTTGCACCGGGCGCACTTATAGACTCCGGGCACGGGGGCTACTCCTCCGGGGCCTGCGGCTTCTCGATGGAACGCTGGGCGATCCGGTACGTGGGGGTCTGGGGGACATACGCCCCGCCGGCGAACTTGTAGCCGCACTTCCGGCACTGCCAGATGCCCGTACCCTTCCGCTTCACAGCAACCTGGTCGCAGCTCGGGCAGGTGTGGGTGGCCTTCTCGGGCTCCTCCACCTCGACGACCCGTTTCCTGATGAACCTGCCGTACCGGGGCCCGAACCTCCCGGCGCTCTTCGATACCCGGCCCTTGGCGCTCTGATTCTTTGAACTCATGTGATCCTCCCCGGATGTGTCCCTGTATTTTCGACCTTTCCCCTCATATACTTAATCAGGGAGGTTTCGAAGAAACCGACCCGTGTCAGATGACCCGCATCTGTCCCGTCCCCTTGGTCACCTTGCGCACGAGGCTCTCGAGCTCCTGCTGCATTCCGCCGGGGATCCTGACGACGCAGATCCAGGAACCGTCCTTCTGCCACTCCTCCTCCTCGATCCGGGCAAACGAGTCGATATCCCCGTACGCCTTTGCCGCGTGGTCGGCCGGGATCTTGATGGCCACCCTGACCTCCTCGAAACGGATGGGAATGAGCGGCCGGAGGGCCTTCATCGTATCGGCGACGAGGTCATCGAAGGGCCGGAAGGGGTCGATGGAGACCTTCGCTTCCTCC
Source organism: Methanomicrobiales archaeon (assembly GCA_035506435.1). Taxonomy (GTDB): domain Archaea; phylum Halobacteriota; class Methanomicrobia; order Methanomicrobiales; family JACTUA01; genus JACTUA01. Next base: position 12,712 of record DATJPK010000153.1, read on the forward strand.
ATCGCCATCTCGATCCGCGCGGGCGGGTGGGGGAGGCCCGTCTGGGGGTTGATGGCATGGCGGGCGATGTAGGTGACGATCTGGTGCCGCTTTTCGGCGAGGATCTGCTTCTTCTGCTCGGCGGTAAGGTGGATCTCGCCTTTTTCGATGATCCGGCGTGCGATGGTCGCGAAATCGGTGGTCTGGAAGACCTTCTGGAGGGACTCGTCCGAGGACTTCTCGGCACGGGAGGCGTTCTCGAAGACGAAGATGGCCGCCACGGCGTCCTCGATGTCAACGGGCTCGCCATGCCGTACCTTCACGGCGAGGTCGGGGTCCACGAGGATCTCGAACCGCTCCCCGTGGGTCTCGAGCCGGGCGACGACCGCCCGGTCCAGCGGGATCATGCAGCTGTCGCCGTGCGGTCGAACTGCTCGACGAAGGTGGCCACCTCTTCCTTCGCCATCTTCCGGAAGGTCCGGGTCTTACTCTCCACGATGCCCATCTCCACGGTGTTCACGTCGAACTTCCCCTCGGTGGCTGCATGGAGGGCCTTCAACCCGAGGAGGATGGCGTCCTTGCACCCGGCATCGGGGTTGTACTCCTCCTCGAAGACCTTCATGACGGCCGGCCTCCCGGTCCCGATCCCTGTCGCCTTGTACTCGAGAAGGGTGCCGGAGGGATCCGTTTCGAAGAGCCTCGCGGTGCCGTCGGAGATGCCTGCGATGAGGAGGGCGGTCCCGTACGGCCGGGCGCCCCCGAACATGGTATAGGTCTGCATGTGGTCGCAGAGCTTCTTTGCAAGGGTCTCGACGTCGATGGCCTCGTTGTACGAGACCCGGTTGATCTGGCACTCGACCCGGGCGCGGTCGACGAGCGCCCGGGCGTCCCCGACGAGCCCGCTCGAGGCGACCCCGATGTGCTCGTCGATCTTGAAGATCTTCTCGATGGAGGAGGGCTCGAGGAGCCGGGTCGCCACCCGCTTGTCCACGATGAGGACAACGCCGTCGGTGCACTTGATCCCGACCGCCGTCGTCCCCCTCTTCACCGCCTCGCGGGCGTACTCGACCTGGTACAGCCGGCCGTCGGGGGAGAAGACCGTGATGGCACGGTCGTATCCCATCTGGTACTGGGGTTGCATTACCTCACTTCTCCGTCTTCGTCAGCGAAAAATAACAGTTCCTGTCCCTTAATTCCCTTTTCGACCAAATCAACCTTTTGACCCGAAAAGCCCCGCGCGAGGAAGACCCGCCCCCCGATCCCGACCTTCCGTTCCCAGAGGATCTCGGCCTTCGGGTGCATCCGGCCCCGGATGGCATGGAGGGTCCCGCTCGTCGTAATGGTCCGGAGGGCGGCCCGCTCGGCGCCGATCCTCGTGACGGTGGCGATGGCCGTCGCGAGCCGGTCCTCGGTCCCCCGCTTGCACCGGATGATGGCATGCCCCTCCCCGGCCATTACCGACGGGGAGATCTCGGAGGCGGCAGCGTCGCCCCAGAGGGCGGTGCAGGCCTCGGCAACCGCCGCGTACACCTCCCTCGGGTCCGGGGAGAGGCCCTCCGGCTCGAACCGGGCGAGGATGTACCGCCTCCTCTCGCGCTGCGACGGGAGCTGTGTCATCCCGGCACCACCTGGACGGGGGACCGCCCTGCGAGGATGGTATCGAGGGATGAAAGGGCCCCCGTCACCTCGTCCTCCTCCATCCCGAACAGGCGTGCGAGGAGGACGATGTCCCTTACCGACCGCTGGGCGAGGACGGACCTTGCGTTCGAGGCGAGGGTGAAGGGGAAGTAGTACCGGCGGTGGAGGTCGAGGAGCTCCCGGTACCGGGCGATAACCTTCTGCCGCTGGACCCCCCTCCCCTCGACGATGGGCGCAAGGTCGAGCTCGACGGCGACCCCCCTTGCCTCGGCCTCCCGGGCGGCGACGTGGTTGAATGCCCCCCTCGGGGACTTGAACAGGCCCCTGAGGACCCTTACCCCCCGGAGCCCGATGACCCCGCGGTTGAAGGCGAGGTCGCCTGAGGTGACCATGACCACGCCTTCGCCCCTCGGGATTCCCTGGAGTGCCGAGACCACTTCTTTCACCGACGGGGCGCTGATGATCGTCCCCCGGAGGACGCCGGGTACATCCCCGCTTCCTCCCGCCGCGACGACCTGGTCAAAGCCAAGCTCCCGGGCGGTGAGCGCCATGCGCCTGAGCGATGAGTCGCCGGCAGGCCAGGGGTGGATGCACCCGTCGATGAGGGGCATAGGGAAAGAAAAAGAGGGGTTACTTCCCGCGGTTCGCGTGGGCCCGGATGCTCGGCCGGTTCTTCTCCGTGCCGATGCCCCGCCGGCGCATGCCGCGGCCCTTCCTGCCCGCGCTCGTGAGGCCCCGCTCTGCCCGGCCCCGGTGCCCGCGCTCCCCGACCCAGGAGAGCTGCCGGTCGCTGCGGATCGCCGGGTGGTGCCCGTCCACGAGGATGACCTCGTACCACCGGTTCCGGCCGTCCTCGCCGACCCAGTAGGAGTTGAGGACCTCCATGTTCGGGAATTTCCGGGATGCCCGCTCCTCGGCGATCCGCTGGAGGGACTTCGCCGGGGTCTTCTTCCTGACCCCCATGTGGGCCGTCCGCCTGCCCCGCACGTACCGGCTCGCCCGCCGGCCGCCCCGGTGGACCTTCACCCGGGCAACGGCGATGCCTTGCTTTGCCTTGTACCCGAGAGCATGTGCCCGGTCGATCCGGGTGGGACGGTCGACCCGCACGACGGTTCCCTCTTCTCTCCAGGCCTGCATCCGCTCCCAGAGGAGGTCGGCGACGCCGGACTCGTCGGCGTGCTTCCAGGCCTCCCGCACGTGGGCGTACATCGATTTTACCATGTATCATTCACCTCAAGGTTCAGCCGAACGGCCACATTCCTTTGCCAGGGACGTATCCCGTGGTTCTGTATAGGTTTCCCGTGGATAATATAAAAGGCTCTGTCAGTTCCCCTTCCGCTTGGCAAGGACCCGGATGCCGTCGATCCTCGTCTCCGGGTACTGGCCTCCAGCGTCCTTCTCGGCCGACTTCACCATGTCCCAGACGGTAAGGAGTGCCACGGAAACGCCGGTGAGTGCCTCCATCTCCACGCCGGTCGGGCCCCGCGACCTGACGCTCACGGTTGCAAGGATGTACCCCTCTCCATCGGCGAAATCGACGTCGATCCCCGAGAGGGGGATGGGGTGGCAGAGGGGGATGATGCGCGGTGTTTCCTTCACCGCGAGGACCGCAGCGACCCGCGCGGTGGCGAGCACGTTGCCTTTCAGGAGGGCTCCCTTCCGGATCTCCCGGATGGTCGCCTCGCGAAGGTAGATCCGGCCCTCGGCGACGGCCTCCCTCGTCACGTCGTCCTT
>DATJPK010000154.1:0-8014 GCA_035506435.1 Methanomicrobiales archaeon
GGAACCTGATCCGGCTCATCAACCAGTACGGGAAAAAATAGCCTATTTCGGGGGCCCGCCGCGCATCCGGATGTCGATCGTCCTGAACGGGATCTCGATCCCCTCCTCCCGGAAGCGCTCGTCTATGCGCAGGTTCACCCAATCCTGGACGTTCCAGCTGCTGTCATAGTGCCTCGCCCACACGATGAGCTGGCAGTTGAGACTCGATTCGCCGAACTCCAGGAAATAGGCCTCGGGGGCCGGGTCAGCGAGCACCCACGGGGTCTTCTCGGCTGCCTCCTTCCCGATGGAAATGAGGATATCCTTTACCTTTTTCACGTCGGTGTTATAGGCGACTGACACCGGGATCCTCACCTTGATCCTGATGTCGGGCATCGCGTAGTTCGTGATGACATTGCCCGTGATCTTCGAGTTCGGGATGCTGACAATCTGGTTGTCCATCGTCTTCATCCGGGTACTCCTCCACCCCACGCCGACGACATCCCCGAGGAGGGCCTCATACCTGATCCGGTCGCCCACCTTGAACGGCTTGTCGAGGGCGATGATCCCCCCGGAGAGGAAGTTCCCGATGATGTCCTGCGCCGCGAGGGCCACGGCGAGCCCGGCGATCCCGGCACCCGCGAGGAAGGGGGTGATGTCCACCTCGAAGGCCCGGAGGATGAGGAGGAAGGCGATGAACCAGACGACGTACTTTGCCCCCATCTCGAGGAGGGGGATGAACCGGTCATTGAACTCGGGGTCGGTCCTCTGGGCGAGCCGCCGGCCATAGGTGCTGATGAGGTTGTAGAGCAGAACGGAGGCGATCCAGGCCCCGATGAGGATGTAGATGGAATAGATGAGGGGGTGACTCGTGACCCAGGCGAGGGTGGACGGCACGAGCTCGAAGGAGGACAGGGCGATAACGGCGGTGGTGACGAGGATGAAGGCGATGATGGGCCGCTCGGTTGACTGGAGGAGGATGTCATCCAGCCGGGTCTTCGTGGTCTCCGCCTTCTTCTTGAGCCAGCCGATCACAAAGTGGGCGATGCCGGCGATGCAGATCCCGATGATGAGCGTCGCGCCCGCGTAGATGATTCCTTCGTTCATGGTTTCACCGTGCCCGGCTGACCGGTTCCCCTGTTCTCAGTGTCATGGGCTCCGCTCTCTCATTATCTTTTATACCGGCCCCGGGGGCACCCGGGAGCCGGCCTGCCGATATCCTCCGGCGGGGGCCCCCCCCCGGCCCCCACGGATCCCCTAGCTCGAGAGCCACCGCATGGTCTTCCCAGGCGGGAGGTCCGTGACCTCGTCCCGGTAATCGTCAAACCAGAGGGCATCCCGGTTGCTCCGGAAGATCATGAACTTCCCGATCTTCCGGGGATCCGCCGCCTGGTGGTAGCGCATGAAGACGTGGCGGGCGGTCCTCCCGACGACCTCGATCTTCCCCGTGGCATGGGACATGACGAACCGGGCCCGCTTGGCAAGGCCCGAGCAGGCCTGCCATGCCTTCTGGATGGCGAGGTAGGACTGCTCCACCGGCACCTGGAAGAACCGGTTCCCGAGGGACGGCCGGCACTGGAAGACATAGTACGGGGAGATCCCGGCAAAGGAGAGCCGCCGGAAGAGCCCGGCGAGGGTCTCCGGCTCGCTGTTCACCTCCCCGAGTACCGGCGTCTGGTTCACGACGACGACACCGGACCGCTGCAGCCCGGCAACGGCCGAGAGCGAGGTCTCCGTGAGCTCCCGGGGATGGTTGTAGTGCGCCATGAGGTAGATCCGCTTTTCCGGCGTGCTGTACCGCCGGAGGATGTTCCCGAGTTCCGGGTCGTCGAGGATCCGGTGAGGGTCGTACGCCGGGATCTTGCTCCCGATCCGGACGATGCCGACGTGGGGGATCTCCCGGAGTTCCCGGAGGACCCCCTCGAGCCGGCGGGTCGGGAGCGTCAGGGGGTCCCCGCCCGTGAGGAGCACGTTCGTGATCCCGGGATGGCTCCGGATATACTCGATGCCATCCGAAACGTCCCTCACCGTCTCGCGCTCCCGGCCGATGAAGAGCCTCTTCCGGAAGCAGAACCGGCAGATCCCCCCGCAGACGTCAGAGAGGAGGAGGAGCCCGGTCTCGGCATACTTGTGCTGGAGGCCGGGCAGCCTGGTGTAGTCCTTCTCGCACGACGGATCGAGGGACCCCCCGCCCTTCAGCTCGCGTGGGTCCGGGATCACGATCCGGTGGAGGGGATCCTTCGGGTCATCCCAGTCGATGAGGGAGAGGTAGTACTCGCTCGCCCGGAAGGGAAACGTCTCGCAGACCGTCTCCATCCGGTCGCGGTCGGCGGGACGAAGGCCGATGCGGCCGTCCAGCTCGTCAATACTCGTGAGAATCTTCAAAGTCATTGGTCACCCCGGATACACAGTGGTCCGATGGAGAGATCCGGGTGGCGCGAAAAGTCAATGATCGTAAATACTGGTGACAGCGGTGAGTACTGCAGCCCCCGGCAAACCAACCTCTGAGCTGATCCTTTAAACCCTTTCTGCGTGACCGGTGGCGAAGTGCGGTTGGTAAGGATTATCGTGCATCCATGCCGAAAACCCCGGGAGCGGATGTGATGGACACGGACGAGGACGTGAACCCGAAGGGCAGGGAGAAGGGCGCGAGAATATTCCGGTACTACCCGGAGGACTTCGGCGAGGTGCCGGTGACCATCCTCCACATGGACCTCACCTTCGACGTCCATGACGACCATACCCGGGTCACCTCGTTCCTCACGGCCCGGACCCTCGACCGGTCGGTGCAGGTCCTCGACCTGAACGCAAAGGACCTGGAGATCGTCTCCGTCACCTCTGAGGGGCGGAGGGTAACCGCAGAATACCGGAAGGCCGAAGCGAAGCTCCGGCTCACCTTCCAGCCCCGTTTTCCACCGGGGACGGAGTTCACCATCCGCACCGAGACCGTGTGCCGTCCCACGAAGAACATCCTCGAGGGGCTCTACTACGACGAGACTCCCCCGGGAGCGCCCCCGACCCAGATCACCCAGTGCCAGCAGTGGGGGTTCCAGCGGCTCGTCCCCTGCATCGACGACATGACGGCGAAGTGCTCGTACATGACGACCATCATCGCCGACGCCCGGTACACCCACCTCATCTCGAACGGGGATGTCGCGGAAGCGCGCCACGTGGCTTCGGAGGGCCGGGACCGGGTCCGGTACGCGAACATGGTCACCCCCATGGCCCCCTACCTCTTTTTCCTTGGGGTGGGGACCTATGCCGCCTTTGAGCGGCAGTGCGAGTACCCCGACGGGAAGACCTTCATGCTCGGGCTCCTCGTCCCGCCGGGCTCGGACCCTGCCCTCGCCCGTGAGGCCCTCGGCATCCTCCACGATGCCGTGATCTGGGTCTACCTCTTCACCGGCCCGGACCGGTACAGGGATACCGGAACGAGAATGGAGATCCTGCGCCTCCTCGGCGAGAGGGAGGATCTGAAACGGGGCAGCATGGATGGGGAGGTGGACGCGGTCAGGAAGAAGCTCAGGGACCTCGTGTCCCGCATTACGCCGGGCTACCAGTACACGGGGACGGTGTACCGGGAAATCGGGATGCAGAACTCCGACTTCGGCGGCATGGAGAACGTCGGGAACACGACCATAACCACGAACCGGATCATGCCCTTCCCCGAGATGACCGACGCTGCGTACGACTACCTCTTCCGGGTGAAGGTCCACGAGTACTACCACAACCTGAACGGCTCCGAGGTGACCGGGCGGTCGCCCTTCGAGCTCTGGCTGAACGAGGCCGTAACGGTCTTCGTCGAGAACTGGAACCATGACTTCCTGTTCGGCCCCGACTACAACCGGCTCTCCACCGCCCTCACCCTCCTTTCCCCCGACGGGGGGACCCTCGCCCTCGACTCGGGGGCGATGGCGATGCCCGTCGAGCCGGACGGTTTCAACGACCCGAACGACCTGATCACGGCGGTGACCTACGTGAAGGCCCCCGAGTTCGTGCGTATGGTGGAGACCCTTGTCGGGAAGGAGGCCTTCGCCCGCGGGCTCCATGCCTACCACGCGAAGTTCCGGCACGGGAACGCCTCCCGGGCCGACTGGATCGCCGCGATGGAGGAGGCAGGGGGACAGGACCTCGCAGACATGGCACAAACATGGTTGAAGGAAACCGGCTACCCCGAGGTGACGGCCCGCGGGGCCTACGATGAGGCAGCCCGGACCTTCACCCTCACCCTCGACGTGACCCGGTCCCGTGGCGGGCAGGCCTGGGAGTTCCCCTTCTCCTGGGCCCTCGTCGGGGACCAGGGCAACGTGCTCGCCGAGGGGATCCAGCGGGTCCGGAGCGGCACGGAGGTGATCACCGTCCCCGGCGTGGACCGGCCGGCCTTTGCCTCCCTGAACCGGGGATACTCCTTCTACGGAAAGGTCCGTTCCGACCCGGGCGACAGCGTCCTTCACCTCCAGGCGAGGAAGGACCCGGACATGGTGAACCGGTACCTGGCGTTTTCCACCCTCGCGGACCGGGAGAAGGTCCGGCTCATGGGGGACCCGGGGGCGACCCCGTCGGAGGAGTTCACCCACCTCTTCATGGATCTTCTCTCCGACTCCGCCTTCCTGGACAGTGCGGGCGGCCTGGGCCTCACCATCTTCGAGTCGGTGGAGGACGAGGCCCTCGCCCACCGGTACCGGGCCCTCTTCGAGGCGAGGCAGAAAATCCTCTCGGCGATTGCGACGAGACACCGGGATACCCTCCTCTCCATCTACCAGGGCTTCCCGGCGGGCCCTGCCCGGGCAACCGTCGCGGGGCGGATCAAGGCCATCAAGGACCGGCAGGTGAAGAACCTCTGCCTGGAGATCCTCGCAACGCTCGATACCCCCGACGTGCACGACCTCCTCGCCCGCCAGTTCCGCGAATCCCCGTGGGCGAGCGATCGGCTCAACGCCTTCCGGCTCCTCCTCGCCTCCTCCTCTCCCGGGCGCATGGCCGTCTTCGATGACTTCCTCGCAGAGTCGTCGGAGAACCTGGTTGCCTGGGAGGCGTTCCTTTCCACGGTCGCCGGTTCGAACGCCCCCGATCTCGTGGACCTCGTGCAGCGCGCCCGGAAGGCCCCGGCATTCCGGATCGAGCAGGCAAACGACCAGCGGGCCCTCTACGTGCGGTTCGCCATGAACCGGAAGGTCTCCCTCCAGACCGGGAACGGGAGGGGGCTCCTCGGGGGGATCCTCGGGCAGCTCGCCCGGGTGAACGAGACCTCCCTCGTCCGGGCGCTCCAGCCACTCGGGCACCTGGACCGGATGGAGGAGGAGTACCACCTCCCCCTCGCCGGTCTCCTCGTCGATCTCCTCGGGAGCCTCGACCCGTCAGGGAACCCGGTCGGGTACAACACCCTGAGGCGGCTCCTCCTCGGCGCCCCGCGCGCGCTTGCCACCTACGAGGCGAAGTTCGGGACGGTGAAGGGGCTCCGGCCGTCGGGGGAGTGAAGGTCCGGCCTTCCCCCGGCCGCCAGGCCTAAAGGGATCGCCGTTCCATGCTGATCATGGACCCGAAGTACCGGATGGCCATCATCGCCGGTATCCTCCTCCTCTCCTTCGCGATCACCCTCGCCGCCTACCCGGTCCTCCCCGACAGGCTCGCGTCGCACTGGGGCCTCTCGGGGGATGCGAACGGGTACCTGCCGAAGATCTGGGGGCTCGCCATCGTCCCTGTCCTCTCGGCGGCCCTCACCATCCTCTTCCTTGCCATTCCGAGGATCGACCCCCTGAGGGCGAACATCGCGAAGTTCCGGGAGGCCTTCGATGCTTTCATCATGCTCTTCCTCGCCTACATGCTCTACGTCCAGCTCCTCGTAATCGCGTGGAACCTCGGCCTCCGGTTCAACTTCGGCCAGCTCCTCTCCCCTGCCTTCGGGGTGCTCTTCTATGCCATCGGTATCCTCGTCGGGAAGGCCAGGCGGAACTGGTTCATCGGCATCCGCACCCCGTGGACCCTCTCGTCGGACAGGGTCTGGGATAAGACCCATGCCCTCGGCGGGAAGCTCTTCAGGATCGCGGGGATCATCGCGCTCCTCGGGATCCTCTCCCCGGCGCTCGCCTTTGTGTGTATTATCGGGCCGGTCTTCCTGATCTCTGTCTATCTCGTCGTGTTCTCGTACCTGGAGTACCGGAAGGAGGAGGAACACGCGGGGGCAGCCCCGGGACCGGCCTGACCCGTCCTGTTTTTTACTGTCCCCTGTCCCCGCCGGCTCTCCGGATCTCGCATACCGACTGGCACCCGGCGCACTCCTCGCCGCATGGCTCGACGTGGATGGTCACGCTCGCCCTCGGGAACTCGGTCCGGATGTCCTTTTCCAGGTGGTCGGTCAGGTCGTGGGCCTCCTCGACCGAGAGGTTCCTCCGGACGGTCATGTGGAGGTCGATGAACTGCTCAGGGCCCGACCGCCTGGTTCGCAGGGCATGGAAGTCGGCATAGTCGCCGTAGTGGTCGCAGATGATGGCCCGTATCCGCTCCTCGTCCTGGTCAGGGAGGCGCTGGTCGATGAGGTCGCCGAAGGACCTCCGGGTGAGGTCGTACGCGGCCTTCATGATCAGGACCGCGACCCCGATGGCGACGAGGGGGTCGATCCAGAGGATGCCCGTGAGCCGGATCAGGACGAGGCCGGCAAAGACCCCGAGCGAGGTGTACACGTCGGTCCTGAGGTGCCAGGCATCGCTTTCGAGGGCGATACTCCCCGATGACTTCGCCACTCCCATGAGCCTCCTCGACACCGCCCAGTTGATCCCTGCCGAGAGGGCCATCACCCCCATGCCGACGAAAAGGAAACCCGTCTCGAAGGCCGCCCCGCCGGACAGGATCCTGGTCGCAGCCTCGTACATGATGATCCCTGCCGCGACGAAGATCAGGATGGACTCGAAGAGGCCGGAGATGTCCTCGAACTTCCCATGGCCGTACGAGTGGTCCTCATCGGGGGGCTGGCCCGACTTCCTCACCGAGAGGAACGCGACGACGGCGGCGACGAGGTCGATCCCCGAGTGGACCGCCTCCGAGATGATGCTCACCGACCCGAGGGCGATGCCGACCGAGAGCTTCAGGATGACGAGGCAGGTGTTCGAGGCTACCGAGATCCGGGCAGTGCTCTCCTTCACCGCGTTCGTCATCGCGACCGCATCGGTACCGGCGCCGGTCCCCCCGGGGCTTGTGTTCATGTCCGGGAAGAGCTGGGCAGGAGCGGTTATAGGGGTTTCGTTCACCGCCCTTTTATACTCCCCTGCCCCAGCTTGACGGGAGGGAACGTGAGGCTCGGGGTGCTCTTCTCGGGCGGCAAGGACTCTGCCTTTGCCGCATGGAGGGCGATGGAAAAGGAGGAGGTCGCCTGCCTGATCACCATCCTCCCCCGGAACCCGGAGAGCTTCCTGTTCCATACCCCCAATATCCGGTTCACCGCGCTGCAGGCAGAGGCGGCCGGCCTCCCGCTCGTGACCGTCGAAAGCGCCGGGGTGAAGGAGGAGGAGGTCTCCGACCTGTCCCGGGCGATTGCCCTCGCGAGGGAGGAGCACGGGATCGGGGGCGTGGTGACCGGCGCGATCCGCTCGGTGTACCAGGCGACCCGGGTCCAGCGGGTCTGCCATGACCTCGGGCTCTGGTGTTTCAACCCTCTCTGGCAGCGGGATGAAGAGGAGTACCTGGAGGAGGTCGTTTCCTCGGGCTTCCGGTTCATCATCTCCGGGGTCTCCGCCGCACCCCTTGGCGAGAGGTGGCTCGGGCGGGAGATGGACGCGGAGGCCGTCGCCGGGCTCGCCGGGCTCGCCCGGAGGGAGCGGATGAACCCGGCCGGCGAGGGAGGCGAGTACGAGACCTTCGTCCTCGATGCCCCGTTTTTCAGGCAGGGGATCAGGATCACGAAGGCGCTCCGGGAGTTCCACGGCGACCACGGGATATTCCGGATCGACGAGGCGGGGCTGGTGCCGCGATGATCCTGCTCCAGAGGGGCCCCATTCCCCCCTGGACGCTCCCGGCTCCTGCGGGACCCGGGATCCTCGTC
>DATJPK010000155.1:0-8802 GCA_035506435.1 Methanomicrobiales archaeon
GGCCCAGATGGTTTATGACGATGTATTTTACACCGCATCAACAGTATACGATCGGCGCTGCGTAAGTATCCACGAATTAGGTCACATTTTCGGAGCTGACCATGAAGATACAGGAGGATTTGAACAAGCCTATAGCTTTCCTGGACTCCTCCCTCATCATACCGTAATGTGGCATGAATTTGGTGAATTACCTGGCATCTATGGCATGAATGATTGCGAATTTTCATCTAATAATTATAGTGGGGATACCTTTCACGATAATGCAAGAAGGATTCGTGAGACGCGAAATACAGTATCTTATTATTCTGATCCAGCCACCATGTATCAACTTACCACTGCATATGACTTAAATGGAAGAATTATACCTGAATCAACAGAACCTTCTAGTATTGCAATCTTAGCGGGGGATACCTTTTCTTTTACGATAAGAGCTGATTCTGACTATGTCATCGACCAAGTTCAGGTCAATAATCATCCTATCCCTGAAGCTACCGGAAAGGGAGCCTATATTTTAGCACTGCACGGTATTTCAGAAGAGATCAATATTTATGCAACATTCGAACCGAAGCGATATCGGATCATATCGATAGGCGGGCCAAATGGGAAAATATCCCCTGAGGGAGGCGTTAAGATTCCTATTCATACCAGCCAGACCTTCACTATCACTCCTGATCCCGGCTATGTCATCGCAAATGTTCAGGTCGACGATGAATCCTTGGGAGCCATCACCTCCTACACATTCGAAGACGTAACAGCACCTCACGTAATCATCGCGACCTTCAAAAACGCTCCACCCCGGTCCGACTGGATCTGGGCCCGGGATGGGTGGGGGGATTGGAACCATACCGCTACCTGGGACAACGGTGAAGCAGGCTGCGGACAACTGGTGTGCGAGGAGTGGGGGCCGATGATGATCGATGATCACGGGGAACATGGTTCCCACGTAAACCTCAACCGAGGCACAACCATCTCATGGGTCGAACGCAAGTTCTCCAACCCAACCGGGATATGGAATACTCTCGCTTTTACGGGAGCCATGTCAGGATCCTCAAGCCCGGCTGGAAGGTGGATGGCTGTCGACGTGAATGGAAATCAGGTATATCACGGAACTGCTCTACAGGATCCCCCGGGAGATATTCAGCAGAAATTTACAGCTGTAATTCCCTTCAAGGAATCAAATCATGCCGATGTAAACATATCGAATGGTCAATATGGCGCCTATGGGGAGTATTTCTTCATGGACTATTATTCGGTGAAGCTCGACTATCTGGATGAGTCTGAGATCGCCAAATTGAGCACCCCATCGAGACAGGTTATCATTCCCGGGATGTCAGAAAATCAAACAAATACGACGGAAACCTCCTGAGGCGGATCAAATCATTATTCCTTTTCGAAGCGAATTCCTCATACTATCCCCACCGGGTGAGCGTCGTGGGGACAGGTTCACTGACCTTTCGTTCCCGGCCGACAGCACTCGATGATCCCGAACCCCCACCCGCCGCACCCCCGTCCCGTCGGTGCCGTCGGAAAAACCGGACACGGCTTAGCGTGATGGTATTTCCGTGAACAGAACCGGGTATCCAGCCCGGAAGTCAATGACAATTTTTCCCGTCTCCGACGGGCGGCGAGAGGCTTAAATAGGAGAAAGCGTGAACTGCCGTTTTGCAGCGGCGAGGTATGGGGGGAACGCTGAGATGACGGAATCAACACCGAACCCCAGTGCATCGAAGCTAACTCCCGAACAGGAACGTTTCACGCAAACGCTCCTCAGGTCGTTAAGAAAACACGAGATCCACACTCCGGCGAATCTCGAGGACTGCAAAGACTTGAAAAACTTTCGGCAAACGGGCTTTTATCCCCTGCACCCCGTCGTTGCACTGTTCTCCGAACCTGGCGAGGATTCATCCGTTTGAGTAACGACCGGATGTCGTCAGGGTCGGATAATTCGATGGTAGTCCGGCTTCCTTTATTTCCTCACTGAGCGAGCATCGGGCAGCACGCATCACAGGTTTCCATTCCCGGCGGCGAGTAAAGTAAGATTCACCATCGGCCCTACTTATGCGGTATCCCGGTGCAGGCCTGCCCCTGTTTCCCGTTCGAGTAAATGTTCTTCAGGCAGTTCACGATGCCGGCATCAAGTTCCCCGCAGGGATTCGGGGGAACTCCGGCCGCCGAGTACATCAGGTTTCCCGGCAATGAGGTGTCCTCGAAGCCCAGCACGTGCAATACTTCGCGCAATTCCAGGGTCGGGTACGAGTCACATGCATACGAACCCGCCGGAAGCGTATACATACCGATGGTGGCATTGTGGATGAGTCCCGAAGGGGAGAACGATGGACCGGACCACCCGCTCGCACCCATGGCTCCCAGGGAATCATGGCAGCTGATGCTTATTGCGCCGTCGGGACTTTGCACGAAGGTCACGAGACCCCCCGTCTTGTCATCGATGATCTTGAATGCCCGGAGGAAATTGCCTGCCATGCTGAAATTGCAGACGTCATTTGAGTCAAACTGGTACGTTATGGTGCCCGACGGCCAGTACGGAAAGCCGGGGTTCGCCTTCCCGTTGATCATGCCCGACTGGTCCTTCGTTGATGCGTTTTGATCTGCATATTCCGGTTGGGTCGTATCCGGACCCGGGGTGATTGCCGGTTGGGTGATTTCCGGACCCGGGGTAACCTGTGGTTGTGCTTCTGGAACCGGCGTCTTTTCCGGCTGGGCTGCCAGGAAAATTCCGTATAAACCCGCTGCGATGAAGAGGAAAAGGAACCCGATCGTGAGTATCCGGTAGACGCGCCTGTTTCGTTCAAGGGCAATTTCACTGTCGAATAACTCTTTCAGCCGCGTATCTTCTGTTTCCGGGGCCTGCTTCCCGGGCTCACTGGAATCCATGTCTCAGGATCATCGGGCATGAAGGGATTTAGCAATAGTGGTATGACAGGTCACCGTTTACCGGGCATTTCTCCAGTGCCACCTCGGGAACGCAGGGTCGGAGGAGGGAACCGGGCCTTTCCTGTCGGTTCACCCCATCCCCCACTGCGCAAGCGTCGTGTGGGACGGGTCGACGGACTTCCACTCCCACCCGAGGGCCTCGATAATACGGGAAATGGGCTGTTTGATGGTCTTCTCGAGCATCGTCTCCCAGTCGATAACGAACTCGGACGGCACCTGGTCCCCGTACTCGAAGCAGATGACATCGGTCTTCGGGTACTTTGCCTTCACGGTCTTGATGTAGAGCCTCTTCGGCTTCGAGCCCCGCTTGAAGTCGCACTTCAGGTGCCGGTTCGCGTACTCCGCCCCCCGCCGGTGGGCGTCGTTGGTCTCGTACTGGTCGAGAGCCTTCTGGATCCCGCCAGGGATCCCCACCTCGTCGAGGGAGTACTTCCCGGCCCGGAAGTTTCGGATGATCTCCCCGAGGTACGCCTTCACGTCCGCGAACCCCTCGCCCTTCAGGATCATCCCGATGACTTTGCCCTGCACCTCCTTCGTGATCTGGGGGTAGTCGGACCGGCGGAGCTCGAAGCCGACGATATCGATCTCGTCCACGTCCTTCCCCTCCTTCCAGATGAGGTGCCCGGCATAGCGCTTCTTCTTTCCCGCCTGGAAAAACCGCCGGTAAATCTTCTCGAACTTGATGGAGAAGTAGTGGGTGTCGGCGTTCAGGGTCTTCTTCGCAAATTCCTTGTAGCTCGCGTTCACCGCCGTTTCGATCCGCTTCGCCGTCTCGATGGTCGCCACGGTCTCCATCGGCGGGATCTGGACCATGCACGAGTCGGTGTCCCCGTAGATGACATGGTAGCCGAGCGACTCGATGACCGTCCTCGTGTGCTCGATGATGGCCCGCCCCACCGAGGTGACCGCTGAACCGATCTCGCGATCATAGAGCCGGAAGCGTGCATAGCCCGAGACCCCGTAGTAGGTGTTCATGATGACCTTGAGCACGTTCTGCTGGAGGTCGTAGAGGATGAACTCGGGGGAGCCGAACGGGTAGTTGTCCCGCAGCTTCTTCTTCTGTTCCCGCTCCTTCAGGAGCTCGGCGATGATAGAGCGGGTGAGCCCGTCGGGCTCCCGCCGGAACCGGATGCCGTTCGGGGCCCGGTACTCCCCGTCGGGGGCCTTCGTCTCTGGGGAGGCGTTGATGGTCATCATCGCCATCGGGTAGAGGGACTTCAGGTCGAGGACCACCACGTTTTCCCTGACCCCCCGGGAAGGCTCGAAGACCGTTGCCCCCTCGAACTCCTCGGCGGATGCGAGGCCCTTGCTGGGGAGGACAAACCGTTTGAAGGCCTTCCTGAGGATGTAGATGTCGATGACCGACGAAGAGTTAAGGGTCCTGTCGAGCGGGCACCCGACGTACCGGGCGATCTCCCGGTAGAACTCGATGATGTGGCTCTTCCGGTTGATGGCAACGCAGAGCTCCACGTCCTTCCGGTTATATTCGACGAGCCGGGCAGGGTCCTCCCTCCAGAGGGCCGAGAGGGTCCCGGTGAACCGGATCTTCGTTTCCCCCACCTCGTCCTCCGCGACCGCGTCGAGCCGGTAGGACTCCTTCTGGCTCCCGTGGATCTTCTTGTACGCGTCCAGCAGGTCGAAGAGGGCACGCCCCCGGAGTGCGACCCGCTCGGTCCTTTCCTCGAGCCGGGCGAGGACCGTCGGGTTCATCCCGAGCTTTTCCATCCGGGCGATGAGGTAGGGGATATCGAAAACGAGGATGTTCCACCCCGAGACGATATCGGGGTCCCGTTCGGCCAGGTACCGGGCGAAGGCGAGGAGCATCTCCTTCTCGTCCCGGTACACCCCGACTGAGATCCTCCCGTCGGCAGGCGGAACGGCGGGTGCCTTCCCCTTTTCGGCGGGGAAGACGAAGCTCGTGTAGTCGTCCTGGAACGAGTCCCAGCAGGTGATGGCGATGACCTTGTCACGGTCCGCCTCGGGGAGGCCACGCTCGTCCTCGCACTCGATGTCGAAAATGCAGATCCGGGCAGGGGAATTCACCTCGGCAGGCCGGAGGGCGTGGTAGTCTGCCTGGATCGACGGTGCCTCGACCCCCCCGGTGAGCCCATTGTCAATGAGGAACCGGGTGGCGAACGGGATATCTGCCTCGAAGTGGTGGAACCGCTCCCGGTAGTCCCGCACGTCGGTCGGCCGCCGGGTGTACATCCTGCAGAGGTTCTCGCCCCGGATCGACCGGTACGAGCAGCCCTCCTCGACCTCGATCCCTGACGGGATCGGCCCCCCAGCGACCTCGTCGAACGGGGCGTAGAAGTAGGGCCGGAAGCCGGTGACCTCGAGGTGGACCGCCGACCCGTTTCCCTCCCTCCCGAAGATGTGGATGATCGGTCCCTGGGGGCTGTTCGTGTACTCGACCTGGTTAATGGCTATGCGGATGCCGGCATAGTCCGAGAGGGTGCGCGCGACGGTTCGCCTCTCGGGGAGCGCGGCACCTTCACCCATCGAGCCCCCGCGAGAGATCGGTAAGGAAGGCCGCCGCCTCGCGGAGGTGAGCATCCTCCCACGCGTCCAGCGGCCATTCCTCGATCTTCCTGATGCCGTCCCGCCCGATCCGTGCAGGCACCCCGAGCGAGCACCCTGAGATCCCGTACTCGCCGTCGAGGACGCAGGAGCAGGGCACCGGGTCCCCGCCGTTCCCCAGGACTGCCTTCACGAGCCTCGAGATGTGCCAGACCGGGCCAAAGACGGTCCCGCCCTTGCCCCTGATGATTTCCATCGACGCCCCCCGCAGGTCCGAAAGGATCCTGTCCCTCGTCGCGGTGTCCACGGGGTCCCTGAAAGGGTGGAACAGGGGGACCTGGTGCTCACCGTGTTCCCCGAGGACGCAGGCCGTGCCCGGGATCCCCGATATGCCGAGGACCCGCTGGAACCGGGCGCTGTCCAGCTGTCCTCCGAAGCCGATGCACCGTTCCGGGGGGATCCCGCAGTTCTTGGCGAAATAGTAGTTCAGGACGTCCATCGGGTTCGTCACGGTGATGAACACTCCTGAGAACCCATCGAGGAAGGGGACGCAGGCCCGGGCGACGGGGAGGTTGACCCCGAGGAGGTCGGCCCGGGTCCTGACCGAGGGGTCCCGGGGGAAGCCCGCCGCGAAGAGGCAGACGTCCGCGTCCCGGATACCCGCGGTATCGGTCGAGACATCGACGTCGAAGCCGCAGTCCTCGATGTCGAGGACCTGGGCCCGGAGGAGCGGGAGGTCCACGTCGTAGAGGATGAGACGGTCCACGATCCCGTCAAGGGTTGCGACGAAGCCGGCCTCGCCCCCGATGTTGCCGACCCCGATAATGGCGAGGGTGCTCATCTGGGAGAGCTATGGGTATCCTAATAATAAATAAACTTCAGACTCTCTTCGGATGATCAGGACTCCGGCCGGGAGGGTCAGGGTGGGGGGGCTGGAACTCGGGAACCACCTGCTCCTTGCGGCGGGTATCGTCGGGACCACCGGGGCCTCCCTCGCGAGGATCCTCGATTCGGGTGCGGGAGGGGTGGTGACAAAGTCCATCGGGCCGGAGCCGCTCGGCGGCCATCCCGGGCCGTGCCTCGTCGTTCTCGACGGGGGAGTGCTGAACGCGATGGGCCTCCCGAACCCGTCACGCGAGTTCGTGCGGGAGCTCGCGCCCCTCGCAGGCAGACCGGTCGTCGTGAGTGTCTTCGGCGGGACCCCGGAGGAGTTCGCCACGGTCGCGTCCTGGTTCGCCGATACCGCCGCGGGGTTCGAGCTGAACCTCTCCTGCCCCCATGCCGAAGGGTTCGGCTCGGCTATCGGGACTGATCCGGAAATCGTGGAGGAGTGCACCAGGGCGGTAAAAGCCCTCGGGAAGCCGACGTGGGTAAAGCTCACCCCGAACGTTGCAGATATCGCCGGGATCGGCAGGGCGGCGGAACGCGGGGGCGCGGATGCCATCGTCGCCATCAACACGGTGAAGGCGATGCGGATCTCGTTACCGCTCGGGCGTCCCGTCCTCGGCAACCGGTTCGGGGGACTATCGGGGAAGGCCATCTTCCCTGTCGCAGTCCGGTGCGTATACGAGCTGTACGAGGCATGCAGGGTGCCTATCGTCGGCTGCGGCGGGATCTCGACCGCCGAAAACGTCGTGGAGATGATGATGGCCGGCGCAAGCGCCGTCGAGATTGGGAGCGCGGTCCTCGACGACCCGGATCTTTTCGGGAAGATCGCCCGGGACCTCTATACTCCCGACGGGAAGGACCCGTCGGAGATCGTGGGGTGCGCTCATGGATGAGGGGATCCCCCGGGCGGTCTCCATCACGAAAATCGTCAGGGAAACCCCGAAGATCCGCACCTTCCGCCTCTCTGAATCCTTCCGGTTCACGCCGGGGCAGTTCGTGATGGTCTGGGTGCCGGGAGTTGACGAGATCCCGATGGCCCTCTCTGCGGAGGATTCCATCTCGGTGCAGGAGGTCGGCGATGCGACGTCGGCCATGTTCCGGCTGAAGGCAGGGGACAAGCTCGGGATCCGCGGCCCCTTCGGGAACGGGTTTTCGGCCGGCGGGAGGGTTCTCACCGTGGCCGGTGGCATCGGTGCGGCCCCGCTCCTCCCGCTTGCAATGCAGGGGAAGGCGGAGGTGTTCCTCCAGGGGGCCGCAACCGGTGGAGAACTGCCCTTCGGGAAGGCCCTCGCCGGGAAAACGGATCTGAGGGTTGCGACCGACGACGGGTCACGGGGGCATCATGGATTCGTGACAGACCTGCTCGGAGACCTAAACCTGAAGGAATTTTCGACTATCTGCGCCTGCGGCCCCGAGCCGATGATGAGGGCGGTGCTCCGCCGTCTCGAGGACGAGGGTATCCCGGACCGGGGGCAGTTCTCCCTCCACCGGTACATGAAATGCGGCGTCGGCCTCTGCGGGTCCTGCGCCATCGACCCGTCGGGTATGCGTGTCTGCCGGGAGGGACCGGTGTTCCGGGGAGACGAGCTCGCAGGAACCGAGTTCGGGAAGTACTCCCGGGATGCGAGCGGGCGGCGGGTGTACCTGAAGAACCCGTGAAAGAACCGGTGATCCCGCACGGATGGCCCGGGGTGATACCGGGGACCCTCTTCCCATCCATCCTGTTTCGTCACAATTGCGAAAAAACGCGAGAATACAACATTCCGAAGCCTTTTTATGCCCATTCTGGGGCATCT
The DNA here is from genome assembly GCA_035506435.1 of Methanomicrobiales archaeon. Classification (GTDB taxonomy): domain Archaea; phylum Halobacteriota; class Methanomicrobia; order Methanomicrobiales; family JACTUA01; genus JACTUA01. The sequence continues at coordinate 8,157 of DATJPK010000155.1, forward strand.
TTATCTGCGCCGGTGCAGATGCTCTGTCACCTGCACGCATGAAGCTGAAGGTCACCATCGACGAGCTGGTCACGGACCGGCTCAGGGCGAAGGGAGTCGAGTTCAACGTCGGGAGGGTTATCGAGGCCTGGGACGAGGAACCGGGGCCCACCCCGATGCCGGGCATCGCCACCCTCCGTTCCTGGGACCGCACCCTTCTCTCGAAGTACCACCCGTTTTACCTCCCCTTCTGCGACCTCTGCTGCCTCTGCACGATGGGGAAGTGCGACCTCTCCGGCGGAAAACGGGGTGCCTGCGGTATCAGCATGGCCGCCCAGCAGTCCCGGATCGTGCTCCTCGCCTGCACGATGGGAGCCGCGACCCACACCGGCCACTTCCGGCACCTCCTCGGCGAGCTCGTCGCCTCTCACGGGAGGGACCATCCCATCGACGCGGGATCCTCGGTGCTCCTCGAGGCTCCCCATGCCAGGCTCGTGACCGGCATCAAGCCAAAGACCCTCGGGGACCTCGAGGATGTGGCGGAGTACTGCGAGCAGGAGGTCACCCAGCTCCTCTCCTGCTGCCACACGGGGCAGGAAGGGGATCCCATCGATCTCGAATCAAAGGTCCTCCATGCCGGCATGATCGACCACGTCGCCCTCGAGGG
>DATJPK010000156.1:0-19145 GCA_035506435.1 Methanomicrobiales archaeon
CTCGTCAGGGACATCACCCTGTCTGGCACGTACTATGACTCCCGGATGATCGGGGACCGGGTGTACGCCATCACGAACGAGAACGTCTACTCCGGGATGGATGAGATCCCGATGCCCGAGGTGAAGGACTCCCTCGGGACAACCGTCGAACCAAAGGTCTCCTACTTCGACCTCCCCTTCGGTTCCTACTCCTTCTCCACCATCGCGTCCTTCTCGATGAACGACGACCGGTCCCTCTCGGCCGGGTCCTTCCTCCTCGGGTACGCCTCCACTCTCTACGTCTCGCAGGACAACATCTACCTCGCCTTCCAGAGGCCGGTCGCCTACCCGGTCCGGGCTGTCCCGGTCGCCGGGACCGACGCCGCGGTGAGCCAGGTGAAGGCGCAGCCCGCCCAGCCAGCCGAGGAGACGACCGACATCTACCGGTTTGCCATCGGGAACGGCGAGGCGCGATACGTGGGTGCCGGGGAGGTGACCGGGCACCTCCTGAACCAGTTCTCGATGGACGAGTCCGGCGGGAACCTCAGGGTCGCCACGACGGTACAGGGGTACGGGACCAGCGGCTCGTACGAGTACAACAACGTCTTCGTGCTGGACCCGGCCATGAAGACCATCGGGAGCCTGAAGTACATCGCGCCCGGCGAACAGATCTACTCGACCCGGTTCCTCGGCGAACGCCTCTACATGGTCACCTTCAAGCGGATCGATCCCCTGTTCGTCATTGACCTCTCGGACCCGACGAGCCCCGGTATCCTCGGGAAGCTGAAGATACCCGGCTACTCGGACTACCTCCACCCCTATGACGCGACCCACATCATCGGGGTCGGGAAGGAGACCGAGGCGAACGGCTGGGGCGGGGTCTCCACGTCGGGCCTGAAGCTCGCCCTCTTCGACGTCTCGGACGTGAACCACCCGGCCGAGGTCGACCATGTCGAGATCGGCGAGGCAGGGTCGGATTCCGAGGCTCTCCGGGACCACAAGGCCTTCCTCTTCTCGAAGGAGAAGAACCTGCTCGTCATCCCCGTGCGCGAGGTGGAGCACGTGCTCGTCGAAGGGAAGTATGCGTCCTACACCCAGAAGATCTGGCAGGGCGCCTATGCCTTCTCAGTCTCCCCGGGAGACGGGTTCACCCTCCGGGGCAAGGTCACCCACTCGAGTGACGATTCGTCGGGCTACTACTGGGGATCCCAGGACGCCGTGAAGCGGTCGCTCTATATCGGCGACGTCCTCTACACCCTCTCTTCGACCGAGATCGTCGCGACCGACCTCGGCACGATGTCCCCTCTCCGGGAAGTCCCCCTCCCCTTCGCCGGATACGGATACCAGTACGGTGTCCCCGGGATGATGGTGGAGTAGGGAAATCCATTTTTATAAAAGCCCCTTTTCCGCCGTCGGGTTCACCCGGAGGGGATGGGTCCCGTTTCGGCAATCCCGTCGGAAACGGGGGCTCCTCAGCGACCCCTTATCTGTATAGCAGCCGGCGGTTTATGACTCGTTGTGTCCGCCGGTATCCTTCTCATTCTCCGTCGAGAACGGGAAGTACTTCTCGTACACCTTCTTCCGCTCCTCCACGTCGGTGTGCAGGTAGATCTCGGTCGTCTTGATGGAGGAGTGGCCCAGGTTCTCCTGGACCACCTTCAGGTTCTTCGAGCGGCTGTAGAGCTCGCTCGCATAGCTGTGCCTGAGCTTGTGGGGGGTGATTCCCGGCGGTGCATACTTCCTGAAGATGAACTGGACGGTCCTCGGGGAGATGGCCTTCCCCATCTGGCCGGGGAACAGGGGCCCCTCCTTCCGGTCGCCGATGAAGGCCCGGATCTCCTCCAGGGTCTCCCCGTCCATGAAAACAATGCGGATCTTGCCTCCCTTCCCCATCACCCGGATGGTATGAGCATCGAAGTCGATGTCCCCCACCAGGATCCCCGAGAGCTCCGAGACCCGCACGCCCGTCGAGTAGATGGTCCGGACGACGAGCCGGTCCCGGAGATCCGGGATCTTCCCGAGGAGCTCAAGGACCTGGCTGTGCTTCATGTACACGAGTTCCTGCCCCTTCACCTTCGGCCGGTCCATGTCGGCGACGGGGTTTGCCTCCACCACCTTCTGGAGCTTCAGGAACTTGTAAAAGGACGAAAGCGTCGAGATGATGCGGTGGAGGGTGTGTGGATGGTACTTCCGGAGGGAGGCAAGGAAGGAGAGAAAGTCGGTAATCCAGGCGTTTGGCACCTCGACCTCTGTATCGATCCTCGCGGTGGCGAGGTCCTTCCACTGGTACGTAATCCGGTCAGGCCGATGGCGCCTGAGCCAGACGTACCGGGCGAACCGGTTCAGGATCTCGACATAGCTCTTCTGGGTCCTCTCCGAGTAATTCCGCATGTGGAGGTAGTACTGGTATTTAGGAATCTCCCGGGAGAAAAAATGACCCTTTTCCATGCGCAGATTTATGATTCGCCTGTTTAATAAAGGTTTTCGTAGAATATCTATTCTGCGTAAGTCAGGGACCCTTGCCAGGAGTGGATCCGGGAGCTCCAGCCACCCTGGCCAGGGCGCTCCGCTCCAAGGTCGTGACCACGAGGTTCCTCCCGATTGGGTCCGGGTACCCCTTCCTGTACTCCTCGGTCCCAATATCCTCAACAATGGTAAGATTGAACCGTTGGAGAAAGGTCTGCACCTCCCGGGGTTCAAGACCGAAGAACAGCTGGAGGCGGGCTTTCGTGGACACTGCGATCGGGATGCCGGACCGGCCCTCGATGACCTCTTTGAGGAGGTACGTAAAGACCACCAGGCTGCCCGGGGCGAACTTCCTGATGTCCGAGAGAATATGCGAAACCTCCTGACTTCGGGGAGGGATACCGGGCCGGGTCTTCCGAACGAAGATGACCTGCCTGTCCGGCGCAAACTATGCTGGCGAAGACTGGTTCCGGGGATACTTTCGCCATTCCAGGAAGAATGAATTCACCTTAGAAAAGATCCCGACGACCGTTTCCGAGCCACCAATTCTTGATTCCCTGGACCTCTTCAGGAGTCAATCTCAAAGAATTTCGCCCTTGCCGGTGCCTGAAGGGCACAGGTACCGGGGCCCGCACCGAGGGAGACTACCTGCCCGATTCCCGGGCAGATGGCCTTCAAGAAGATGCCATCGAAATACTGAGTGCGACAGACTGACCTCTCGTGAGAGCAGGGAAAGACCGCCGGAACGGGTCGGAATTGAGCATGGCCCTCATGCCGGTGGGAGCAGGTGCCCGGCAAAGGTTCGCTGAACAGGCGCATCCCGTCCCGAAGGGCCCGTCCATCCTCACAGCCGTGGGAATAACTTCAGTAGAGCCGGCGCGCTCCCCTGCCTGTGGATACCTGTCGTCTTTTCAATAAAACCGCTCTGCGCTTATGGCTGGTATATTCACGGCCCAAACCCCCCGTGTGCTCAAGTTCCAGGGCCCCCAAAATGGTACCTGCCTTAGTGAGGTACCGGAGAGATAACCGCTGAACGGTCTCGAAATTGCCAAAGGCGCCTGCACCACGGACCGTTTTCCTCCCCCATTTCCCTCTCCGGTACCCCGTCATAAACCGTATGTTGCTATACATAAGGGGGGTTGATCGGGATGGTCCGGGAGGACCGGAGGAACGCCGGAAATGAAGGATTTAAACGGCAATACGCCGATTCTCACGAGAACGAGCAGATCGAGGGGTGAGAGGTATGGATGCGAAGGTTCCGGCAGCCGAACTCGGGGGACGCCTTGCCCGGTTCCGGGCCCGGATGGACAGGGACCACCCCGGCTGGGATCTCGCCGCGATATTCGGCAGGGTCAACCTCTATTACTTCACCGGCACGCTCCAGGACGGGCTCCTCATAATCCCCTCCGACGGTGAGCCCGTCTTCTGGGTCCGCCGGAGCCACGAGCGGGCCCTTACCGAGTCCTCTTTCCCCTCGATCCGGCCGATGTCAGGGTTCCGGGACGCCGCCCGGGAGACCGGCAGGGTCCCGGAGCAGGTCTACCTCGAGACCGAGCTCGTCCCGGTCGCCCTCCTCGAGCGGTTCAGGAAGCACTTCCCCGTGAAGGGGGTTTGTTCCCTCGACCGGCAGGTCATGGGGATACGGGCCGTGAAGAGCCCCTATGAGATCGACCTCATGAAACGGGCAGGGGAGATACACCGCCGGGTGCTCGAGGAGCGCGTGCCGGGCATGCTCGAGGAGGGCATAACGGAGGCGGCCCTCGCGAGCGGGCTCTACTCGGTCATGGTCGACGAAGGGCACCAGGGGATCGTCAGGTTCGGGGGCTTCAACACCGAGATCGAGGTGGGCCAGATCGGCTTTGGCACGAACTCGCTCTACCCTACCTGCTTCGACGGCCCGGGAGGGTGCGTCGGCCTCTGCCCTGCTGCGCCCGTGCTCGGGAGCCGGGAGCGGAGGCTCGCGAAGGGCGATCTCGTCTTCATCGACAATGCCTGCGGGGTCGACGGGTACCAGACCGACAAGACGATGACCTACGTGTTCGGGGGATCGCTCCCCGAAGATGTGACAGGGATCAACGAGCGGTGCGTCGAACTCCAGGACCGGATGGCCGGTATGCTCATGCCCGGGACCACCCCCTCCTCGATATATGCCGAGGTCATGGGCGGACTGGAGCCGGGCTTCCTCGCGAACTTCATGGGGTTCGGCAGCCGGCGGGCGGCCTTCCTCGGCCACGGCGTGGGTCTCGTCGTGGACGAGCCGCCGGTCATCGCCCCGGGCTTCGACGAACCGCTGGAGGAGGGAATGACCATCGCCCTTGAGCCCAAGAAAGGCATACCGGGTATCGGGATGGTCGGCATCGAGAACACCTTCCTCGTCACGGGGAGCGGCGGGCTCTCCCTCACCGGGTCAGGCCATGGGCTGATACCGGTTCCGAAAGGCTGATGGCAGAACAGCTGCGGGGTCCCACGACGATGGGACGGCCGGTCCGGTTCACCGGCGGGGACCCTTCACCGTTTCCGGGCGAGAAGGAGGAATACCCCGATTCCCGCGGCGAGGATTGCAAGCAGGGACGGGATTGGAGTATTTTCGGGGGTCGTGGCGGTTGGCGGCGACGTGGGTGGCCGCGTCGTGGTCCCGACCGGGGTCTCCCCGCCCGTGAGGGTGGTCGTGAGGGAGGTGGCGGTCGGGGATTCGGTCGTCGGGGCCGGTGGGGCGGCGAGCTGCATGGACACATTGTCGATATTGCCCTCGGCAACCGTGTTCGGGTTCTCGAAATCACCGATGGTCGACATGTAGAGCCGGTCCATGTACCCGAGGTTCGAGACGCTCGACAGGGTGTAGCCCCAGAGAGAGCTCCCGTTCGAGAGGAAGGAAATCGCGATTCCCGCGGTCCGGTGTTCCTGGTCGTACCCGATGACCACGTGGTAGGGGATGCCGTCGGCGAACCGCACTGACGGGCCGCCGTAGGACTGGCTGTACGAGGAGACCTCCCTCCTCTGGTTCTGCTGGTCGATGACCCGGAGCCACATGATGTCCCCGTACGGCCCGTTCTCGAACTCAGAGAAGATGGTGGTCCCCTGGTTGATATACATGTCCCGGTTCCCGAGGCCGAACCGGAACGAGGACTGGTACTCGGTCCTCAGGGGGAACAGGTCGTAGGATATTTCAAACGACCCGCTGTTATACGGGACCCGCTTGTACACGAAGGTATTGGTGGAATCCCTGAGTTCGTAGTGGAACATCCCCGTGACGTCGTCCCAGTGGTTCGTGTAGGGGTTGTTCGTCACCCAGTCGGGGTTCGACGAGAAGTCCGTGGAGTAGATGGTGGCCCCGGTATCAGCCCCGCGGGCCAGGCCCGCTCCCGATACGAGGACGAGGAACGCGAGAACGATGGGGCGGAGATGCCGCCGGGGTGATCCCTTGAGCATGGATTGGACTCCTCCTGGCCCCTGGGGGGCGGGATGCCTGATCCAGTACAGGTGTACCTGCTCATTTATATGTTTACTACCTGATCAGGGAGGCCGGCCACCCCCTTTCCGGGGGGGCCATAAACCGCGGGATGCTCTATGGAAGCCCGACCGCGGGATTCATTAAGGGCACCCGTTTACAAGTACAGTGCATGCCTGGAGAAGAGGCCGGGCCCGACGCGCAGGCGGATGCCCAGAAATACCGGAAATTCAAGAAGGTGGACGGCGCGACCTATGACAAGGTGAACGCCTTCCTGCGGAAGCGGACGTATGTCACCGCCCGGGAATGGGCCATCGCCCGGCTCTGCGCCGACTTCAAGACCACGGGTGGCTCGGAGATGACCTTCATCGGCGAGCACCTTCCCGAGCTCGTCCCGTTCATGACCGATACCTACACCCCCCAGGCCGTCAACCAGGCGCGGAGCGCGTTCAAGCGGAAGGTGAAGAAGGCGGGGGCCACCTTCTTCTACGGGGCGATGTGCGGCTTCTTCACCGCCGAGGAGCTGGACGACATCCTCTTCGAGGCAAGCGAGGTGGCGAAGTTCCTCCTCGAAGTCGAGGGTACGAGCCTGGACATCGACGAGGAGATCTCGGTGGAGGACCGGATCACCCACGTGATGAGGAACGTCGCGGAGTCGGCGGCGCGGGTTCTCAGGGCGAGAGAAGCGGGGGAAGAGGTACCCGAGGGCAGCCCGGAGCCGGCCAAACCTCCGGAGGAGCCCATGGAAGTGCCCGGAGAGGCGGCGGGCCGCCAGGATGATGGCCAACCCGGGGACCCCGGGACCGATACGGGAGCGTGAAGCATGGCCGGAGCGGGGGTGAAGAAGCGGCTCTTCGGCACGAACGGCGTGCGTGGTATCGTCGGGGAGGACATGACCCCCGGCCTTGCGCTCAGGATCGGGGCTGCCCTCGGGTCCATGCGAAAGGGGAAGATCGCCGTGGGACGGGACACGAGGACATCCGGTCCCGCCATGGCGAGCGGCCTCATGGCAGGGCTCATGGCCACCGGGTGCGACGTCGTCGATACCGGGGTACTCCCGACGCCCGCCCTCCAGTACATCGTCCGGGGGAGGTTCGCGGGGGGGGCGATGGTCACCGCCTCGCACAACCCCCCGGAGTACAACGGGATCAAGATCATCGACACCGACGGGACCGAGATGGGAGACGAGGAGGTGGTCCTGCTCGAGGACCGGCTCTTCTCGAACCGGTTCGAGCTTGCCCCGTGGGACCGGGTCGGGAGGCAGTTCCCCGCCCCTGACCTCGTCGAGGAATACCTCGCCGCCGTCCCGGCCCGGTTCCCTGCCGGGACGGGAAACGGGATAACCGTCGTGGTCGACCCGGGATCCGGGGCAGGGTGCCGTACCACCCCGGAGATCCTCGGCCGGATGGGGTGCCGGGTCCACACCCTGAACGCGGTGCCCGACGGTACCTTCCCGGGCCGCGCACCCGAGCCCTCCCCCGGTGGCCTCGAGCCCCTTTTGCAGATGGTGACCGCGACCCGGGCGGCGATGGGCCTTGCCCACGACGGGGATGCCGACCGGACCGTGTTCGTGGATGAGAAGGGCCGGTTTATCGAGGAAAACCGTGAGTTCGCGCTCGTCGCCCGGGCCATGTGCCGGGAGAGGAAAGGAGTGATCGTGATGCCCGTGAGCACCTCGCGCATGGTCGAGGATGTGGCCCACGATGCCGGCTGCACCGTGGACTATACCGCCGTCGGTTCCATCTACGTCGCCCGCCGTATGATGGAGCTCATCGCGAAGGGCACCCCCGTCGTCATGGGGGGCGAGGGGAACGGCGGGCTCGTCTATCCCGGCCACCAGTTCTGCCGGGACGGGGCCATGACCGCGGCAACGGTGGTTTCCCTCGTCGCCGCCTCGGGAGAACCCCTCTCGGCGATGGCCGACTCGCTCCCGAAGTATCACCTGATCAAGGAGAAAATCCGGGTCAGCGACCCCCGGGCCATCGTCCCGGGCCTCGTCCGCCGGTACACTTCGGAAAAGCCCGACCTCACCGACGGCATGCGCCTCAACCGGGACGAGTCCTGGGCGCTCGTCCGCGCATCGGGCACCGAGCCCCTCCTCCGGATCACGGTCGAGTCACGGAAAAAGGACGTGGCGCAGGACCTGCTTGCCGAGATCATGGATGCCGTGAAGGGGACGGAATCCCGGGCCGGGATGCCCTGATCGTGAATTATTTTTCTGATCCATGAACTCCATCCTTTCTTTTGATAAAATATTCGGTATAAATACGCTGTTTATGAGGTTTTAAGAGGAAAACATTTTCCAAAATTCACGTTTTTGTCTATAATACTCATGAAAAGGTCAGGAAACTGTTTTTCCTTTGTAATTTGTGTGGATATGTTTTTTATTTGCTTAAACCGATAGTTTTTGTTCGCAAGTATTATATATAAAATCAAGGTATATCATGTGTTGAGGAGATCCCCGTGCCCGCAGCCCCCAATACGACCCATATAAAGAAAAAGATCCACCAGGCTCTCCTACATAAAGATCTCGATGGCATCCGGGCCATCCTCGAAGATGTCCGGACCATCCAGAAGAGGAAGGAGCGCCGGGCCATCCTTGCCGTTATCCACGAGGCCATCAAGGAGGCCATTTTCAAGGAGGAGACCCCCGAGTTCCTGGTCTTCTTAGGCGACCTCCCCTTCGCCGAAATCCAGGAGGTTGCCGACCGGGCCATCAAGGCCTACATCGCCTCCCGGAACGAGAAGTGGCTCCAGAAGACCATCGAGCTCTGCCACGGCCTCGACCGTAAGAACTACCAGTCCAAGATATTCTCGGTGGTAAGCAAGGAACTCATCGAGGCAGGCGTCGCCCAGAAGGACCGGCAGCTCATGGAACGGGGGATGTCCACCATCCACATGATCTCCTTCCGGAAGCACCGGTCGAGCATCATGATGGACATCATCCCGATGATCATCGTCTGGAGCGTCTCGACCGAGGACGACCGGCACCTGTATACCTCGCTCCAGCTCATCGACGTCATCGGGGACGTCTCCAAGCGATCCATCCTCCACTCCGAGATCGCAAAGGCCATCGGGATGATCGGGATCCTCCAGCGGGACATCAAGGGGGTCCGCGAGGCGGTGAAGATCGCGATCATCATCAAGCAGAAGCAGCGGCGGATCACCTGCGTCTCCCACATCCTCGAGCGGGGCTGGTCATCGCCCCTCGGGAAGCAGCTCGAGGACGTGGTCAGCTTCATGCAGCTCATGGGCGAGATCCCCGCCCCGAGGAAGTACGAGATCCTCTCGGTCCTCATCGAGCACCTGCTGAACCGGATGAAGGACAAGAAGCAGATCAACTATACCCTCCAGAACCTGGTCGAGAAGATCCCTGCTTCGCGGGAGTGCATCGTCCTCAAGCTCGTGAAGAAGGCCGAGGCGTCGGGGGACAAGTGGTACTTCGAGCGGGCCCTCGAGTTCAACGAGAAAATATCCGACCCCTCCCGGACGCCCATCAAGGACATCATCTCGTCGTCGAGCTCGGTCGTGGAAAAGACCGGGGACGTGAGCCTCCTCATGAAGACCGTCCCCCTCCTCGATATGGTGGCAAAGACCTCCGAGGAGTCCTACCTCCCCCAGTACCTGACGGTCGCCGACACCCTGCTCAAGCGGGGGAACCTCCAGAACGCGGTCGAGATCTTCGCCCGCATCGGCGGGCCGCTCGAGAGCGGGAACAAGGTGGCCATGGACACCTGCGTCCGGATCCTCAGGGATGGGATCTTCCGGGACGAGACGGAGCTCCTGAAGGAGAAAATCCTCTCGCCGATGGACGCGGGCACCCGGGACTTCGTGATCACCCGGGCGGTCACCGAGTTCTGCACCGATGCCGAGTTCGAGGACATCATCGCCCACCTCCCGTCGCTCCAGTCTCTCACCCTCGTCCACCAGACGCCGGGGGTCATCATCCCGGAGTGCATCCGGATCCTGATCGAACGGAACTTTATCGAGTTCCAGGACCCTTCTGCCCTCCTCTCTCTCGCGAACCAGATCCCGAACCGGGCAGAGAAGGAGCAGATCGTGTCGGCCATCGTCATCGGGATCGCCCGGGTCGGGGTCGCCCACAAGAACCGGGACCTCCTCCAGCGGGCCGTCGGGCTCTCCTGCGAGATCAAGGAGCAGCGGCCCCGGTCCGAGGCCCTCGGGCACATCATCGACCAGGCCACCCTCCTCGCCGTCGAACAGGGTGACCTCGACCTCCTGCACCGGATGATGAAGTGGACGGGGTCCCTCCTCGAGCGGGACTTCAAGCTCTACGCCATCGACAGCGTGATCAAGGGGATGATCACCTACGGGATCCACCACCAGTCCCCGAAGGCACTCGACGAGGCCTACCTGATCACCCATACGGTGGACGACCCGTCGCTCCAGCAGCAGCAGCGGGAGGCCATCATCGAGGGGCTCGTCCGGGTCGGCTGCATCCGGCTCACGAACGCGGTCACGCCCATCACCCCCGAGGCCCTGAAGTTCGAGATCGAGCCCTTCGACCGGGCCCTCTCCCTCCTCCTCGAAAGCGTGAACAGGTCCCAGCTCTCGCTCAAGATCTCGAAGTTCATCGACATCATCCTCGAATACGCGCAGGCAGCGAACCGGCAGGAGTTCCTGATCCCGCTCACGATGTTTATCCTGAACATCGAGGACCGGCTCGAGCGGAACGCGATGTTCTACCGGATCTCGGGGAACTTCCGGGACGTGATGGAGGACCTCGAGTCCACCGATCCCTATGAAATCGTCGCAGCGGTGCTCCAGCGGCTCCAGAGCGGGAACATCTCGCCCCTCGTGCTGGACCTGATCCACCGGCTCCTGGAGCAGACCCCCGACTCGTACAAGAAGTTCGCGGGCCTCTGCAACCTCGCCGACTCATACTACTCCATCCAGGAGCGGGAGAAGGGCACGGACATCCTGAAGAAGGTGTACAGCAACCTCTCCGCCCTCACCGACCCCTACGAGCGGGCCAGGATCCTCGCAGATCTCGCAGGGATGCTCGCCCGGGTTGACGAGGCCCTTGCCCGCGACTGCCTGGAGGCGGCAATTGCCCTCCTCAACCAGGTGAAGGACGAGAAGGGCTCGCTCCTCAGGAAGCACATCGTCTTTGCCATCCTCTCCCTCCACACGTTAAAGACCCAGGAGGAGAACCTGGAGACGGCCCTCGACCTCGTGAAGCAGATCGAGGACCCGACCGAGTACGTGAATGCCCTCATCGCCATCCTCTCGATGGTGATCACGGGCGAGAAGGCAAAGGAGATCCTCGCCTCCATCTACGACGCCATCGCGGCCATCCCGTCCACGTACGAGCGGGTGGCGATGCTCCTTGACGTCGTCCCCCTCGCAGAGCAGTACGGGGATCCCGACGACGCCCTCCGGCTCCTCGAGGAGGCCCGGGCAGAGGTGGAGTCCATCTCCATCCCCTACATCGCGACGATGATCAAGAAGGGGCTCGTGCAGGTGATGCTCATGGTCTACCACAAGCGGGGCGACGAGGCCATCCGCCGCAAGGCCAAGGAGGTCACCATGCGGATCGAGGACGAGGAGTCCCGGTCCCAGCTCCTGTCCCAGACCGGCTATGACAGGGCCGACGCCCAGGTGAGCCCGGTCTTCACCTCCCTCCACGTGCTCCGCGAGAAGATCAAGGAGGGCCGGAACCCGCTGAACGAGCTCTCCTCCATCACCCACCAGATCAACACTCTCCCCGACCGGGCGAAGCGGGCGGCCTACTATATCGACCTCTTCCGGATCTTTACCGAGAGCAAGGAGGAGAAGATGGCCGAGCGGATGCTCTCGGCGGCCATCGACGAGGCTGCCATAATCCGGCCCCTCTCCCGGCGGGCGTACGTGCTCGGCGACCTCGCCCTCAACGTCTATAACGCCGGCTTCGAGGAACGGAGTAAGGACATCCTCGGCATGGCGGTCTATGCCGCCATGAACATCCGGGACGAAGGCCTCCGTGACGAGGTCTTCTACGAGCTGGACGTCGCCCTCCGGATCATCGAGGAGCGCCTTGCGTGAAGACCATCGAGCTCTACGCCTCAGGCCGCGTCCAGAGCGTCGGGTTCCGGGCCTGCGTGAAGAGGGTTGCCGGTAATCTCGGGATCCTCGGCGAGGTGATGAACCTCTCCGACGGGAGGGTGAGGATCACCGCCACCGCCGAGGAGGTCATCCTCGAAAAGTTCGTCTCTATGCTCTACAGCTGCCCCCGGGTCGTCATCCGGAACCTGGAGGTCAGGGACCGGGACCCGGTCGCCTATTCAGATTTCTCGATCCGCCGGTCCACGGAGTAAGGTCAGGAGTGCCCGGGCTCCGGCTCAGGTCCGGGCGCCGGTGCCGCCCGGGGTGAGAAAGGCCGGCCCGTGACGAGCGATTCCCGGAACTGCACAACCATGTCGTCGATCTCGTCGCTCTTCACCGTCCCGTACAGCCTGGCGAGGAGCCGCTCGACGAGCCCCTCGGAGAGGTGGCAGCGCCGGTCGCCGAACTCGTAGTCACCCTCGAGGAGCCCCTTCCGCGCGATGGCAAAGACCGCGTCGTCGACCATGCGGGGCTTCAGGGGCTCGATCAGGTCGTAGACAAAGGACCCCGTGCCCTCGTGGAGCATCCCGAGGTCGGGGTCCAGGTTCGCCCCGAGGACCGCCCGCATGCACTGGGAGAAGAGCATGGCGTACCCGAATGAGAGCATGGCATTCACCGGGTCCTGGTGGGGGCGGCGGGTCCTCCTCCGGAAGCCAAGGTCGGGCGGCAGGGTGCGGGAAAGGATCTCGTAGTACATGTCTCCCGCAAGGGAGAAGAGCCGCCGCACCTCCTCCAGCTTCACGAGGAACTCCATCTCTTTCAGGGAACTGTCGAGGAACTCGAGCTCCCCCTTGTACAGGATGTCCCGCCCCGTTTCCCCGCCGAGCCGGGCGATCCGGCCGATCCGCTCGCGTGTGGCCGCCGTGGCGATGGCAAGGGCGTACCGGTGGGGCTGGGCGAGCTTCTGGACCGCCTTCACCTCCTCGTCGGGGTGCCGGAGCGGGGGGCTGAGGAAGCCGACCGGGGTGCTGTCCATGTCGAGGAAACTGATGGAGCCCCCCGCCTTCAGGAGGTTCGTGATGACCGAGGTATGGATGGTGTGGCCTCCGGCGATAACCAGGTGGTGGACGCCCCTCAGGGGGTAATTCTTCTCCTCGCCCTTCCTCTGGATGACGAGCGTCGTGGGGGTGGACTTGATGTGCGCACCGTACCCTGACACGGTGAGCCAGGGGACTTTCTGTAAAACCATTCTTTACCTGCAGAAACCGGTTTTTCAGCGAAGAAAGATGGCTTTTCCGTTCACATTAACTCATCGTTTCTTGCCGGTCCGGTGGAAATCCTCTTCAACCGGGACGCCCCTCACCTGATGCATGGAACCGGGGGCCCGGGCCGAGTGGGACCAGCTCAGGCACGTCCTCGTCCACGAACCCGGGATCGAGGTCTTTTTTGCCCTCCTCGACCCCGGTGCCCACCTGTACGAGCGGTTTTTCAACCACCACGAGGCCCGGTGGGAGCACCGGCAGCTCTGTGACCTCCTGCACAACAGCTTCGGGGTCCGGGTCCACCACCTGAAGACCACGCTCATGGAGGAGGCTGCGGGGCCGGGCCCGGTCCGGGACCGCCTCGTCTCGCTCGCGCAAAGGCGCCTCGGCGAAGGGGGTGCCGGGCCGTCGGTTTCCCTCCCGGAACGGGACCCCGAGCACCTCTTCAGGATCGCGGTCCTCAACCCGGCCATCGGCCATGGCAGGGGGAGTCACCTCAGGCTCGGGAACCCCCTCCACAACCTCTACTTCATGCGCGACCAGCAGGCGGCGACCGACCGGGGCATGTGCATGGCGAGGATGGCGACCCCCGAACGCTCTGAGGAGGTGGGGGTCACCTCCCTCGGCCTTGCCGCGCTCGGCGTGGAACCGGTCCACCGGGTCGGGAATGGCCGGTTTGAGGGAGGAGACTTCATGCCCGCCGGCGAGTTCGCCCTGGTCGGCTGCGGGTCGAGGACGAACCCTGACGGGGTCCGCGACCTGCTCTCCGGGGGAGCGGGATTCGACGAGGTCGCGGTGGTCCGCGAGCCCCGGCATCCCCTCGTCGACGGCCGCGACCCGATGGTGAACATGCACCTCGATACGTACATGAATATCCCGAAGGAAGGGGTAGCGGTGGGGAGCCCGGACCTGCTCCGGGCATCGAAGGTCACCGTGTACCACCGGTCAGGGGACGGGTATGAAAAGGCAGGCAGCGGGGGAACCCTCCCGGAGTATCTCAGGGGGAAGGGGTTCGACCTCATCGGGATCAGCACCCTCGAACAGCTCTGCTACAGCACGAACTTCCTCTGCGTGAAGGACGGGGCCTGCATCACTCCCGATGCGAGCGTCCTTGCCCCCATCGTGCTGAGAAGGCTCCAGGAGAAGGCCGGCGCAAACCCGGCGAAGTACGGGAGGCTCCTTGCGCAGGCGGAGCATGACTACGGGGCCCTGAAGAGCGAGTCCGAGTTTTTCCCGCACAAGAGGGAGGTCTATGCCCACGGCCTCGAGATGACGACCGCCATCCTCACGAATGCCACCGGCGGGTACGGCGGGGCCCACTGCATGACCTGCGTGATATCGCGGTAATTCAGGGCAGGACCCGGGTCCCCGCCCTTCCTTCCATCGCGTCGACTGCCTTCTCGAGGGATGTAACGATGGCCACCTGTCCCCCCTCCTCGACGAACCGGGCGCAGGCCTCCATCTTCGGTCCCATCGATCCCCCGGGGAACTGTCCTTCTGCAAGCCATCTCCGGACCTCGGATGCCCGGGCCTCGCGGACCGGTTCCGCGCACGGCGTGCCGAACTTCAGGTACACCTGGTGTACGTCGGTGAGGATGAGGAGCACCTCTGCCCCGATGTGGGCCGCGAGGCGCTCGGCGGTGAGGTCCTTGTCGATGACCGCCTCGACCCCGGAGAGGTTCCCCGACCCGTCATCAACCACCGGTATCCCTCCCCCGCCCGCGGCGATGACGATGAACCCCTCATCTACGAGGATCCGGATGGAGGACTCCTCGACGACCCTCACCGGCGCAGGCGACGGGACCACCCGGCGATACATGCCTCCCTCGACGGCATGGACAGCCCATCCCTCGGTTTCTTCGAGGTGTTTCGCCTCTGCCTCCTGGTAGAACGGCCCGATGGGTTTGGTCGGATTGGAAAATGCAGGATCATCGGGATCGACGACGGTCTGGGTCACGACGGTGATCACCCGCCGGTCGATGCCCGCGTCCCGGAGGGCATTCTCGAGGCTCTGCTGGATCAGGTACCCGAGCATCCCCTGGCTCTCGGCCCCGCAGATATCGAGGGGCATCCGGGGCAGGGTGTCCTTTGCGCACTCGTTCTTGAGGAGGATGTCGCCTACCTGGGGGCCGTTCCCGTGGGTGATGGCGATGAGGTGCCCCTCCTTCACGAGGGCGGTGAGGTTCCGTGCCGCGTACCGGACGTGCCCGAGCTGCTCCTCCGCCGTTCCCTTTTCACCCCGCCGGAGGATGGCATTCCCCCCGAGAGCGACCACGAGTCGCATGGGTGATCCGGGGTCTTCCGGAGACTTAAGGGAATGGGTCGGCCGCTGCGTGCCACGCCTGCAAAAGCATAATACGTCAATGGATAAACACTGGAAAACGTCAGTTTCGGAGGAACAGGACATGGCTGGAACCTACACTTTGCCCGAGCTCGGCTACGACCTGAAGGCACTCGCCCCGTACATCTCGGAGGCGCAGCTCACCCTTCATTACCAGAAGCACCACCAGGCGTACGTCACGGGGGCGAACGCCCTCTTCGAGAAGTTCGACAAGGCCAGGAAGGAGGGATCAGACCTCGACCTGAAGGCGGCCTTGAAGGAGCTCTCCTTCCACGTGGGCGGCCACCGGCTCCACACGGCATTCTGGGAGAACCTTGCCCCTGCCGGAAAGGGCGGAGGCGGCGAGCCGAAAGGGGCCCTCGCGAAGGCCATCAATGCCGATTTCGGTTCCTTCGCCCGGTTCAGGAAGGAGTTCACGGCCACGGCGACCTCGGTGGAGGGCTCCGGCTGGGCCGCCCTCACCTTTTCCCGGACGACGGGCCGGCTCCTCCTCGTCCAGATCGAGAAGCACAACGTGAACGTCCCGCCGGGGAGCCCGATCCTCCTCGTCCTCGACGTCTGGGAGCATGCCTATTACCTGGACTACAGGAATGACCGGGCGAAGTTCGTGGAATCCTTCTGGAACATCGTGAACTGGGACGCGGTGAACCGCCGGTACGAGGCTGCGCTGAAGATCTAAAGTTCCCTTCCTTTTTCTTACCTGGCCCGGCGTCCGGCGGACTTCCGACACAATCCGTGCCAAAACATGCACCATAAATAGCATGCCATGCAACCGCTTATCAGGGATACCGGATGTTCTGGGACGAGCGGATGGAGACCCTGAAGGGGAAGAATCTCAGGGCGCTCCAGGAGAGGAGGCTCCGGTGGACGGTGAACCAGGCGGTAAAGGTCCCGTTCTACCAGAGGCTCCTCGCCGACGCCTCGATCGAACCCGGCGACATCAGGACCCTTTCGGACATCGAAAAGATCCCGTTCACCTCGAAAAAGGACCTGAGAGGCGGCTACCCCTTCGGCTTTCTCGCGGTCCCGAAAAAGGAGGTCCGGCGGATCCACACCACGTCGGGGACCACGGGGAAGCCCACGGTCGTCGCCTACACGGGGAAGGACCTCTCGAACTGGGCAGGGCTCATCGCGAGGAACCTTACCATGGTCGGCCTCTCCGAGGGCGACGTCTTCCAGAACATGGTGAACTACGGCCTCTTCACCGGCGGGCTCGGGTTCCACTACGGGGCCGAGCTCATGGGCCTCACCGTCGTCCCCTCGGCGACGGGAAACACCCGCCGGCAGATCGAGATGATCGGGGACTTCGGGGTGAACGGCGTCCACTGTACCCCGAGCTATGCCATGCACCTCTCCGAGGTGGCGGAGGAGACGGGCGCCGATCTCGAGACCCTCAGGATCGGCTGCTTCGGGGCCGAGCCCTGGTCGGAGGCGACCCGGCGGGAGCTGGAGGGCAGGCTCGGGGTCTCGGCCTTCGATTCGTACGGGCTCTCGGAGATGTACGGGCCGGGGGTCGCGATGGAGTGCCCCGAGAAGGACGGGCTCCATCCCTGGCACGACAGCTATTTCGTGGAGATCATCGACCCTGCGACGGGGGAGATCCTCGGCCCGGGTGAGAAGGGCGAGATGGTGATCACCCCGCTCATGAAGGAGGCGATGCCCCTCCTCCGGTACCGGACGGGGGACATCGCCACGCTCATGGACGAGGACGGCTGTTCCTGCGGCCGGGGGCAGAAGATCAGCCGGATCCTGGGGAGGTCCGACGACATGCTCGTCGTGCGGGGGATCAATGTCTTCCCCTCCCAGATCGAGCATGCCCTCTTCTCCCTCCCTGAGGTCGGTGAGCAGTTCATGGTCTACCTCGACCGGATCCACCAGCTGGACGAGATGACCATCGAGGTGGAATTGAACCGGGCTGCCTTCTCGGGCGAACTGAAGGACCTCCACCGGGTCCAGTCGAAGATCGCGGCGGCCCTCCGCGAATCGCTCGGGATCCGGACCGACGTGAAACTCGTCGAGCCCGGCAAGCTCCCGCGGTTCGAGGGGAAGGCGAAGCGGGTGGTGGACAGGAGAGGGGTGTTGTTCTGATGTACTGGGATTCCAAGATCGAGACGATGGAGAGGGAGGAGCTCGAGCGCCTCCAGTACCGGCTGTTGAAGACCCTCGTGTACCGGCTTTACAGCTTCTCGCCGTTTTACCACCGGCGGATGGAGGAGGCGAAGGTGCACCCGGACGACGTGAAGACTCTCGGGGACGTGACGAAGCTCCCGTTCATGTTCAAGCGGGACCTCCGGGACAACTACCCTGACAAGCTCTTCACGGCAACGAAGGAGGAGCTCGTGCGGTACCACGTCTCCTCGGGGACGACGGGTAAGCCGACGGTCGTGGGCTACACCGAGAACGACCTCGAGGAGTGGACCGTCTCGCTCGCCCGCGCCCTCACCTCGTGCGGCCTCGGGACGAAGGACGTTATCCAGGTGAGCTACGGGTACGGCCTCTTCACGGGCGGCCTCGGGCTCCACTACGGGGCCGAGCGGATCGGCGCGACGGTCATCCCGACCTCCGTTGGCGGGACCGAGCGTCAGGTCGAGCTCATGCAGGACCTCGGGGCAACGGCCATCTGCTGCACCCCCTCGTACCTCCTCCACATGGGCGAGGTGGCTGAGAAGATGGGCGTTTCCATAAAGAAGGACACGAAGCTGAGGGTCGGGATCCTCGGAGCCGAACCCTGGACCGCCGAGATGCGGGTCCGGATCCAGGACTGGCTCGGGATCAAGGCATACGACATCTACGGGACGAGCGAGCTCTCGGGGCCCCTCTTCACCGAGTGCACCGAGCAGAACGGGATCCACATCTGGGGGGACTTCGCCTACACCGAGATCGTGGACCCGAAGACCGGGGAGCAGGTCGCCGACGGTGAGAAGGGCGAACTCACCATGACCATCCTCAAGAAGGAGGCACTCCCTATCATCCGCTACCGGATCGGGGACATCACGAGCATGACACACGAGGTCTGCGCCTGCGGGAGGACCCACCCGAGGATCAGCCGCATCACGGGGAGGGTCGACGACATGCTCATCATCCGCGGGATCAATGTCTTCCCGTCCATGATCGAGCACACCCTCATGGGCATCCCCCAGGTCGGGCAGCACTTCCAGATCGTGGTGGAACGGCAGCACGAGCTCGACACCCTGCTCGTGCGGGTGGAGCTCAAGCCCGAGTCCTTCTCCGACAAGATCACCGAGCTCATGAAGGTGAAGGAGATGGTAGAGAAGCGGCTCGAGTCGGCCCTCTCGGTGCATGCCGACGTGGAGCTCGCCGAGCCCGGCTCGCTCCCGCGGTTCGAGGGGAAGGCAAAGCGGGTCATCGACAGGAGGAAGATGTAATGGAGCCTGAACACTATTTCATCAAGCAGATCTCGGTCTTCTCGGAGAACCGGCCGGGGAGGCTCGCGGCCATCGCCAAGGCAATGGAGGACGAGGGGGTGAACATCTTCGCCTTCTCCATCGCCGAGGCCGATGGCTTCGGGGTGGTCCGGGCCCTCGTGAACCACCCGGACAAGGCGTACCGGAAGCTCACCTCGCTCGGCTTCGTCGTGTCCTTC
>DATJPK010000157.1:0-11274 GCA_035506435.1 Methanomicrobiales archaeon
GCCGTCGAAGGGGAAGGGATCCACGGCCCTCATCTACGCAGTCGAGGAGGAAGACTCCAAGGACAAGAAATAGGCGGTACCGGAGCCGGAACGACAGACCACGGGGCCTGCCTTGCATATCACCCAGATCGAGATAGATAACTTCAAGTCGTTCGGGCGAAAGACCACCATCCCCTTCTTCGAACACTTCACCGTCATCTCGGGGCCGAACGGCTCCGGGAAGTCCAATATCATCGACGCCATCCTCTTTTCCCTCGCCCTCTCCAGCTCACGGACCCTCCGTGCCGAGAAGCTCACGGACCTCATCAACCTGAACTCGGGGAAGAACACCGCCGAGGTCGCCATCACCTTCTCGGACAACACCACCATCCGCCGCCGGATCCGGCGGACACCGCACGGCTACTACAGCTACAATTACCTGAACAACCGGCTCTGCAAACAGACCGACATCACCGAGTTCCTCGCAAAGGTCGGGATCAAGCCCGAGGGGTACAACGTCGTGATGCAGGGCGACATCACCCGGATCATGGAGATGTCCGACACCGAGCGCCGGAGGATCCTCGACGAGATCGCGGGAGTTGCCGAGTTCGACTCCAAGAAGGATGCCGCCCTCCGGGAGCTCGAGGTGGTGAGGGAGCGGATCGACCGGGAGGAGCTGATGCTCCACGAGCTCGACACCCGCCTCTCGGAACTCGAGGCCGAGCGGGACCGGGCGGTGGAGTACCGGGTCCTCCTCGATAAGATCCACCACTTCGAGGGCTGCCGGTCGGCGGCCGAGCTCCGCGAGAAGGAGAAGGAGCTCCTCACCCTGCGGGAGGCAGCCGGGGACCAGGGGAAGGCCCTCGAGAAGGCGAAAGGGGCCCTCGCCGACATCGCGGGGACCATAGAGAAGCTGAACGGGGAGGTCGCGGAGCTCGACGGCAAGATCAACGAGAAGAGCGGCCCCGAGTATCTCGGGCTCGTCTCCACCCTCGAGGCCGAGAAAGGGAAGATCACCCTCGCGGAACAGACCATCGAGCGCCTGGGGAAGGAGAAGGAGGGGAACCTGGAGGAGATCAACCGGATCTACCTCGACCAGAAGCGGGCCGAAACAAAGGTGACCGAGTGCACCCAGTCGGTCCGCACCCTCTC
Source organism: Methanomicrobiales archaeon (assembly GCA_035506435.1). Classification (GTDB taxonomy): domain Archaea; phylum Halobacteriota; class Methanomicrobia; order Methanomicrobiales; family JACTUA01; genus JACTUA01. Next base: position 1,132 of record DATJPK010000157.1, read on the forward strand.
CATCGACCGGGCGAACCTCGCGATGGAGGCGGGGACCCTCAAGGGGAAGTTCGATGTCATGGACCGGGACGTGAAGTCCCGGACGGCGAACGCCGAGAGCTCCCGGGACCGGCTCTTCGGGCTCATGGAGGAGGTCGAGAAGAAGAAGGCGGCCAGGGCCGAGGTCATCCATAAAAAGGACCTCATCATCGAGAAGACCCGGGGCCGCTCCTCCGAGCGGGAACGGCTCCAGCGGGAGGTGGAGGCAGCCGAGGCCGAGATGGCCGAGAAGGACCGGCAGGTCGCCGAGTGCGGGACCTCCACTGCCGACCGGGAGGCCGAGAAACAGGGCCTCGACCGGGAGCTCGCCGCCGCCGAGGGGAAGCTCTTCGCCCTCCGTGCCGAGTCCCAGCGGCTCGAGACCGAGGGGCGGGCAAAGGAACGGGAGCTGGCCCGGCTCGAGGCACAGCAGCAGGGGTCAGGTGAGGGCACGGAACGGGGCCTCGAGGTCGTGAAGGGCCTCGACGGGGTTCACGGTACCATCCGCGAGCTCGGGAAGGCCGACCAGGAGTACGCCGTCGCCCTCTCGGTCGCTGCAGGCGGCCGGATCCGGAACATTGTCGTGGACAACGACAGGGTCGCCGCTGATGCCATCACCCTCCTCAAGGAACAGAAGCTCGGCAGGTTCACCTTCCTGCCCCTGAAGAACCTGAAGCAGGTGAACCTCCCGCCGCTCGAGGCAAGGCCGGGCGTCATCGACTACGCCGTGAACCTGATCAAGTACGATCCCGTGTACGCTCCCGCGTTCCGGATCGTCTTCGGGCGCACCGTCGTAATGGACACCCTCGACCGGGCACGGAAGCTCCTCGGGAAGTACCGGATGGTGACCCTTGAAGGGGAACTCCTCGAGGAGAGCGGGGCGATGACCGGCGGGTCCCTGAAGAAGGTGAAGGGCTTCGGGATCGCCGCGGACGACGACATCGCGAGGCTCCGGGCCGATCTCCAGGGGCTTGCCATCGAGGCCGAGGAGGTGAAGCAGGCCATCGCAAAGGGCGAGGAGGTGACGGGCGCCCTCCGGGGGAGGCGGACGACCCTCGACGAGGAGATGGCCCGGTTCCGGATCCTTGCCGAGGAGTATGGCAAGCGCCGCGACGCCCTTACCGAGGAGCGGGCAGTGGCCGCCGCCGGCGTGAGAAAGATCGACGAGGAGACCGGCGGCGGAGGGCAGGAGCTCGCCGCCTGCGAGGTGGAGCTCGACGGGATGACCGGTGAGATCAACCGGGTCGCGGCCGAGGTCGAGGAGCTGAAGAAGACCCTCGATGACGATGCCCTCCCGGGGATCGTAGCAGAGATGGAGCGGCTGCGCACCGAGACCGACGAGGTGGAGAAGCGGCTCCGGAACAAGGACGGGGAGATCGCGGGGGTCCAGCAGGAGCGGTCCTATTTCACGAAGCGGGTCGAGGAGCTTACAGCCGATAAGGACCGGGTGGCCGCCAAGAACAAGGAGATCGAGGGAACCGTCGCCGCTTCGAAGGAGGAGATCGCAACGGCAAAGGAGACCATCGTGTCCCTCGACGCCCGCCTGTCGTCGTTTTCGAGCGAGCTTGCCGATCTCCGTTCTGCCCGCGACTCCCTCACCGAGAAGGTCCGGACCGTCGAGCGAAAGCGGGTTGACCGGGAAGCGGCCATCGAGAAGGTCACGCTCCAGATCTCCGCCCTCGTTGAGAAGGAAACGGCCCTGACGGCTGCCCTCGAAGGCCTCAGGGTCCAGGCCGCGGGGATCGAGACCGAGCTTTCCCTGAAAGAGATCGAGGACGGCCTTGCCGAGGCAAAGAAGGGCGTGGAGGGCATGGGCGCGGTGAACATGCTCGCCATCGAGGAGTACGAGCGGACTACGGCGAGGGCGAAGGAGCGGAAGGAGCGCAAGGAGGTCCTCTCGAAGGAGCGGGCGAGCATCCTCGAGCGCATCGAGCAGTACGAGAAGATGAAGTTCAGCGCCTTCCAGACCGCGTTCACGGCAATCGACGGGAACTTCCGGGAGATCTTCGCCCGCCTTACCCGGGGGAGCGGCCACCTCGTGCTCGAGAACGAGGAGGACCCCTTCGCGGGCGGGCTCACCTTTGCCGTCCAGCCCCGGGACAAGAAGGTCCACCTCCTCTCGGCCCTCTCCGGCGGCGAGAAGTCGCTCACAACCCTCGCCTTCATCTTCTCCATCCAGAAGTACCTCCCGGCGCCCTTCTACGCCCTCGACGAGGTCGACATGTTCCTCGACGGGTACAACGTCGAACAGATCGCGAACATGATCCGGGAGCTCGCCGCGAACGCCCAGTTCGTCATCGTCTCTCTCCGGAAGCCCATGATAGACTGCGCCGACCGGATCGTGGGTGTTACCCTCCGGGAGGACAAGTCCACCCTCGTCACCGGGGTGAAGGCCAGTGGGTGAGATTCCGGCAGGTCACGGCTGGACGTCACCGGGGGTGAAGGCCGGTGGGTGAGGCGCCGGCAGGCCCTTCCGGAGTGACGACCCCGGAGGAGGAACCGGTCGAGATCCTGGTCGGCCTCGCCGAGCGGGGGGAGATAGACCCCTGGAACATCGACATCCTTGAGGTAACCGACCGGTTCCTCGGCGAGCTCGACCGGCTCCGGCAGCTCGATCTCCGGATCTCGGGGAGGACTCTCTTCTATGCAGCGACCCTCCTGCGCCTGAAGTCCGAGTTCCTGGTCGAGCCCGAGGAGGGCCCGGAAGAAGAAGATCTCTTCGAGGAGGAACCCGAGGGCTTCGACATCCACGAATACCTCGGCCCAATCGAGCGGCTCGAGCGGGAAATCCGCAGGCGCATAGAGCGGAAGAACCTCCGCACCCGGCCGGTCACCCTCTACGAGCTCATACGGATGCTCCGGACAGCCGAGCGCGAGGAGCACCGCCGCCGCAGGACGCGCACGGTCACCCCGGAATTCATCCCCGAGACCGAGGACGTGGTCTCGGTCGCGCACGACGAGGGGTACCAGGAGACCGCGGGCGACGTGTGGAAACGATGGGAGGACCTCTGTTCTTCGAAGGAGCAAATCACCCTCGGGGAGCTCTGCCAGACTCTGGACCGGCGGATCGCGGACGTGTATATCCCCCTTTTATTCCTGAACCTCGACGGGAAACTGGAAATATCGCAGGAGACGTTCTTCGAGGAAGTGTTCATCCGGAAGGTTCCGGAGGGGATGCAGGAGAAGGTGGAGGGGACGACGCCGGAGGAGGCACCGGGGAGCGTGCCGGAAGACGGGGGGAAGAGGAAGAAGCGGAAGAAGGAGGCGGAGTGAGGGGGATCCGGCACCCACGCTCCTTCGAATCTTCCCTGCTCCTAAGTCTTTTTGAACGCCTCCTTCGCCATCGCGACCCGCTTCTCCAGGTCAGGTCCTTCGAGTTCTTCCACGACTGATTCGAGGATGGTCGGGATATCGAGGTGCTGGGGGCATTTTTCAACACACTCTCCGCACTGCACACACAGGGAGGCAAATTCCGGCTCCCCGAGGGCGACGGCACCGCCCAGCCGGGCCGCATACATGAATTTTTCCCCCTCGGGATTGTCGACCAGGTGCAGGTTGTTGTACTCCTCGAAACAGAGGGGAATATTCACCCCCGATGGGCAGGGCATGCAGTACCTGCAGCCGGTGCAGGCCACCTTCATCAGTTCGCGGTACTTCTTCTCCACCCTTTGAACGAGCTGCAGTTCCGCCTTCGTCAGCGAATTCGGGTATGCTTCCCCTGCCACCCTGAGGTTCTCCCGGATATGCATCTCGTCGTTCATCCCGGAGAGGACGACCGTGACCTCGGGATGGTTCCATACCCAGCGGAGAGCCCATTCTGCAGGAGTCCTCTTCGTCGGGGCTTCGTCCCAGATCTCCTGAATCGCGGGAGGCATGGTTTTCGTGAGGTTCCCTCCCCGGAGTGGCTCCATGATGATGACCCCAAGCCCCCGGGAGGCGGCGTATTTCAGGCCCCTGGTCCCTGCCTGGTTCTGTTCGTCGAGGAAGTTGTACTGGATCTGGCAGAAGTCCCAGGGATAGGCGTCCACTATCCGCATGAAATCATCACCCGCGCCGTGGAAGGAAAAACCCGCGTTCCCGATGCGGCCGTCTGCCCTGGCCCTATCAAGGAAATCAGCCACACCCAGGTTTTCAACCTTGTCCCAGAGGTCGCCGACGAGGGCATGGACGAGGTAATAGTCGATGTGATCTGTGTTCAGTTTCTCCAGCTGGGCATGCAGGTACCCGTCCATGTCCTCCCGGCTCTCTATGAGCCAGGAAGGGAGTTTTGTGGCGAGTCTGACCTTCTCACGGTATCCATCGGCAAGAGCGCGGCCCAGGAAAGGCTCGCTCTGTCCCAGGTGATAGGGCCAGGCCGTATCGACATAGTTTATCCCGTGATCGATGGCATACCGTACCTGCTTCGTGGCCCGTTCTTCATCGATGGAGCCGTCCGCCTTCACGGCAAGACGCATGCACCCGAAACCAAGGATGGAAAGCTCGTCGCCCGTCTTGGGAATTTTCCTGTATAACATTATCCTTCACCGTTTGTCCACACAATGTATAATCCACGGCATTTTCAGAGGAGACCGAATCGTGAAGCCTGCGTCTTCATCCCGATCTCACGCAGCCACGCGGATACCTCATCCTGCGCACTTTTCACGTCGCCGCCCCGGATAGCAAGACCGTCCAGGATGGTTGACCGCGGGCACTTCGTTCTGATATCCGTGACGCTTCGCCCCAGGCCGCTTCCCTCGTGCGTGCAGAACGGAACGATGGTTTTTCCCGAGAAATCATATGCCTCCAGAAAGGTGAGCACCGGCATAGGCATCGTTCCCCACCAGTTGGGATAGCCGAGGAAAATGACATCATAGGATGCCAGGGTTTCCAGATGGCCGACAAGCTTCGGCCTGGCATTCGTGCGCAGTTCCTCCCGTGCCACCTCGGTGGTTTCCGTATAATCCTCGGGATACGGGTTCACCGGTTCGATGCGGAACAGGTCGCCTGCCGTCATTCCCTGGATCATCTTTGCTACTACTTCCGTGTTGCCGACAGGCAGGTTCACGATCCTTCCGCCGACATAGTTGTTCCCCGGGCGCGAAAAATACGCGACCATGCATTTTGAATCCTTTATCTTCATGTTCTTCACCACCATCTAAGTTCCCTCAGGCTCGTTTCGCAATCCCTGGTCGATTGCGGCATATTCTTCGTCAGTCACGGGTTCCAGCCACGCGGCGTCCCCCTGCTGTGCATTGGTACTTATCGCGATGTGGGTAAACCAGCTGTCCGGAGCGGCTCCGTGCCAGTGCTTCACGCCCGGGCGGACCGTAGCCACGTCCCCCGCATGAAGTACCCGGACCGGCTCGCCTTCGTCCTGGCAGTATCCCTTACCGCCGGTAACGAGCAGGATCTGGCCGCCCGGATGTCTGTGCCAGTTGTTTCGTGCGCCCGGTTCGAAGGTGACATTCCCTGTCGGGCAATGAAAGATGTCATCGGCAGGAACCAGCATGTAAAGCCACGCGGTCCCGATGAAATGGTCACTCGCTATTTTCTCCCCTCTCGGGAAGATTCCCTGTTGCGGTATAACATTTACCCTTTTCATGGGGCCTTCTCCCTTTGCGCTTCATTGCGAACGGTAAATACATGGTATGCGACATTGTCCCAGGCATTGTGAATCGCTATGAAGAGCAGGAGCAGCGTGGCGGCCCCGACACCGAACAGCGACTCAGGCAATTGAGAGGAGACCATGAAGGAAGACCATGCAAGTCCAGCGTAGGCGGCCAATGGCAGCACAACATGGAACAGCCAGTCCTCCATCTCGGGATTGTATATTTTTTGCCTTCGTATGCGGAGGGGTATGATCCCGACGTACACCATTCCCATAAGGCCGATGATGCCCAGCAGTGTTGCAGGTATGCCGATCGTTTGCCATGGAGCAAGGAGAACCGCCGAGACAAGCAAAGTAACTCCGAAATGAACGATGGTCGGCGTCAAGAATGCGGCCCCTGCCTCCGCCGCGCCCTTGAAGGGCCTCTCGGCAAGGAGCGTCAGGACGATGAACGTCAGCCCGATGAGGCCGGCTGCAGACGACCCGACCATGAAGAAGAAGCTGTCCCATCCGATGAGTTCAGCGATCATTGCCATTATCTCCTGTCGTTCGTCCCTGATTTCCTGTATTGCATCCTCCTTCCTCCTGCTTCATCGCCTGATGCAACATGGTATACATTAAGAACCTAAGATATTTATATGATATACAAACAACTTTGTGATATACAGACATAGTTGATACTAATGACACCCCGATCTAAGAAACACAAGTACAGCTGGCCCATCGAGGCGACCCTGGACGTTATCGGGGGCAAATGGAAGCCGCTGATCATCTACCAGCTCAAGGACGGGACGTTGCGGTTCAGCCAGATCGTAAGCAGGGTGCAGCCCCGGATCACCCAGAGGATGCTCACCAAGGAGCTCCGCGAACTGGAGAGAGATGGTCTCGTGAACAGGAAGGTCTACCCGCAGGTTCCCCCGAAGGTGGAGTATTCGCTCACGGAAATGGGACAATCCCTCATCCCGATCCTCGACGACCTCTGCGACTGGGGTTCTGAACACATGGGGGACCACATCGAGTACCGGTGTGAAGAATAAAGCCTGCGCGCCCGACGTGACACCTGATTTCTCCCGGCCCGCCGGCCATCCCCCCCCCGGAACTGAACCGGGTGCAGCCCCGGATTTTCCCCGCTTTTACCGTCGGCCGCAAGGTATATATCCCGACACAACCACCTACATAGGGTCATGGGGGACGGACCGGGGATAAAGGGTGCCCCTGGGGGCATCCTCTCCGGGAACTTTTAAACCATGAAAGTTCCGTCGGCCATCCCGGTCCATGTCCCTCGAAACACCTAAATACCATCAACTCCCATGATATGATCCTCATGTTCGATGGAGAGCCAATGACCCCGGTGGTCCGGAGGTTGGTTCTGACGTTGGCATTGGCAATGCGGACATCTCTCTGATAACCGCAAGTTCTCCATCGAGTTTGTAATAGTGTGCAAGTTTCTGATCGTCAATTCTGGTTGATCCTGCCAGAGGTCACTGCTATCGGGGTTCGACTAAGCCATGCAAGTCGAGAGGGGTAAAGCCCTCGGCGAACTGCTCAGTAACACGTGGATAACCTGACCTAGGGTGGAGGATAACCCCGGGAAACTGGGGATAATACTCCATAGGCTACGGAGGCTGGAATGCCCTGTAACCCAAAGCTCCGGCGCCCTAGGATGGGTCTGCGGCCGATTAGGTTGTTGTTGGGGTAACGGCCCAACAAGCCGATCATCGGTACGGGTTGTGGGAGCAAGAGCCCGGAGATGGATTCTGAGACATGAATCCAGGCCCTACGGGGCGCAGCAGGCGCGAAAACTTTACAATGCGGGAAACCGTGATAAGGGGACCCCGAGTGCCTGTACACGCAGGCTGTTCAGGTGTTTAAAACGCATCTGGAGAAAGGGCCGGGCAAGACCGGTGCCAGCCGCCGCGGTAATACCGGCGGCTCGAGTGGTGGCCACTATTACTGGGCTTAAAGCGTCCGTAGCCGGGTTGTTAAGTCTCCCGGGAAATCCAACGGCTCAACCGTTGGGCGTTCGGGGGATACTGGCAATCTAGGGATCGGGGGAGGTGAGAGGTACTCTAGGGGTAGGAGTGAAATCCTGTAATCCTTGGGGGACCACCTGTGGCGAAGGCGTCTCACCAGAACGACTCCGACGGTGAGGGACGAAAGCTGGGGGAGCAAACCGGATTAGATACCCGGGTAGTCCCAGCTGTAAACGATGCGCGTTAGGTGTATCGGTGACTACGAGTTACCGAGGTGCCGAAGGGAAACCGTGAAACGTGCCGCCTGGGAAGTACGGTCGCAAGGCTGAAACTTAAAGGAATTGGCGGGGGAGCACCACAACGGGTGGAGCCTGCGGTTTAATTGGACTCAACGCCGGGAAGCTCACCGGGTAAGACAGCGGAGTGATAGCCAGGCTGAAGACTTTGCTTGACCAGCTGAGAGGAGGTGCATGGCCGTCGTCAGTTCGTACTGTGAAGCATCCTGTTAAGTCAGGCAACGAGCGAGACCCACGCCAACAGTTGCCAGCATGTCCTCCGGGATGATGGGGACACTGTTGGGACCGCCTCTGCTAAAGAGGAGGAAGGAATGGGCAACGGTAGGTCAGCATGCCCCGAATTACCCGGGCTACACGCGGGCTACAATGGGCAGGACAATGGGTATCGACACCGAGAGGTGAAGGCAATCCCCTAAACCTGTCCCTGGTTCGGATTGTGGGCTGCAACTCGCCCACATGAAGGTGGAATCCGTAGTAATCGCGTCTCAAAATGGCGCGGTGAATATGTCCCTGCTCCTTGCACACACCGCCCGTCAAACCACCCGAGTGAGGTCTTGATGAGGCTGTGGTCTTTGCCGCATCCGAATCTAGGTTTCGCAAGGGGGGTTAAGTCGTAACAAGGTAGCCGTAGGGGAATCTGCGGCTGGATCACCTCCTAACGACGGGAACGCGGTTGTCAGAGGGACCGTACAATTGCCGGTGCCGACACGGGCTCATAGCTCAGTTGGAAGAGCGCGGCCTTTGCGAGGCCGAGGCCGGGGGTTCAAATCCCCCTGAGTCCATTTAGTGCACCTGGAGATGCGAGTCTTCAGGGAAGGGCAGATGGTCACCGACCAGATGAAGGCCGTGCACAGGTGTGCGATCTGGGACGTTATATGGGTTCGGCGGTTACTGGTGGCTATGCCTGCCAGGGAATGGTTCGGTTCGAGTGCCGATGAAGGGCGTGCCAAGCAGCGAAATGCTCCGGGAAGGTGCATGGAGCCTTTGATCCGGAGATGCCCTAATAGGACTCCTGACACTTCGGTGTCGATCCGTAAGGATTGGGAACGCCCCGAATTGAAACATCTTAGTAGGGGCTGGAGAAGAAACCAATTGGGATGTCGTGAGTAAAGGCGATCGAAAGCGACTGAGTTCAAACCGAATCCCGCAAGGGAGATGTGGTGTTGTAAGCCCGCCGTAACGGTTGTCCGATCTAAGCGGAAGTTGTCTGGAACGTCACACCAGAGAGGGTGATAGTCCCGTACGCGTACGATCGGACTTCCCGGGCGGTGTCTTGAGTACCGCGGGTTGGAATTCTCGCGGGAAGCCGGGGGTCACTAACCTCCAAAACTAAATACACCTCGAAACCGATAGCGCAATAGTAGCGTGAGCGAAAGCTGAAAAGCATCCCTGGAAAGGAGGTCAAAAGAGCCTGAAACTGGCAGGCGATGGTGGGTTACGGCGTGAAAGGATCTCCTCTGCGAAGGAAACCATCGCGAGGTGGGTGTACGAGCAGAGGTGCCGATGTCGTAACATACGTTTTGAAGAACGGGCCAGAGAGTTTGTTCTGCTGGCAAGGTTAACCCGACGAGGGGGAGCCGGAGCGAAAGCAACAGGTCCGTAGCCCGCAAGGGCATGGGACGGCGTATCAAACGTGCGCGGAGTCAGCAGGACAGGACCCGGAACCTAGTGATCTATGCGTGGGCAGGTTGAAGCGTCACGAAAGTGGCGTGGAGGACCGCAAACGGTATTGATATGCAAATCATTCGCGTGACCTGCGTATAGGAGTGAAAGATTCATCGAACTGGGAAACAGCTGGTTCCTCCCGAAACATATCGCAGTATGACCTGGCTGGAGATAGACGGTGAGGTAGAGCACTGATTGGGGGAGCTGGGGGGGAAACCCCTCACCCCCCTGTCAAACTCCGAATTCCCCGTCATCGTAGAAGGCCGGCAGTCCGCATTGCGGGGTAAGCTTGCAATGCGTAAGGGAGACAACCCAGACCGTGGTTGATGTCCCGGAATGTAGGCTCAGTGTCAACACTGAAAGGCGTCCTAGGCCAAAAACAACTGGGAGGTGAGCTCAGAAGCAGCTATCCTTTAAAAAGTGCGTAACAGCTTACCAGTCGAGGTTTAGGGCACTGAAAATGGACGGGGCTCAAGCCTACTACAGAGACCACGGAGCACCGAAAGGTGATCTCGTAGGGAGGCGTCCTGCATGGATCGAAGCAGGGTCGTGAGATCCTGTGGACCGTGCAGGAATGAAAATTCTGGCAGTAGTAGAAGCAAAG
>DATJPK010000158.1:0-10885 GCA_035506435.1 Methanomicrobiales archaeon
GAGGACGAAGATCGCGTCGGCGACGGATGCGCCGCTTACGAGGAGGAAGAGTGCCCAGGTCATCCCTGCGAGGCTCACGAGGTAGAGGTAGATCCAGGAGTGGTACGGGGCGAACCGGGCCAGGCTCGCATAGGCGTAGAGCCCGCCGATGCAGATCAGGATGGCCGCCGCCGCGACGGCGAGGTTCGAAAGCGCCGTCGAGAGGAGGTCCCCCGGGAGCGAGGTGCCTGCCTCCGCTGCCGCTGCCGGTACTGGCCCGAGGGCAAGCGCGAGGACGGGCAGGGACAGGGCAGGCAGGCTCTTCATGATCGGGAATATCATCTGTTTCTATATAAGGATTCCTATATATTTCAGGAAGTATAATTCCCGTCGTGCCGGTCGGAGGAGGGCCCAGCCCCCGGTTTCCGTGCCGCTACCTTCATAAAATTCCCCGTCCCATGTGTTCCGGGAACCAGCCATGCGCCGCTACCAGTGCCTCGAATGTGCCTATATTTACGACCCTGCGAAGGGCGACCCGACCCAGAAGATCCCCCCGGGCACCCCCTTCGAGAAGCTCCCGGATACCTGGCGCTGCCCGGAGTGCCGGATCAGCATCCTGAAGAAAGGGGTCTTCCGGCCGCTCGACGACTGACCGGTGCCCGTTTCCTCGTCGCGGCGGGAAGGGATGGGGAAAGGACCGCGTGCCGGGGTTTTCATTTTTTGCAATTCCACGCAATGGTTAAATAATCCGCTGAATTCACGGGAGAATGGTGCCTTCAGATGGACAAATTCGAGCAGAGCAATCACGACATGGCGAAGATGCCTCCCCAGGAAGGGACCAGAGCGCTGCGGGCGGAGATGGCAAAGTGCATGTGTGCACAATGCCCGACCTACACGGGTGCCGCACGGGCGACGGGGGAGAGCTTCTTCTGCGGAACCGGGAAGAGCTTCGGGCACATCACCACCGAGGTCAACTGCCTCTGCGGCGGTTGCCCCGTGAAGGCCGATCTCGGGCTCAAGTATGGTTTCTTCTGCATGAGGGGTTCAGAGAAGGCCCAGCGGTACGACAAGAGCTTTTCTGTAAAAAAGACCTGATCGGTCTTCCGGGGCGGCGTTTGCCACCCTGTTCTTGCACGGGGCCATGGAGACCGGCCCCGGCATCCTCCGGTAACCCGCAGGCAGCCCTGTCGGCGGCATGAGGGAAGCGGGGCCGGAAGCGGCGCGGTCAAAAACCGGGGACCCGGCAGCGGCCGATCTGCCCGCCGGCTGAACGGCGGGGGAAAAGCCACGGGAAAAGACTATATATTTACTTTCCCCACATTTAAGTGCAGTTTTCGATAAGACTGCACAGGCAAAACAATGGAAGACAGAAGAATGAGAGGCCCCAGATCCTTTGGGCCCAGGGAAATGACAAAAACCATCTGTTCGGACTGTGGAAAAGAGTGCGAGGTCCCCTTCAAGCCAACCGAAGGAAGGCCCGTCTATTGCCGCGAGTGCCTTCCCAAGCACAGGAAGCCCCGCTTCTAATCTCCCCAATTATCTCATCACCCTTTTTCTGATAGCCCTGCATCCATACCGAAGGCTCCTTCCGGCCCGCCGGCGGCGATGCATGAAGGCATTTATAGTCTGCCACCCTACCGGTGAGCGCCGATGATACCCGATCTCCTGGAATTCGTGCTCCACATAGACGCCCACATCACTTCCCTCGTCGCCTCCTACGGCCTCTGGGTCTACCTGATCCTGTTCCTCATCATCTTCATCGAGACCGGGCTCGTCGTCACCCCGTTCCTCCCCGGTGACTCCCTCCTCTTTGTCACGGGGACCCTCGCCGCCTCGGGGCTCCTCGACCTCGTCACCCTCGCCGTCCTCCTCTCGGTCGCGGCCATCGCCGGCGACTCGGTGAACTACTGGATCGGGAAGTACTGCGGCCTCGACGAGCTCCACTGCAGGTTCCCCCGGTTCTTCAAGAAGGAGTACTTCGACATGACGAACCGGTTCTACGAGCAGTACGGGGGGAAGACCATCGTCATCGCGAGGTTCGTCCCCTACATCCGGACCTTCGCCCCCTTCATGGCAGGGGTGGGCCGGATGAGCTACCCGAGGTTCCTCTACTTCAACATCACGGGAGGGATCGCCTGGATCCTCGCCTTCCTGCTCGGGGGGTACCTGTTCGGCAACATCCCGATCGTGAGGGACCACTTCGACCTGGTAGTCTGGGCAATCATCATCATCTCGCTCATCGCGGTCGCGTCCATCCTCCTCGGTGTTATCCGGTTCGCGAAGAACCGGAATGCCCCCGGTTAGGCGTCAGAGTCTTCGAAAAAGGGGTGGGATGAGGGGTGGGGGCCGGACTCCCGCCCGGCCCCGCCCGGAGGTGAGGGCGTTTCAGCGGTTCTCGGACCTGATGAACGCGAGGACCGAGTCCCGGCGTGCACGGATCTCGGCCGCGTCGGAGAACCGGAGCGCCTGCTCGTAGCAGTCGAAGGCGTCCCGGGACCGCTCCAGTTCCTCGAGGGAGAGGCCCTTCTGGTACCAGGCCATGGCGTCCCGCGGATCGAGCCGTATCACCCGCTCGAAGCAGGAGAGGGCCTGGTCGTGCTTCCCGAGCCGGGCGAGGGAGATGCCCTTCCGGAACCAGCCCCGGGCCATCCCGGGGGCGAGCGAAAGCGCGTAGTCAAAGAACTCCATCGCCTTCCGGTCGTCCCCCAGCTGGGAGAGGGCGATGCCCCTCCCGAGCCAGCCGAGGGGGGCCTTGGGCTCCTTCTCGAGCCCGTGCGCGAAGGTCTCGAGCGCCTCGCTCTCCTTCTTCATCATGAGGAGGTCAAAGCCCTTCCTTATCCAGGGGGACTCACCCCCCTTGAAGAGGTTTACCATCTTGGTCACCCGTGGTACGGGTTTTACAGAGAGCTGCACCCGGGTCGGTGAAATATTTTCTCCCCGGCGGGGCCCGTAACGGCCCCGGATTACCCTTGCCAGCTCCCCCGTCACCCGCGGTCTCAGAGCGTTCCGACGGCGTGCCATTCCCGGCACGCAGGCGGAAGCCTTATCAGGCACGGTTCCCACCCCGGGTTCATCGGAGAGATGTGCATGCCAAAGGTGATTCACTTCGAGATACCGTCGCAAGACCCGGAACGCCTCGCTGAGTTCTACCGCAGGCTCTTCGGCTGGGAGATCAAGAGCTGGGGAGGCCCGGTCGAGTACTGGCTCGTGAACGCGGGCCCCGAGAGCGAGCAGGGCATCCACGGCGCCATCGCCCGGCGGGATCCCCGTGAGGGGACCCGGAACACCGTGAGCGTCGCATCTGCCGACGAGACCATGGAGAAGGTGGCAAAGATCGGCGGAAAGGTCCTTTCCCCGAAGATGGCGGTCCCCGGCGTGGGATGGACCGCGATCTGCCGGGACCCCGAGGGGAACGTCTTCGGGATCATGCAGATCGACCCGGCGGCGAAGTAGGCAGGGCCGGGGAACCGGGAGGGAATCCTAGAAGGAGAGGGCGGTGACCGGGTTCAGCCGGGCGGGGATGTCCCGGTCGACGACCAGAGGGAATGCACGGGGAGGCGCGATGCTCATGGTGACATGCTCCCCCGGCGTGAGCGGTTCCGGGGGCAGGACAAGGATCCGGAAGGTCTCCCCCGGCTCGAGGAGGTCGTCCCGGTCGGCGTCGTGGAACGGCAGCACCCCGGATTTGTCGGCCACGGTCCAGGCCGGACGCCCGATGGGCCGGTGGTCGTCCCGGGGCAGGGTCGCCATCCCCTCGCCGGACCTGACGGTCACCACGACCGAGCCCATGTCGAGGGGGTCCGACCCCACGAGGAGCTGGACCGGCACCGAGATGGCATCGATGCCCGGCCGGGTGTCCGGGGGAAAGGCCGCCGGTATCCCGCCCGCGGTCCCGTCACCGGCCGGGTAGCCGTACACCCCGCCGGCGACAACGAGCGTCCTCCCCATCGCCTGGAAGGAGCCGGGGATGACCCCGCCCGGGCTTCTTGCACCCATGCTCAGAGAGAAGAACCCGAGGGAGACCCCGCCGGCAACGATGGCCACGAGGACGAGGAGCTCGAGCATGGTCAGCCCCTGGCTCCGGTCCCGGTACACACCCCCCATCCTGTCCGCTCCTCATGAGTTTTTTCCCCTCCTCCTGCTAATCCTTTCCCCTCATCGGCTGCATGGTCCTGTGCGAGGGCCCGGTCCAGGGTGAAGGCCACCTCGTCCCAGGCCTTCTCGAGGAGGTGGGCATAGTAGCCGCGGTCAAATCCCCCTGCCTCCCCCTCCACGTCCACGAGCCAGCGGGAGGCGTCCGTCACCACGTAGCCGATCTCCATGCCCGGGGCGAGGGGGACCCCGGCGGCCTGGAGAGCGGCGACGGCCGAGGCCTCGGGCGACCTCCGGCTGTACGAGAGCCGGCTCACCCGCCGGCGCACGACCATCTCCTTCGGGTCGGCCCGGGCGAGGCCGTCGGCGTACCGCAGGTGGATCCGGCGGATCTCCGGGTCGAGCCGCCGGAGATCCGCGAGGTCCTCCGCCCCGCCCATCACCCCGAGCATCTCCTCCTGCATCCGCCGGAGGTAAGCCGGGGTATCGCCCCGACGGGCCGCGATCCCCCGCACCTTCATCTCCCCGCCCGCCATCCGGCCGTAGTACCGGTTGTAGGCCCCGTGCCCGTCGGCGAGCGGGAGGAAGGTGATCCAGCGGTAGGTGTCGAGCTCGCTCGGGATGCCGATGGCCGCCTCGACCCGCTCCTTGAACTCCGCGACTCCCCCGCCCTGCACCCAGACGCAGTCCACCATCCCGTGGATGACGGTGAGGCCCATGTCCTCGGCGATCTCCTTCGTGGAAAGGAGGATCTCCCGGGAGCGGGAAGTGATCCCCTCGTGCACCTCGATCCGGCCGAACTTGGCGTTCTTGTAACCGGTGTACCCGAAGCAGGTGACGAGCATCCACTTGAGGACCGAGTCCACCCCCGCGTACGACGGCGAGGCCTTCTTCAGCTGCTTGGACCGGATGCGCATGTCGAGGAGCGGCGCGAGCACCGAGGCGAGGAAGCCATCCTGCCCTTTCCCGTCGGGCACCTCGGGCGACAGGTTGAACTTCACGATGATGGCCGGGTAGAGGGAGGTGAAATCCAGCTCGTGCACGCCGGTGTACACCCCGGGGTGCGGCTGGAAGATCATCCCGCCCTTGTCGCAGGAGGCGAGCTCGGCAAAACCCCTCGCCACCTCGGCGTCCCGCTTCCGGAAGGGGACGGCGATCCCCCGCCGGAGAGCCTCGTACACCTCGTACGAGGAGATCAGGGTCCCCGGCGTGAACCGGGCGGTGAGGTTCGGGGGGAGGCCCGAGAGCCGGGAGGCCATGAGGACGCCGGGGAGCCCCCCTTCCCGGAAGACGAAGGACCGGTCGGTATCGACGAGCACCCTCCCCTCGGGGACGAGTGCGGCGTCCTTGTGGTACACCCGGCCGTAGCTCCAGTAGGACTTCCCGGCGAGGGACCGGAACCGGCCGGACCGGCTCAGGGTCTGCCCGATGCCGAGCTCCCGGGCCCGGCTGATAATCCGGGGGATCCAGATATCGGCGCAGGGCGCGAGTATCACGTCGGGGTCGAGCGAGCCGATGAGCGAGAACAGGTCCTCGAGGAGGACCCGCTCGGGCCCCTCGATGACCTCCCGCCGCCCCCCGGCCCGCACCTCGATCCGGGGCAGGCCGGGCCGGCAGGGGTTCCCGAGGGCCTCGAGCTCCGCCACCTGGAGGGGCACGGGGAAGTCGAGGGCGAACCGGGACTCGCCGGGGTAGCTGCAGGGGACGAGGCCCGCCTCGGCCATGGCCCGCTGGTCGAGCCGGACATCGACGTTGTAGAGGTCGGCGGCGCAGCGGGTCTGTGCCTCGATTCTCTCCGCCACCTCCCGGCCGGCCGCGACCCGGTAGCCGTCGAGCGGGCCGTACACCGTGGAGAACCGGCATTCCCCGACCTGGTACCGGTCCGCGAGGCCCTCCAGCAGATCGCGGTGCGCGTGGGGGTCGGGCAGGTGGAGGAGGAAGGAGGGGACGGCGGTAAGCTCGCGCTTCCCCTCGCCCCGGCACCCCCAGGCCACGGCCCGGCCCCCCGGGCCCCGGGGGGAGGAGTCAAGGATCCACATCGCGGCCGCCGCCGTCCAGCCTCTTCAGGACCTCGACGAGCACCGAGAAGACCGCCGCCTCGAGCGGGTCGTCGAAGGCATCGAAGCCCTCGCTCGCGTGCCGCTTGGCCATGTCCGCGAGCCGCTCGGCGTAGACCTGGTCCTCCTTCCGGAGGGCCCGCCGGGCCCGGAGCCAGCGGCCGGAGAGGTCCTTCACCCCCATCCTCACGCTTTCGAAGGAGCGGCCCACCCGAACACCTCCAGCGTGGTCTGGTCCCCGCCCGGGGGGAGGCTACGGGCCGGCCGGGGCCCCCGGTCCCCGGCCTCGAGGCAGAAGACCCGGTCGGCCCGCCGGGCGAGCACCTTCAGGGTCGGGTCCGGCCGCGGGGCATAGAGCACCACGAGGGCCGTCCGCCCGGCCTCGGCAAGGGCCCCGGCCACCTCAGGCAAGAGGGTCCCCGCGTCCTCGTACAGGGAGGGGTCGTGCTCGACGAAGATGACGGTATGGTGCGCCTCCCGCAGGATGGAGAGGAGCTGGTAGAGGGTGAAGGACCGCCGCACCTCGAAGTGGGCCGACCGGCGCTTTATCCCGGTGAGGAGCCGGGAGTAGTTCCCGCAGACATACAGGAAGAGGAACCGGGAGAGGGCCGGCGTCCCGTTCAGCCCCCGGAGCACGAGCTCCTCGGGCGCCGTCACGACCGAGTAGGTGCCGCTCTCGAGGGTGACCGAGGGGTGCAGCTCGAACTCCATGGAGATGAATGGTGGGAGGGCGCCATCTTAAAGGTCAGGAGCGGGAGGGGCGAAAGTGGCCGGAGGGAGGTTTCGTAAAAAACCGACCTCGAACGACGAAGTCGCGAGTTGGGAAGGTCATCCAAGTCCCCCCCTTCGCACCCCGCCTGATGGCGGGTCGCTCCAGCTCGGGTCCTGATGGACCCTCGCTTACATCTCCGGCATCCTCCCGGCCAGGTACCAGGCATGGGCGGCGAGGATGACATAGATGGGGAGGAGGAGGTCGTACGTGGACTGGTCCCCGGCGGTGGCAAAGAGCCAGAGGGTCGCGGTCACGTCCACCTGGAAGACGAGGACCCCCCACCACCGGCCAAGGTACAGGTAGCCCTGGCCGGGAAGGATCAGGTTCAGGAACCCTGCGATGAGAGGGTTCTTCCGGGTGCGGGGGCGCTGCGCGAGGCCCCGGGGGAGGTACATCGGGTCGATCCCGCACCGGGGGCCGGCGAGGACCGCCTGCCAGCGCACCTCGTCGTCCGGGTCCCGGAGGCCGGCCTGGATTGCCGGGATGGCGGCCGGGCTCCCGATCTCCCCGAGGACCTCCACGGCCCGGCGACGGATGGTCTTCTCCCGGTCCGCGAGCGCGAGGGAGAGGGCAGGGACGGCCGGGGCCCCGAGGGCTGTGAGGCCTGCCCAGTCCTGGAGGCCGAGGAGCCGGTAGCCCGCCTCCTCGTCGCTCGCCGGGGCCCAGCCGAGCTTCCCGAGCGCAAGCGCGGTTCCGTACCTCACGTACCGGTCCGGGTCCCGGAGGCCCGGGAGGAGGGGTGCGACGGCCCGGGCATCCCCGATCTCCCCGAGGGCGAGCGCCGCCTCCCACCTGACCTCCACGCTCGCGTCCCCGAGGTGCGAGACGAGGGGGTCGACGGCGAGCGGGTCGCGTATCTCCCCGAGGGCCTCGATAATCCCGAGCTTCACCGCCCGGTGCCGTGTGGAGAGGCCGGCGATGAGCTCCCGGATGGCTTCCGGCCCGAAGGAGCCGAGGGCCGCGGCCGCCCTCCACTGGACATCCGTGTCCGGGTGCCTGAGTGCCGAGATGAGGCCCGGGATATCACGCCGGGCCTTCATCTCCCCGATGTCGGGGTTTCCCGGACCGAGGGGCGGCGGGAGTCTCACGGGGCTTCCTCCTCCATCTTCCGGGCGAGGTACCAGGTCTGGATGGCGAACGGCGTGGAAATGCCGTACGAGATGGCGTACGGGAGGAGCGGCCCGAGGGCGAGGGAGGCGAGCACGATGGCGGTCAGGTTCAGCTGGAAGAGGAGGATACCGTACCACCTGCCCAGGTAGTTGTAGCCGAGGCCGAGGAAGAGGAGGTTCAAGAAGGCGGCGATGGCCGGGCTCTTCCCGGGCCGGGGCCGGCGGGCGAGGCCCATCGGGAGGTGCATGAGGGGGATGCCGCACTTCGGGAAGGCGAGGGTCGCCGTCCAGCGGACCGCCCCGTCGGGGTCCCGGAGGACCGGGTCGCATGCCCCGGCGGCCCCCGGTCCCCCGATTTCCCCGAGGGCCCCGACGGCCCGGGCACGGATCCCGGGGTCCGGGTCGCGGGTCGCCCTGATGAGGGGGCCCGCCGCCCCCTGCCCGAGAGCGGGGAGGGAGGGCCAGTCCTGCCGTGCAATCAGGAGGGCGGCCAGCTCCCCGCCGCCGGCCGGCTCCCACCCGAGCTTCCCGAGGGAGAGGGCGGCGCCGAGCCGGATGTACTTGTCCGGGTCCTGCAGGGCGGCCGCGAGGGCCGGGACCGCGCCCGCATCGCCCAGGTTCCCGAGCGCGAGGGCGGCGGCCCAGCGGACCTCGGCCGACCGGTCACCGGCAAGGACCCCGAGAAGAGGACCAATGGCCCGGGGGTCCCCGACGGACCCGAGCGCCTCGACGATCCCGAGCCGGACCCCGGGGTCATGGTGGCCGAGGGAGGAGAGCAGGTCGCCGACGGCCCCGCCCCCCATGCTCCCCAGCGCCTCGGCGGCCCGCCAGCGGGTACCGGGGTCGGGGTGACCGAGGAGCCGGATGAGCCCGTTCGTGTTGCCTGATTCCTTCAACAGGGCGATATCGGGACGAGGCCGGCCCGGCGAGAGGAGGGGCATCCCGATGCCTACCACCGCCTGGCGGGCATCGCGTACCGCGGTGCCGCCCGCCGGGTGATAGTAATGCGGTCGAACCGGAAGACATGGACGATCAGGTTCAGGCCGACGACGGTGATGGCGATGAAGAGCGCCTCGGGGATGGGGCCGCCCTGTGAGAGCCGGAAGGAGGCCCAGAGGAGCCCGGTCAGGCTCGCCAGGTACAGGGTGACCCAGGTCCGGTACCGTGCAAGCCATGACCTGCGGGTCCAGGTATAGAGCGAGCCGATCCCCACGAGGAGCACGGTGAGGGAGACCGGGGCATGGCCAAGGGCGGCCGCCGAGATCCACCCGATGAGGCCGCTGAAGGTGCCCATCGGGGTCCGCGGGACCTGCGCCGGGGGGGCCGCGGGAACGGCCGCCGGGGGTGCCTGGGCCGGTGGCGCAGCCGCTGCGACGGTGAAGAGCCCGAAGACGCAGAGGTGCGAGACGCTCCCGCTCACGGTCCGGGTGCCGGGGTCAGCCGAGGTGGGGATATCCTCCCATGTCCCGGCGGACGCGGAGTACGAGCGGATCAGGTAGCTCGCGTCCTGCCTCCACTGGTCCTCGGGCACGGTGAAACTCACGGTCGCGGGCGGGTTGAAGGTGGCGCCGTCGGGCCCGAGGTCATAGGCACGGCCGGTAAACTGCACTCCCGGCTCCTGCGGGATTGCAGGGACAGGGCCCGATACCGCGAGCGCGGTGGCACTGGCGAGGGGAGCACCGGAGGCGTCGAGGGCGATCGTGCCCTCGCCGATGGAGATGCCCGCTCCCCGGTCAGCGGATTCCACGATCACGGTCCCCCGGGCGACGCCGGCGACGGTGGTATCGACCTTGCCCTCGCCATAGTACGTGGCCGCCGGCCGTCCTTCCTGCGCCAGGTTCCGGCTGGAGGCAGGGGGGCCGGCAGAGGGGCCGGAATAATCGTTGCTGCTGTGGCCGGTCTGCCCTCCCTGTATGTACTGGGTCGCGAGCCGGGCGCCCATCTGGATCAGGTTGGAGGAGCCCTCGGCCGCGACGAGGCCGAACCGGGAAAGGCCGTGGGGTGACGGCACGGTGAAGTAGTCAAGGGTCCCGTCGGTGAAGGTGGCCGACGGGTTCAGGGTCTCGTTGATCCCGTCGTCACCGAGCCGGACAAGAGCGATGTTGTTCTCGTTCCCGTACTCCTGGACCCACGCGGCGTTCACCGAAACGTTCAGGGTGGCGCCCGAAACGGGCGGGAGGTTTTGGGACACGAATGAGAGGGTGTAGGCCGTTCCGAGGACGCTCGTGAAGTCCCGGCTCGTCGTGACGAGGGTGGTGCGGAACGCCGTGTCATCGGCGGGCGTCACCCCCTCCCAGACGGTGGCGTTGATGGCTGCGTCGCGGGGATAGGCGGCAAAGTCGAGCCGGTACGAGAGAGGGAGGTTATTCCCGGCGCCGGTGGTGAAGGTACCGGGGACGATCGCGCTGCTCTCGAGGGTGCAGGAGCTCAGGTTCCCCCGGATGATCCCGCCCGCGTCCCGGCTGAAGCCGAAGCCATCGGTGGAGGAGAAGGTCATCCGCTGCCAGCCGGCAGACGGTGGCGGGGTAAAGGTGAAGGACGCCGGGGTTGCCGGGTCGAAGGTATCGCCTGCCATCTTCGTGGTGTCGAGGACGATCTCTTCCCTCCCTCCTGTATCGGTGACCGTGAGCCCGTCGAAGTTCGCCACGGAGACGAGGCTGACACCGTTCAGGACCCTGATGAGGGCTGGAGAGCTCGCAGTGCCGGTCCCGAGGGCATTCGTTGCCGAGAGGTTTACCGTGTAGTTCCCCGGGGCCAGGTAGGTATGGGTCGGGTTCCGGTCCGCACTGGTCGCCCCGTCGCCGAAGTCCCAGGACCAGCCCGTGGGGCTTCCCGAGGAGGTGTCCGTGAACCTGGCCGGGAGCGGGGCGATGCCA
>DATJPK010000159.1:0-7518 GCA_035506435.1 Methanomicrobiales archaeon
CGACCAGAAATTCGGGTACCCGGCCGACCGGCCCCTGCGGCTCTCGGTCATCTACCAGGACAGCCCGTACGGGAAGGGCCAGCTCGATGCCATCAAGAACACCATCAACGCGAGCCACCTCGCGATGACCGTCGTCTCGGAGAACGCCTTCACGATGGGCGAGAGCGACTACCGGACGATCCTCACCGGCGTGAAGAAGGCCGACCCGGACGTGGTGTACGTCGCGGCCTTCTTAAACGAACAGACCCCGCTCATGAACCAGGCGCGGCGAGATGTCGGCCTCGACAAGATCTTTATTGCCGTCGAGCCGAACGACGACCCGGCCTACTACAGCGGGATCGGCAGGTACGGGGAGTACTCCATCATCCAGAGCCGGTTCTCCCCCTATGCCATACCCGGAGGCTCCACGGCGGCGACGGTAACGTCCTTCATCTCGGACTATGACGCGAAGTTCCACGGCTACCCCGGGATGATGGGCGCAGCCACCTACGAGGGCGTGTACATCGCCGCGCAGGCGGTCGAAAACGCGGGGACCACTGACAAGGCGAAGGTCCGCGACGCCCTCGCGAGCCTGCAGATGCCCCAGATGGTCGAGGCGATGCAGGGCCAGACCATCTCCTTCTCCCCCGACTTCCGGGAGAGCTCCTTCTCCCTCGACATGGAGCAGCTCGTCTGGGACGATGCCGTGAACCAGACCCGGCCGAAGATCGTCTGGCCCGCGAGCCTCAAGGAGCGGGACTTCGTCCTCCCCGACTGGTTCGTGCCAGGGAAAGGCTAATCACTTTTTTCCTACCACCTTTTACGGGACACTCACGATGGCCGGCGACCTCCAGTTCCTTCTCCAGGTGCTCCTCTGGGGCCTCTATGCCGGCTGCATCTACATCCTGCTCGCCACGGGCCTCAACCTCATCTTCGGCGTGATGAAGATCGTGAACTTCGCCCACGGCCAGCTCCTCATGATCGGGGCCTACGTGACCTTCACCTTCTATGCCATCTCGGGCTGGAACCCCTACGTCCTCATCGCCGCCTCGTTCCCGATCCTCGTGCTCGCCGGGGTGACCATCGAGCGGGCCTGTTTCAGGCCCATCCTCGGCACCGGGAAGCTCAATGAGATCTTCATCTCCATCGGCCTCATCTACATCCTCGAGAACGCCGCGGCCCTTGTCTGGACCGACGAGTGGCGGGAGATCCACAGCCCGTACGAGTCGCTCGCCGTGACGGTCGCCGGGGTCAGGTTCCCCGTCGACTACCTCATCATCATCGTCCTCACGGTCGTCACCCTCTGCGGGCTCTGGGCCTTCCTCAGGAAGACGAGGCTCGGCCGGGCGGTCCGTGCGACCTCCCAGAACCGGAACGCGGCGATGCTCATGGGGATCAACGTCGAGAAGATGGACATGCTCAGCTTCGGCATCGGGGCGGGGCTCGCCGGTGCCGCGGGCACCCTCTGGGTCGTGAGCGGCCAGGTCTTCAACCCGTACATGGGCTCCATCCCGGCGATCAAGGCCTTCGCCATCGTGATTATCGGCGGGCTCGGGTCAATCCCGGGAGCCATCGCAGGAGGGCTCATCTACGGCGTCGTGGAGAACTTTGCCATCCTCTCCCTCGGCGCTGCCTGGAAGGACGCCATCTCCTTCCTCCTCCTCATCATCGTCCTCGTCATCAGGCCGACCGGGATCTTCGGGGAGTCGGGTGAGTGAGACATGAAGATGCTGACGAGTGACCGGCTGAAGTTGGGCGCGGCCCTCGCCGCCGGGCTCCTCGCTCCCGTTGTCACGGGGTTCAGCGAGTACATCCTCACCATCCTCATCCTCATGCTCATCTTCATCATCCTTGCATCCTCCTGGAACTTCCTCACGAGCTCCGGGCAGGGCTCCCTCGGCCATGCGGCTTTCTTCGGGATAGGGGGGTATGCCTCGACCCTCGCCGCCGCAGCGACCGGCCTCTCCCCCTGGCTCTGCATCTTCGCCGGGGGAGGCGCGGCGGCCCTCGTGGGCCTCTTTATCGGCATCATCTGCGTCCGGCTGAAGGAGTGGTTCCTCGCGATGGTCACCTTCGGGTTTGCCATCATCATCCAGACCCTCGTCGTGCTGCAGTTCGCCCCGGTCACGGGGGGATGGGACGGGATCCCCTCGGCCCATCTCGTCGCAAGTTCCGTCCCAATGTACCTCCTGTACGAGTACTACTCCATCCTCGCTATCGCCGTCGGGGTCATCCTCCTCTTCCGCCGGGCCCTTTCCTCCCGGATCGGGCTCGCCTTCGCCGCCATCCGGACGAACGAGACCGAGGCGAGGGCCGCCGGGATCGACCCGGTCAGGTACCGGCTCCTCGCGTTCACGGTGAGCGCCTACTTTGCCGGCCTCGCGGGGGCCCTCGAGATCCACTACCTCGGGTATGTAACCCCCGAGATCTTCGGGGTCGACATCTCCTTCTGGCCGATTATCTACTCCATCAGCGGCGGGCTCGGGACCCTCGGCGGGCCTGTCGTCGGGACCGTGGTCATCACTCTCATCTGGAACGGGCTCCAGGCCCTCGGGCTCACCTATGCCCGGTTCATCATCATCGGGGCCCTGCTCCTCGGGATCATCATCTTCCTCCCGAAGGGCCTCATCTCGCTTCCGGGGAGGGTCAGGGACAGGATCGCCGCGCGAAAATCTGCAACAAAGGGTGGAGAGCCGGGCGGCTGAGCTGGCAGCTTACATCCCGAGGTAGGCTTCCTGCACCTTCTCGTCCGCGAGGAGGTCCTGCGCCGGCCCCTCGTGGGTGACCCTCCCGTTCTCGAGGATGTACCCGCGGTCGGATATCTCGAGGGCGTGCTGGACGTTCTGCTCGACGAGGAGGATGGTGAGCCCGGTCCCGTTCAGCGCCTTCACCGTGTCGAGGACAGAGGTGACGAAGAGGGGCGAGAGACCAAGGGACGGCTCATCGAGCACGAGGAGCTTCGGCCCTGACATGAGACTTCTCCCTATGGCAAGCATCTGCTGCTCGCCGCCCGAGAGGGTGCCCGCGAGCTGGTCCTTCCTTTCTGAGAGGACGGGGAACAGGGAAAAGATCCTGTCGGCCTTCCCCCCGTCCTTCCCCCGCAGGTGGGCCCCGAGCTCCAGGTTTTCCCCGACGGTCATCTTCGGGAAGAGCTCCCGCCGCTCGGGCACGAGCGCGAGCCCGAACCTCACCACCTCGTAGGGCGGGAGGCCGGTGATCTCCTTTCCCCCGAAGCTGATGCTCCCGGCGACCTTCGGGATGAACCCGAAGATGCCCTGGACGAGGGTCGTCTTCCCTGCACCGTTTGCGCCGAGCAGGGTGACGATCTCCCCCTCGTCGACATGGAGGGAGACGTCCCAGAGCACCTGGAGGTTCCCGTACCAGGCAGAAAGTCCTCGGACGTCGAGCAAAAAGGGCACCTTACTTTGCGAAGCGTTCCCCGAGATACGAGTCGATAACCCGCGGGTCCCGGATGACCTCGTCAGAAGCACCGTCGGCGATCTTCTCGCCATGGTCGAGGACCACGATCCGGTCCGAGACCCCGAGGATGACCCGCATCACGTGCTCGATCATGACGATGGTCATGCCATCGTCGCGGAGCCTCCGGATCAGGCCGACCGCCTCGTTCCCCTCCCGGGGGGTAAGGCCGGTCATCAGCTCGTCGAGGAGGAGGACCTTCGGCCGGGAGGCGAGGGCCCGGGCGAGCTGCGTCCGGCGGAGCTCCATGACGTTCAGCCCGGTCATGGGCCGGTCGACCTTCCCCGCCGGGAACCCGACGGCCTCCAGGCAGGCGCCCGCCTCGTCGCGTGCGTCGGCCATCGTCGTCCGGTGGTGGTTCCCGAAGATCGCGCCCATCATCACCGCCTCCCGCGCGGTGAGGTCGGGGAAGGTCGCGGCCTGCTGGAAGGTCTTTGCGATCCCCTTCCTGCAGACCTGGTTCAGGCTGAGCCGGGTGATGTTCTCACCGCGGTACCGGATGGAGCCCTCGTCGGGGCGGTAGAGCCCCGAGATGAGGTTGAGGAGGGTGGTCTTCCCCGCGCCGTTCGGCCCGACGAGGCCGACGATCTCCCCCTCCCGGACCGCCATCTCCACGTTGTTCACCGCGACGAGCCCGCCAAACCGCTTCGTGACGCCGTCAACGGCGAGCATCCCGGAACCTGCCATGCTACTCATTGTCACGCTATAGTTTGGCATGGGGACTTATGAAGGTTGCGAAAGGGAGGGTTCATCAGAACCCGACCTGGAGCGACCCGCCGTCAGGCGGGGTGCGACCCGGTGAAAGAGGTTTCAAGAATCTGATGGTTCTCTCACCCGCCGCCACCGCCGGGGCAGGGCGTCAGCTCATCAGAACCCGACCTGGAGCGACCCGCCGTCAGACAAGGTGCGAACGGGAGGTCTCCCAGAAATCACTTCTTCATCCCCTTCAATACCCCGATAACCTCCCCGATGTCCGGCACGCTGTGGATGGGGTAGACCTTCACGAACCGCACCGCCTGCTTCTCGTCGACGATGACATTCGCCCGCTCGGCAAATCCATTCGCGTCCCTGAAAAGGCCGTAGAGCTGCGCGACCTTCCCATGGGGCCAGAAGTCGGCGAGGATCCGGGTCTCCTTTATCCCAAGGTTGGCAGCCCAGGCCTTCTTGCATGGGACCGAGTCCACGCTGATCCCGACCGCGACGGTTCCCGTGGCGGCCAGCGCCGCCCGGTTCTCCTCGAGAGACTTCATCTGGGCGGCGCAGAAGCTTGTCCAGGCGAGGGGGTGAAAGGAGAGGAGGACCCGCTTCCCCGACTGCTCGAGGAGGTCGAAGGTCCTGTCGTCCTGGTCCTTGATCGAGAAGTTCGGCGCTATATCACCCGGTTGGATCATCCGCGGCTGGTCCATCATGTCACCTGCTCATTTTCCTGCCATGCCCATATATAGAGGCTTCGCAGGCTAACCACCGCCGCCCTTCCTCGTGAGGAGGGCCTCCATTACCGCCTCGGCATGGCCCTTCACGCTCACCTTCCGCCAGACCTCGGCGACCTGCCCATCGGGATCGATCAGGAAGGTGTCGCGCTCGGTCCCGAGGATCTCCTTCCCGAAGAAGGTCTTCGGTTTCCAGGCATCGTATGCGGCGATGACATGGTGGTCAGGATCGGAGAGGAGAAGAACGGTCAGGTCGTGCCTCTCCGCGAACTTCTCGTGGCTCTCCGGCGAATCGATGGAGACCCCGATGACCTGCGCCCCCCGGGAGGCGAACTCCTCGAGGGCCTTCGAGAACTGGATGGCCTCGAGGGTGCAGCCGGGGGTGTTGTCCCGGGGATAGAAGTAGAGTACCACCCACTTTCCCCGGAAGGTCTCCAGACAGACCTCCCTCCCCCCTGCATCCGGGAGGCAGAAGGGTGGGGCGGATTTCCCGACGAGGGGATCGGTCGTTCCCATATGGATCAGGATGGGATGACCCTGCCGGGTCATTAAGGATTGCCCGTGCGGGGTGCGGACCTGCCAGGACCGCCGTATAGCTACTGGGCCTCTTCCGGAACGGGGAGGTTCCGCGGGATATGGATAAGTAGCCAGGAGGGCAACCTCTCACCCGTGGAAGAAACTTCCCGGGATGCCTTCATGCAGGCAGCCCTCGATGAGGCAAGGCAGGGGCTTGCAGAGGGAGGCATCCCCATCGGCTCGGTACTCGTCATCGACGGGGAGATAACCGCGAGGGGCCACAACCGCCGGGCGCAGCTGGGCAGCGCCGTCCTGCATGCAGAGATGGACTGCCTGGAACATGCCGGCCGGCTCCGGGCGGAACAATACCGGCGGGCGACGCTCTACTCGACGCTCTCCCCGTGCGATATGTGCAGCGGTGCGGTCCTCCTCTACCGGATCCCGAGAGTCGTTATCGGCGAGAACCGGACCTTCCGGGGGCCCGAGGAGTACCTGCGGTCCCGTGGCGTCGAGCTGGTCGTTATGAACGACCCGGAGTGCATCCGGCTCATGCGGGACTTCATCGCCGCGAAGCCCGACGTGTGGTACGAGGATATCGGGGAAGAAAGGCGGCCGGAATAACGCGTGAATACCCCCGGGCGGATTCGAACCGCCGACACCGGCTCCAAAGGCCGGTATGATTGACCGCTACACCACGGGGGTGCCTGGAGAAGGGATTTCTCACCTGTCATCCCGTTTTCTGGAAAATGACATTCAATATTCCATTTCCGCCATTATAAAGGATTTATCCTATCAGGTTCCATCCTTACCTGCTGTTAACGGAGCCCCCCCCTGTGCCCGCCAGTCTCCCTATCGGGATCAAGATATTCCTCGGTATCGGAACCCTCCTCATGCTCCTGGGCGTCGTGTATTTTTTCATTGGCACGGTTCTTGCCAACGAATCGATCCTCTCGTTCGACAAGGGTATCGCCTATTTCGTGACGGGAATCGCTTTCCTGGTCGCTGCCCTCCTGATCACCACCATCGTGGAACTGGGAGACGTGAAGGAGCAGCTCGACCGGTTGAAGAAGAAGTAGGAGTCGTTCCCGGCGGGGAATGTCAAACGCTGGTACTCCCCCCCTCGGCAGAAGGCGGTAATCCCTCTTCGTGACGACTTCGGCGGAAGATGCCATTCCATTTCACCCTGGTGCCTTCGTCGCCAGATGGATAATTCCCCTCCGTTCCCCTCCGGCGATGGGCGGGAAATTCCCCATGGTTACGAATTTTTTCGTAATTAAGGCAAGTATCTTATTCCTTTGCGCTAATAAGCCTGTAAAAGCAGCCGAATCATCGGGAAGGGATCACCATGGAGAACCGCCTGCTCACCATCCTCTCGGTGGCCGCCGTCATCCTGATCGCGGTCATCATCGCATATGGATACACCTCCGAACACCCCGCCCCCGTCGCCGGGGAGGAGGCCGGGCTGAAACAGTTCGCCTCTGCCTCCGAGGTCCGGGCCTGGCTCGCAGCCCATGCCCCGTCGGGGGGCGGGACCTGGTACCATGAGGTCGACGGTGCTGTCCCCGCCGCCGTCCCTCAGGTGGCAAACGACGTGGCAGAAAAGGGCGCCGCATCCCTGCCCACCTTTGGAACCTCCATCGATCATTCGACAACGAATGTCCAGGTCCAGGGCGTCGATGAGGCTGATATCGTGAAGAACGACGGCCGGTTCATCTATGTCATTTCCGGGGGCGAGCTCGCCATCGTGGATGCTTACCCGGGCGAGAAGGCGAAGGTCCTTTCCGAGACGCCGGTGAACGGGACTCCGACGGAGATGTTCCTCTCCGGCGACCGTCTCGCGGTCTTTTCGTCGGGCCAGGAGAACTACCCGGTCGCATATAAGGCTGCCGGCGGCATGATCGCCCCCGCCCCCCGGTATTACCGGGCCGAAGCCCACGCATACGTCTACTCGATCCGGGACCGGGCTGAGCCTGTCCTCGTCAGGGACATCACCCTGTCTGGCACGTACTATGACTCCCGGATGATCGGGGACCGGGTGTACGCCATCACGAACGAGAACGTCTACTCCGGGATGGATGAGATCCCGATGCCCGAGGTGAAGGACTCCCTCGGGACA
>DATJPK010000160.1:0-6154 GCA_035506435.1 Methanomicrobiales archaeon
GATCGAACGGGTATATCCCGCGGGGCACTACGATGTTCCCGTCACCGGGCACTGGGACCGTGAGGAGCTCGCGTACGTATCGTCGGTCATCGCGGGATATCTACGGAATCACCCGTACCGGAGAGTTATCGCCCACCTCGACGGGGGGGCACTCGAGGCTGCGATGACGGCGGCCGATGGCTGCGGGGTCGCACTCGAGCGGACGTGCGCCGATAACCCGACAGCCCCGGGATCCCTCGCGGCACTCGATGCAGCTCTAGGGGCGGAGATGAGGCGCCCGACGGACATGGTCCGCTGGGTGCTCGCGTGGCAGTTCGGGGTCATTGCCGACACCCGGGGCATGACCATACGCGGCAGGTCACCGCAGGAAAGGGTGGAGCGGGGCGGGAAGATCCTCTTCACCGTTGACGCACGCACCGGCATCCTTCGCCCGACCTTCGACGGGTGGGACCTCGTGCCGGAGGGATACCGCGTCGGGATCGACGCCTTCACCCCGAAGGGGGACATCCTTGCGCCCGGGGTGAACTCCGCGGACGCAGGTATCCGAGAGGGAGACGAGGTCCTCGTCCTCGGGGAGGGCGTCACCGCAACCGGCCGGGCGGCCATGGGAGGTCCCGAGATGCTCCGGTCCCGGCACGGCGTGGCAGTGAAGGTGCGTAAGAGGGTGGGCGGGGGTGGAGAGGCGGTTCACCCGTCAACCCGGTAACCTGTTCGCCGCTCCATCAGGCGAATCCCAGGACTCACAGTTTCTTGAGGGCCTGCACCAGCCTTCCGACCGTCTCCCTCGCGTCACCGTAGAGCATCCGCGTATTCTCCCGGTAGAACAGGTCGTTCTCTATCCCTGCGAAACCCTTCCCCTGGCCGCGCTTGAGGATGATCACGTTCTTTGCCTTTTCCACGTCGAGAATCGGCATGCCGAAGAGCGGGCTGCCCTGCCGGTGGGCCGCCGGGTTCACGACATCGTTCGCCCCGATGACGAGGACGACGTCGGCCGCGGGGAACTCCGGGTTCACCTCGTCGCGGTCGAAGAGGAGGTCGTAGGAAACCCCGGCCTCCGCGAGCAGGACGTTCATGTGCCCGGGCATCCGCCCGGCGACCGGGTGGATGGCGAACTTCACCTGCGTGCCCCTCGCCGCGAGCAGGTCGGCGAGCTCCTTCACCTTCTGCTGGGCCTGGGCGACCGCCATGCCGTAACCGGGGGCGATGATCACCCGGTCCGCGTAGGCAAGCAGGATGGCGGCGTCATCGGCCTCGATGGCCTTCATGCTGCCCGACACCTGCGCCGCCTGCTCCTCCGTGGCGCCGAAGGCCCCGAAGAAGACGTTGGCAAGCGACCGGTTCATCGCCTTCGCCATGGAGAGGGTGAGGAGTGAACCGGCGGCACCGACGATGATACCCGCGATGATCATCGCGTAGTTCGGCGTCGCAAAGGAGAAGCCGTCCAGCGCGACCGCGAGGCCGGTGAAGGCGTTGTACATCGAGATGACGACCGGCATGTCGGCACCGCCGATGGGCATGGTCATGAGGAGGCCGAAGCCGAGGGCGAGCAGGAAGAAGAGCGGGAGCCAGGCACCGGCGGAGACCGGGACCCACGACGGCTGCAGGATGACGAGCGCGCCGGAGATAATCGCGAGGAGGAGGACCGCCATGTTGACCGGCTGCTGCCCGGTGAAGGTGACCGGCCCCGACGGCATCCAGCCCTGCAGTTTCAGGAACGCGATGAGGCTCCCCGAGAAGGAGACCGCCCCGATCAGGCCGCCGACGACCGCGAGCGAGCCGCCGACGGAGGTCACGGTGCCGAGGAGGGCGACCGCCGATATCCCCGCCGCTGCACCGCCGCCCATCCCGTTGTAGAGGGCAACCATCTGGGGCATGTGGGTCATCGGCACGCGCCTGGCCGCGAGGTAACCGGACCCGCCGCCGATGACGATCGCGATCGCGATCAGGGCGATGTTGCCGAGGCCGGGGGTGAAGAACGTGACGATCGTCGCGATGAGCATCGCGGCGCCGGCCCAGACGATCCCGCTCCTCGCCGTGAGGGGGTGGCTCATCCGCCAGAGACCGACGATGAAGAAGAAAATGGTCACGAGGTATACGGGCTCAATGACAAAGGAGAGGTCGGCCATGTCACGCCTCCCTGCCCGGCTTTTTCCCCGAGCGGTCGAACATCTGGAGGATCCGTTCCGTGACCACGTACCCGCCGGTCGCATTCGCCGCCCCGAGGACCACGGCGAGAAAGCCGATCGCCTGTTCCAGGGGCGTCGCGGCAAGGCCGAGGGCCACCATCGCCCCGACGAGTACGATGCCGTGGATGAAGTTCGAGCCGCTCATCAGGGGGGTATGCAGGATGACGGGGACCCGGCTGATGACCACGAAGCCGGTAAAGGCCGAGAGCATCGCGATGTAGAGCGCGATCCAGAAGGCGGTGATGTCGATCATGGCTTTCCCCCGCAGAGGAGGTCATCAGTGGGCTTATGCCGGACGACACCATCGTGCACGAGGAGGCACGATGCCAGGATCTCGTCAGTAAACTCCCGGGTGAGGGCCCCGTCTTTCCCGACGAGGAGCGAGAGGAAGGACTGGAGGTTCCTCGCGTACATCTGGCTCGCGTGGAAAGCGACCCGGGCCGGCAGGTTTTGCGGGCCCATGATGGTGACGCCATGCTCGGTCACGGTCTGCCCGCTCCGGGTCAGCTCGCAGTTGCCGCCCGTTTCGGCGGCAAGGTCGACGATGACGGCACCCGGCCGCATCCTCGCCACGGTCTCTCTCGTGATGAGGACCGGCGCCCGCCGGCCCGGGATGGCCGCCGTGGTGATGACGATATCGGCCCGTGCCACTGCCGCGGAGACCATCTCCTGCTCCTTCACCTTCTCTTCCGGCGTAAGTTCGCGGGCGTACCCGCCGGCGGCCTCCGCATTGATCTCGAGCTCGAGGAATTTCGCCCCGAGGCTCCGGACCTGTTCACCCGCTGCCCGCCGGACATCGTAAGCCTCGACGAGGGCGCCGAGCCGCTTCGCCGTGGCAATGGCCATGAGGCCTGCGACACCCGCCCCGAGGATGAGCACCGTCGCCGGCCGGATCGTGCCCGCGGCGGTTGTCAGCATCGGGAGGAACTTCGGGCAGTGGCCGGCCCCGAGGATCGCTGCCGCGTACCCCCCGGCCGTTGCCTGGGAACTGAGCGCGTCCATGCCCTGGGCGCGGGTGATACGCGGGACCAGCTCGAGGGCAAAGGCGGTGACCTTCCGGTCACGCATCAGGGTGACGGCCTGCAGGTTGCCCGTGGGATTCATGAACCCGATGATGATTGTGCCCTCCACGAGCATCCCGACGTCGACGGGGGCCGGTGGCTGCACGCAAAGAACGATAGTCGCGCCGTCCAGCAATCCGGCCCGACCCCGCACGATCTTCGCTCCGGCGGCTGCAAACAGATCGTCCGGGTAAAACGCCCCCTCTCCCGCACCCTGCTCGACCCGGACCTCGAAGCCAGATTTCGTGAGTTTCTGGACTACCTCCGGCACGGATGAAACGCGCTGTTCACCCGGGACCTGTTCCCTGAGAACGGCGATCACGATGCCGTTCGCCCGGGATGCACCGGTCGGGGTGCTCATCAGGCCCACCCCCCCTGGCTGGCGTTTTCGATACGGGACAACCTGCTCACTCCGTGGATGGTCTGCAGTGTATCCTTCTCATTTGAACCTGTACCCTTTTTACCTTACGCATCCGCTGCCCCCGCGCCTGAATTGCCCGGGGACCGGCGATATACTCCATCCAGGCCGGGGGAACTTACGATCCCTTTTTCTCTTTTCCCGGCAGGAGTGAGGGTGGGATGAAGGGCAGGATCCTGGTCCACGGGGGTGCCGGCGCCTGGAAGGACGAGGTCGTCCGGGAGGGCGAGGCGATCCCCGCCCTCTGCCAGGCCGTCGGCGAAGGGCTCGCGGCCATGGCCGGGGGGTCCGCGGTCGACGCAGTGGTTGAAGCGCTCGCCTCGCTCGAGGAATCGGGGGTGTTCAACGCCGGAAAAGGGGCGTACCCGAACCTGGACGGGAAAATCGAGCTCGATGCGGGGCTCATGGACGGGACGACCATCAGGGCCGGGGCGGTGGCTGCGGTCCGTTCAGTCCCCCACCCGATCAGGCTCGCGAGAGTCGTCATGGACCGGACCGAAAACGTGCTCATCTCCGGGGAGGGAGCAGACCGGCTTGCCCGCAGGTTCGGCCTCGCGGGTGAACTCCTCCCCGGTGACCGGTGCCTCCGGGAGTTCGATTCGAAGAGGAAGGAGTATCTCAGGGCTGGTGACCACCGGTGGGTGCGGGAGCTGCCGGGCCGGGGACAGGAGACCGGCGAGGGGGATACCGTCGGGGCCGTTGCGATGGATGGCGGGGGGAGGTTCGCTGCTGGGACGACCACCGGCGGCCTTGCCTTCAAGATCCCCGGGAGAGTCGGGGACTCGCCCATAGTCGGCCACGGGTACTACGCGATGCGGGATGCAGGTGCGGCATCGACCTCCGGGTTCGGCGAGGTCATCTCCCGCTACGGCCTGTCGCTCCGGGCCGTCCTTCGCATGAGTGAGGGTGCACCGGCACAGGAGGCTGCAAAGGAAGAGATCGCCGGCCTCACCGCCCTGTTCGGGACGGACACGGCAGGAATCATCCTCCTCGACCGGAATGGC
Organism: Methanomicrobiales archaeon; assembly: GCA_035506435.1. GTDB lineage: Archaea > Halobacteriota > Methanomicrobia > Methanomicrobiales > JACTUA01 > JACTUA01. The sequence goes on from DATJPK010000160.1 coordinate 4,670, forward strand.
TCACCCGGGGTGTCCTTCAACACGGGGGGAATGGCCGTGGGCTTCGGAGGGGAGGAAATCATCCCCCGGGCGAAGATCCTGAGAAAAGAGGAGACGAAGGAGTTCCCGGGTTTTTTACGAGGGGGACCTGGCTGAAGGGTGGTCCTGCACGGGGGAAGGACCCGGTCACCCCTTTCCCTGCGTGATGACCATCCCCCGGTTGTCGATCTTCGTTTCCACGGCGACCTTCAGCCCGAGGGGGGTGATGGCCTTCCCGAGCTCCTTCCTGCTCCGGTCCGTGATCACGGCAATGGTGGGCCCAACCGACGACATCCCGACGAAATCGAAGCCGGCCTCCCGGATCTTTGCCATGTACTGGTAGATGCGGAAGCCATGGTGCTCCACCTCGGCCCGCTTTGAGCCCCGGAACTCGATCTCCCAGAAGATCTTCCCCGCCTTCTTCACGTCCCCCCTCTCCAGCGCCGGGATGAGGTCCATCATGACCATGTGGCACTTCAGGGCCCGGTCCATGTAATCGAGGCTCCTGCCCCGGTTCATGAGGAGCTCGATCTCCCGGGTGCCTGCCGAGGAGATGTCCGAGGTCGGGATGACGATGAAGACCTTCGCCTCTTCGGCGAAGGAATGGTGGTACACGAGGGCAAGGTCGTCCCCCATGACGGCCATTCCGCCGTGGGTGGAGACCGCGGGGCCGACCCCGGTCTCGAAGGCGAAGGCGATCTTTCCCCCGCCCGTCTCCTCGACGAAGTTGTACCCCATGAGGAGCCGGAGCTCGTCCTGCGTGAGGGGCGACCCCACGGCGGTGTTCATGGCATTCAGGGTCGCGATGGAGATGGTGGAGGTCGACCCCATCCCGACGTGGTGGTACTCGTGGTCCCGGGCCCTGATCCGGAACCCTCCCCGGTATCCCACGGCTTTCCGGAAGAGCTCGACGTGGTGGCGGAGCACCGGTGCCCGGTCGAAATCGACCTCCACCCCCTTCGGGATGCAGGTCGCCTCCGCCGTGCAGTACACCTGCAGGGCGAACCCCACCCCGCCGCCGCCAGGCTTCCCGGGCGCAAACCGGTTCATGTCGAGCACGGTAAGGTGGATCCGGGCAGGGGCCTTCACCTTCACCGTCCCCTTCACCGGTTTCAGGGGAAATTTCCTCTTCTCGAAGCCGAGGGTGTTCATCTGTTTACCGGGCCCGAAGGGCTCGAGCTCGTACTCCACGAGGTCGAGGTCCCCGCCCCTGATCGTCAGTCTGACCATGGCAACTCCTACTTGTCCTTCCTGTCGAAAAAGATGCTCTTTCCCGTCGCCGCGAGGGGAATGCCATACGCGACGGTGCATCCCTCGAGGAGGCCGAGGGCGATCGCGGTCACCCCCGCCGAGTACATCACCCGGTTGTCCACGTTGTGGACGGACGCGGTCTTCACCGCCGACCCGATGGCGATCCCGAGGTCTGCCATCCGCACGGCGCAGTTCGGCCCGGAGAACAGGGTCCCG
>DATJPK010000161.1:0-14386 GCA_035506435.1 Methanomicrobiales archaeon
CAGCCGGGCGACGTCCCGGAGTGCCTCGAGGCCATGAACCGTGTCCTCGAGGAAGGAAAGGATGTCCGCCGGGTAGACCGAGATCCCGTATTCGTCGAGCAGGTGGTTTGCTATCTGCCGGTGGTCGAGGCCGTTCCCGCGGAGCTCGATGATCCGTGCGGCGAACTGGCGCTCCGGGCACCCGCAGTCAGGGGCCTCCCGGCACCCGCAGGAGACAAGGTCGTGTAGGATGTTCCGGACCTGGTCCCGGGTCGCAGGGTCGAGGGATCTCAGGTTCACGCCGGAGGAAATGGCCTCGAGGAAGGCACCATGAAAGACCTGGTCGGGGATCCGGAGGCCTGTCGCCCTCTCGAGCTTCCGGATCCCGGCGAACCGCGCCCGGCTCGCGATCACTCGTCCTCGGCCGTCGACTCGTCGAAGTCCTTCAGGGACTTCATCGCGTCCCGGATCGTCTCGATCTCGACGAGCCAGTCGTCGAGGAGGGTGCTCTTCCCCGGGTCGCCTGCCATGTACTTTTCGCAGCAGGGTGCCCCGCCGATGACCGCGGCCCCTATCTCAGCGGCGACCTCGAGGGTCTCCTCCATCGCGTCGGGCGGGAAGCCCCTCGCCTTCTTCACGAGAGTTTTCACGTCGCCCCCGGACTGCCCTTCCATGAACTTCCGACAGGCCCCGAAGAGGACGAGGAGGGAGATCTGGAGTGACTCGATGACGTCCCCGATCTCGCCGTCACGCACTTCGCACATGACGACCGCCTCCACCTCCTTCATCCGCTGCATCGCCTCGTCCTTCCCGAACCGGCCGTTCTGGAAGAGCCGGACAATCTTGAGCACCTCGATGGTGATGTCCTCGGCGAACCGGGACAAGGCGAGCAGGCCCTCGGGAGGATCCTCCGAGGCCGGGTCCCCCGTGAAGCTCAGCTCCTGCAGGGTCCTGATCCAGTTCTCCATCCGCTCCTTTGAATAAAAGATGTAGAAGAGCTTGAGGGGCGCTTCGTCCTGGGCCTTTTTCTTCGCCATTCACTCACAGGTTCACCTCCGGGTAATTAAATAGTTCTGTCTTTTCCCCCCGATTTTTTCAATTTATCCACCGTGGTGTCCAGTAAAAAACATTGATATGTTTATATAGAACCCCTTCTATATCATCCCTTCAGATGAAAGCAAAAAGATCCCTGATGAAGCTCCTCTTCGGGTCGCTCATCGCGGGGATCATCATCAAGTACGCCGCGCCCGAGGGCGCCGACCCTGTCCCCCTCATCGGGACGTTCCTGAAGGACCTGATCCTCAACCACACGCTCACGAAGATCCCCTACAACTTTTTCAATGTCGGTACCCTCTCCTGGATCATCATCTTCCTCCTGATCGCCCTCGTCCCGTTCATGTTCGCCCTCTTCTCAGGCGTGTGGGGCTTCCTCACCTACGTGAGCGGGTTCCTCTCGGGATACCTCGTCGTGAGCGGGTTCTTCTTCACCTCGGACTTCCTGTCGCTCGTCGCGGGCGTCTTCTGCTTCGTTCTCGGCCTCATGGCCGCCCTGTACGGGGAGTTCATCAAGGGATAATGCGGCGGGCCGTATCACGGCGGCACATCTGGAAACCCTTATCAGCCTCCCCGGAAAAATCTAACCGGCCACAGGGGGGTGTCCCGTGCGATTCTTCAGACGGAGATCCATCATCTGGACGGTGTTTTCGACCTTCATAGGCATCTTTGCCTTCCTCGTCCTCCTCGCCGCCCTCAACTATTTCATCACCCCGGAGCATGTCATCCTCCGGGGCCTCGTCACCCTCCTCAACGATAACCTCCCCTACTTCATCGTCATCGCCCTCCTCCTGATGACCGGCGAAATATTCGACCATTTCACCTTTCCCCTCAACCTGCCGGCCCCCCTCTTCCATGCCCTCGCGAGCGTCTTCCTCGTCCTCCTCGTCTTCAACGTTTTCCAGTTCCTGGACGCCATCACCCGGGCCGGCATCTATGGGAAACTCGAGATCCTCCGTATCCTCCTCTCGATCCTGATCTTCCTCATCGTCTTCACGGGCGGCTACTTCAAGATCTTCGGGGACCTCCTCCGGGTCAGCAGGCAGCGGGAGGTCCACGGTGAGCCAGTCGCCCAGGCCTCCCCGCATGACACGAAGACCTGGGACGACATCGGGAACGAGTTCAGGCAACTTATCTTCGACGTCCTGCAGAGGATGAGGGACGAGATCCGGGAAAACGACGACGATTAGAACCCGACGTTTATCCGGATCCGAGGTTCATCCGTACCCGGCCTTCGTCAGCGGATCTTTCCCCAGACGTGGAAGAACCGCTGGATCGCCGTCGCGTGCCCGAATACCCCGAAGACGAGGAGGAGCCAGCCGAGGAACGAGAAGCCTGCCCACCCGGCCGGCATCCAGAGGGTGAGGAGGCCTGCGGCCAGGATGAGGATGAGGCGGTCGGCTCTCCCGAGGGTTCCCCCGTAGTATCTGCCGATCCCCACGGCCTGCGCCTGGGTACCGAGGTAGGAGGACATGAGGACCCCGGTCAGCCCGAAGACCCCGATGATCCACGGGGCGGCACCGCCCGCGAAGATCCCGGTGATGATGAAGATGTCTGCATACCGGTCGAGGACATGGTCGAGGAAGTCCCCCCGGACGCTCGCAAGCTGCATCTCACGTGCCATTGCCCCGTCGAGGGAGTCGAAGAGGGCGTTTACCGCGACGAGCGCGATCGCGGCAGGCACCTCGCCCTCGAAGAAGGCGAATCCCGCAGCCACCGAGGCGAGGAATGCCATCGCCGAAAAACTGTTGGGGGTGAACCCCACCCGTATGCAAGCCCGGGCGATGGGCTTCAGGATCCCTGCCACGTGGGGCCGGAACTGATCGAGGGTCATCGCTCCTCCGCGAGCCAGCCGGTCCAGTCGATCCCGCCATGGGAAGGCGGGACCTTCCCTGCTATGAATTCCCCGACGAGCCTGGCGACCTCCGGCGGCGGGGCCTCCGTCGTATCCAGCTCGAGGACATGCCCGGGAGGATGGATCTCCAGGGTCTCGATCAGGGAAACGTCGAGCGCCTCGGCCTCGGCGTTCTCCCGGCACTTTTCCCCCCCGTAGCCCCTCGCCCGGAGCCGGCCGAGAAGGACGTCCGGCCTGCACCGGAGGACCACGACGAGGTCGCAGGGGAGGAAGTGGGCGAGGTGCCCTTCAACGATGCCCTCGAACGGCACGAACTCGCGTGCCCAGCGTTCCTCGTCGATGACATTCGTGTCCCTCTCCGGGTCCCTGCCGATGACGTATGCCTTCACCGTGTCGGCGAGGTGGACGATCGGGTATCCCCGGCGGGCGAGCTCATCGGCTGCAGAGGACTTGCCCGTGCCAGGTGTTCCGGTGATCCCACACATCATGCCTGATCAGATCTTGTTGATCTCGGTGATGAACCGCTCGTTCTCCCAATCTTCGCCGACGCTCACGCGGATGTAGTGGTCCTCGAGGTCGGGGAAGCTCCTGCAGGACCTGACCACCACCCCGCGGGAGGCAAGCGCCCTCGTCACGTCGTCGCTCGTGAGCGGGGCGACGTCCACGAGTACGAAGTTCGCCTGGGAGGGGAAGACCGGGTGCCCGGCCTCCTCGACGAACGTCTCCCGCCAGGTCCGGACATGCTCGAGGTACGCCTCCGTCCATTCCCGCTCAGCGAGGGCGGCCTCTGCTGCCGCGGCGGCGACGGAGCTCACCGAGAAGGGGGTCGCCGCCCGGCCATAGGGACCGGCCAGCCATTCAGGGAGGAACGCGTACCCGATCCGGAGACCCGCGAGGGCATAGATCTTGGACATGGTCCGGCCGATGACCAGGTTGTCATGCTCCTTCATGAGCGGCCGGTAATCGACCCCGGCGAAGTCCACGTAGGCGTTGTCGAGGAAGAGCACGCCGTCGAAGCTCTCGAGGAGGCCCGCGATCTCGTCGGGGAGCGTCGCGTTCCCCGTGGGGTTGTTCGGGGAGCAGAGAAAGCCGAGCGGCGCCCCCTCCATCGCCTGAGCAAAGGCCTCCAGGTCAACGGAAAAGTCCCCGGTCCTCTTCACCTGGACGGTCTCTGCCCCCTGCCCACGGGCGGCCACGCCATAGAAGGAGAAGGTGGGAGTCGCGACGACCACCTTCTCGCCGGGATCGACGAGTGCCCGCATCACGGTCTCGATGACCCCGTCCATGCCCGCCCCTGCGGCGAAGTGGTAGTCCCCGTGGTGCTTCCGCAGGGCATCGAGGAGCGTGCAGGGCACCTCGGGGGGGTACCGGTTCACCCCCCGTATGGCGAGCATCGCGGCATCGAGGACGACGGGCGGCGGGGGGAACGGGTTCTCGTTGCTTGCCAGGCGTGCGACCGGCTCAATCCCGGACCTCGCGGCGAGCCCCACAGCCTCCGTGGCATAGACGTACCCGCCCTCCCCGAAGCACCGCCTAGCTGAGCGCCTCATGGATGACCTCGATGGCCGCGTCGATCTCGTCGTCCCGGATGACGAGGGGCGGGACGAGGCGGATGTTCCCGTCGGCGGCGCAGTTGACGAGCACCCCCCGGGCGGCGCACCGCTTCTGGACCTCGGGGCAGGACGCCCCGACGCTTATCCCGACCATGAGCCCCCGCACCCGCGGGTTGTGGCCGGCGAGGCCCTTCCGGAACCGCTCTCCCTTGCGGGTCACCGAGGGGAGGATCTCCCGGATAACCCCGATGGTCGCGAGTGCAGCGGCGCAGGCGAGCGGCCCGCCGGCAAAGGTCGAGCCATGCTCGCCAGCCTTGAACTCGAGCCCCTCGCGGGAGACGAGGGCCCCCATGGGGAAGCCGCTCCCGATTCCCTTTGCCAGGGTGACGATGTCTGGCTTCACCCGCTCATGCTCGATGGCGAGCCACTTCCCCGTGCGGCCCATGCCGGCCTGCACCTCGTCGTCGATGAGGAGGGCCCCCTTGTCGTCGCAGATCTCACGGACGCCGGCGATGAACCCCTCGGGCGGGATGATGACCCCTGCCTCGCCCTGGATCGGCTCGATGAAGACCCCCGCCGTATCTTTCGTCACGGCCTTCCTGACCCCGTCAAGGTCCCCGAAATCCACGAAGGTGCACTTTGGCTCGAGGGGGAGGAAGGGCTCCCGGATGGCCGGCTTGTGGGTGACCGCGAGCGCTCCCGTCGACCGCCCGTGGAACCCGTGGGTGAATGCCACGAACTCCTTCCTGCCGGTCCGGACCCGGGCGAGCTTGATGGCCGCCTCGGTGGCCTCGGTCCCCGAGTTCGTGAGAAATACCCGGGAGAGGCCGGTGATCTGCGAGAGCTGTTCTGCAAGCTCCGCCTGGTGGGGGACGTAGTAGAGGTTCGAGCAGTGGATGAGCTCCCCTGCCTGCCGGCAGACGGCCTCCACCACCGCGGGGTGGCAGTGGCCGGTGCTGCAGACGGCTATCCCCGCCACGCAGTCGATATACTCGTTCCCCTCGGTGTCCCAGACCTTTGCCCCGGCACCCCGCACGATCTCCATGGTCCGGGAGAACACCGGCTGGTAGTAGCGTGCTTCGAGGGCCTTCTCCTGTTTGAAATCTCCCATGTGCCTCCTCCTCACTCGTACTCGATGGTTGCCGGCGGTTTCGGGGTGATGTCGTACACCACCCGGGCGACCGACGGAATTTCCGACGTGATCCTCGACCCGATGCGCACCAGATCGGGAAAGGGGATCTCCAGCGGATCGGCGGTCATCCCGTCCCGGGAGTTCACGGCCCTGATGGCGATGATCCACCCGTGGATCCGGACGTCCCCCTTTACCCCCGTGCCCTTGCCGACGAGGGCCGCGAGGCACTGCCACGGAAGGTAGCGCTCCACGAGCTCCTCCTCGGCGATGGCGTTTGCCTCCCTCACCACCGCGACCTTCTCGGGCGTCGCCTCCCCGATGACCCGGACGGCAAGGCCGGGCCCGGGGAAGGGCATCCGGTGCTGGATCTCGGGTGGCAGGCCGAGGGCCCCCGCCACCTCCCTCACCTCGTCCTTGTACAGGTCCCGGATCGGCTCGATGATCCGGGAGAAGGCGATGGAGAGCGGCATCCCCCCGACGTTGTGATGGCTCTTGATGCCACCCTGGCTCTCGATCCGATCGGGGTAAATGGTCCCCTGGAGGAGGTGCTTTGCATTCACCGCCCGGGCCTCCTGTTCGAAGACCCGGATGAACTGCTCGCCGATCCGCTTCCGCTTCTCCTCGGGGTCGATGACCCCCTGCAGTGCGGCGAAGAACCGGGTCTCTGCCCGGACGACGTGGAGGGAGAGTTCCCCGAAGAGCCGGGTGATCCGCTCGGTCTCGCCCTTGCGCATGAGGCCGGTATCGACGTAGATCGGGATCAGCCGGTCCCCGATGGCACGGGCCGCGAGGGCGGCGCAGACCGAGCTGTCCACCCCGCCGGAGAGGGCCATTACGACCCGCTCCCCGCCGGCCTGGGCCCGGATTTCCTCGACGGCCCGGTCGATGAACTCCTGGACCTTCATCCTGCCTGCCCCCGCGGTTCTCCTCCCGCATGCCTCTCCCTGCAGGCAGCGACGAACCCTGCGAATGGAGGCGACGGCCGGGCCGGGCGGGAGGTGAACTCGGGGTGGAACTGGGTGGCGAGGAAGAACGGGTGGCCGGGGATCTCGCAGACCTCCATCCGGACGCCGTTGTGGCCCGAGAAGACGAGTCCGGCCTTCTCGAGGGCGGGGATGTACTGCGGGTTCACCTCGTACCGGTGCCGGTGGCGCTCCATGATGTCGGTCTTCCCGTAGAGGCGACCCGCGAGGGTCCCCGGTTCCAGCATGACCGGGTAGTTCCCGAGGTGCATGGTCCCCCCGAGCTGGTCGATCCCCTTCTGCTCGGGGAGGATCGCGACGACATAGGTCCCGCTCCCGAACTCCTCGCTCGCCGCGTCGGCGATGCCGAGGACCGTGCGGGCATACTCCACCACGGCGAGCTGGAAGCCGAAGCACAGGCCGAGGAACGGGATGCGGCCCTCCCGGGCAATGGTGATGGCGCGGATCTTCCCCTCGATCCCACGGCTCCCGAATCCGCCTGGGACCACGATACCATCCACCTGCTGCAGGTCATCCGCGGTATAGTGCTCGGCATCGATCCACTTGATCCGGATGTCGGTGGAAAGCCCCCGGCCCGCGTGCTTGAGCGCCTCCTTGATGCTGATATACACGTCCTCGATCCCGTACTTGCTCACGATCCCGACGGTGACCTCTCCCGTGGAGGCCTTCATGACCGTCGAGTACCACGACATGTCCGCCTCCCTCCGCTCGAGGCCGAGGTGGTCGGTGAGCACGTCGGCGAGGCCCTCCCGCTCGAGCTCGAGGGGGACCTGGTAGATGTCCGGCATCGTGGCCGCCGAGATCACCCCCCGCTGCCTCACGTCGCAGAAGGCCGAGATCTTCTTCTTCGTCCCCTCCCCGAGCGGCTTCACGCTCCGGGCGACGATGATGTCGGGCGCGAGGCCGAGCTCCCGGAGGGCCTTCACCGAGTGCTGGGTCGGCTTGGTCTTCATGTCTCCCATCGTGTCGACGGGGACGAGGGTCACGTGGATGAGGGCGATGTCCTGCGGGGGGAGCTCGCCCCGCATCTGCCGGACCGCCTCGAGGAAGGGCATGCTCTCGATGTCACCCACCGTGCCCCCGACCTCGACCATGCAGATGTCCGCGGTGGTGCCGCCGTCCACGGGCTTCCCTGCGGCCCGGCCGATGGAGGCCTTGATCTCGTCGGTGATGTGGGGGATGATCTGGACGGTGGAGCCGAGGAAGTCCCCCCGCCGTTCCCTCTCGATGACCGTCCGGTAGACCTTGCCCGTCGTGATATTGTGCTCGGACGAGAGCTCGATGTCGAGGAAGCGCTCGTAGTTCCCGAGATCGAGGTCCACCTCGCCCCCGTCGGAGAGGACGTAGACCTCCCCGTGCTGGGCCGGGTTCATCGTCCCGGCGTCGATGTTTAAGTACGGATCTATCTTCACCGCCGTGACCGAGTAGCCCCGGCTCTTCAGGATCCGGCCGATCGAGGCCGTCGTGATCCCCTTCCCGAGGCCGCTCATCACTCCCCCTGTCACCACGATGTACTTCACGGAGCACTCCACCCGCTTGAGATCAGGTTGTTGGGAGATGTATTATACCTACGGCATTGCCCCCGAACCGAAGGGGAGCACGGGCACTCACGCATGGAGTGGACGGGGTGGGAACAGTTGGGGCGATCCGGGTTCCGAAATGATCGTGATCCCGGACGGGTGAGATCTAAAATCTATTACAGAGTATATTAATATCTTGATATTTATCTGATACTCTGAGAATTATTATAATGCCTTATTTTAGTGTGAAAGCCTTGATAAGGCATAGAATGAATTTTAGATATATTTATATATAATTGATGGCCGGATCTAGTAATTGTTCAGAAGCCCCGACCCCGGACGCTGGTTGCCGATTCGGGGAACACAGGGAAGTTCCCTGGCAGCCCGGGCTGCCACCAGGACGAGAGAACATGAAGAGATTTGGTATCCACCCGACACGGTTCCTCAGGAGCAGGCTCCTCAGGTTCCTCGCAAGCCTGCCGAAGGCAGGTTTCACGGCCTTCCCGAGGGCGGGAGAGGCTCCTCTCGCCGTCTCCTTCCTGGACCTCTCCTGCGGACACCCCACCTCCCGAGCCTGGGATTTCGGGGACGGGGCCGTCTCCACCGACCAGAACCCGGTCCACATCTACCACAGGCCCGGGATTTACCAGGTGATCCTGACCGTGACCAATGACGCCTGGTCCACGATCGGCATTTGCAAGAGCCTGATCACCGTCACGGCAGCCGCACCGGGGGGCGCTCCCCGGTAGGAGCTGGCGATCCCAGCCGCACGGGGTCCATGAAGGACCCGGGGCCGTCAACCGGCATCCAGGCCCCCGGGTGTGCCGCCGGATTACAGGATGGCAAAGGCCGCTGCGCACCGGGCGAGGATCTCGCCTTCGGCGTTCCCCTTCCTGATATCGCCCTCGGTGAAGGCGACCCGGCGGCCCTTCCTGACCACCCGACCGGTAGCCACGATGACGCCGTCCTTCGCACCCTTGAGAAACGAGGTGGTCTCGGAGATGGTCGCGATCCGTTCCCCGGGTGCGACCGCCGTGTAGAGGGCGAGGGCCATGGCCTCGTCTGCGAGTGCGGTGAAAATCCCACCCTGCATCCAGCCCACCCCGTTGTGCATGTCGGGCCTCACCTCCATCGAGAGCTGCGCCGCCCCCTGCCCGATGGAGTCCACGTCGATCCCCATCAGAACGAAGAAGGGGTTTACTTCCCTTCCGCGCCGCTTCAGCTCCTCGAAGTAGCTCATGTTTCTCTCACTCCTCTCTGAACACCATGAGAAAAGGGTTGCGAAACCCGGGCGGAGCCGGTTTCCGATGACCTGACGCCCCGCCCCGGCGGTGGCGGCGGGTGAGAGAACCATCAGGTTCTTGAAACCTCCCTCAGAATGAACTTCTCCCCCCGGTTCACGCCAAGTACTTCGCGGGGTCCGAGTCGAACTTCCGCTTGCAGCCCGGGGCACAGAAGAAGTAGGTCTTTCCCTTGTACTCGCTCTTCCACTTCGCCGTCTTTTCGTCGACGGTCATCTTGCAGATGGGATCAATCGCCATTATCAGGTTCCTCCGGAGGATACTCTCCTCGCGGGAGGTATATATCCCTTGAGGAGAAGGGAGAGCGACACGACTGTCACCGAGGACATGGCCATCGCGAAGCCGGCGTACTCGGGCCGGAAGCTCACCCCGAAGAGGGGGTACAGGAGGCCGGCGGCGACGGGGATGAGGGCGGTGTTGTAGGCAAACGCCCAGAAGAGGTTCTCCCTGATCCGGGTCATGACCTTGCGGGAAAGCTCGATGGCCGCCACGACGTCGACCAGGTTGTCTCTCACGAGGACGATGTCCCCGCTCTCGATGGCGACATCGGTGCCGCTCCCGATGGCCACCCCGAGGTCTGCCTGCGCGAGGGCAGGGGCATCGTTGATGCCGTCGCCGACGAAGGCGATGACCTCCCCCGCCCCCTGGAGCTTCTTCACCTCGTCGACCTTCCCGGCGGGAAGGACCTCCGCGACCACCCGATCGATGCCGATCTGCCTCGCGATGGACCCCGCCGTCCGGGCATTGTCACCCGTGATCATGAGCACCCCGAGCCCCATTGCCTTCAGCCGGCGGACGGCCTCGGGCGCCGATCCCTTCAGGGTGTCCGCGACGGCGATGAGCCCGGCCGGCTGGCCGCCCGCGGAGACTATCATGACCGTCTTCCCCTCACCTTCGAGGGCAACGATCCGCTCCTCCGCCTCCTTCCCGAGCGGTATCCCCCGGTCCTTCATGAGGGCCCGGTTCCCGATGAGGACCTCCTCCCCGAGGACCGTCGCGACCACGCCCTTTCCTCCGATGGTGTCGAACCCCGTGCTCTCCTGGAGCGGGATGCGCCGCGCCCCGGCTTCTCTCACGATGGCCTGGGCGAGGGGGTGCTGGGAGTTCCTCTCCACGCTCGCCGCGAGGGAGACGAGGGTCTCGGACGGGACGCCGGCGGGGACGAGGTCGGTGACCGACGGCTTCCCAACGGTCAGGGTGCCGGTCTTGTCAAAAACGACGGCGGTGATCCGGTCGGGTATCTCCAGGGCGTCCCCGCGCTTGATGAGCACGCCGAGCTCCGCGCCCCGGCCGAGGCCGACGGTGACTGCCGTTGGGGTGGCGAGGCCGAGCGCGCAGGGACAGGCGATGACGAGGACCGAGATGAGGGCGGTGAGGGCAAAGAGGAGGGTCTGGCCCGCGACGAAGTACCAGAAGGCAAAGGCGAGGGCGGCGATGGTGAGCACCGTCGGTATGAACCAGGTGACCGCCCGGTCCGCGATCCGCTGGACCGGCGGCTTGCTCCCCTGAGCGTCTTCGACGAGCCGGATGATCTGGGCGAGCACCGTCGCCTTTCCTACGCGGGTAGCCCGGATCCGGAGGATGCTGTTCCCGTTGAGGGTCCCCCCGACGACCGGGATGCCCGCCTTCCTGAGGACGGGGGTCGGCTCACCCGTGATCATGGACTCGTCCACGTAGCTCTCCCCCTCGGTTACCTCCCCATCGACGGGGATCCGCTCGCCGGGCCTCACCACGACGATATCGCCCGGCACCACCTCCGATGCCGGGATCTTGGTCTCCCCTCCCGGGCGGACCACGGATGCCATTCTCGGCGCGAGGTTCACGAGCTTCCGGATGGCGTCGCTCGTCCTCGCCTTGGCCCGGGCCTCGAGGTACCGGCCGAGCATGAGGAAGCCGGCGAGCATGAGGGCCGTCTCGTAGAACATGAAGTCCGGGGTAAGGACGATCCCGAACGTCCCGAGCACGCTTGCGCCGAAGGCGACGCCGATGCCCATCGAGTACATCACGTCCATGTTCAGGACGCCGTTTTTCAGGGAGCGGTACGCGAAGAGGAAGATGGGGTACGCGAGCCAGAGGAAGGCGGGGGTGGCCACGATGAACATGAAGATCCCCATCGGGAGGGGGAGCGGGGGCTCGAAGACCATGACCGCCATCAGGGCGAGGCCGAGCGCGAGGCCGACAACAGCCCGTTCCAGCTTCTGCCTGAGGTCGCGGGCCCGTGCCTCGGTTTCCAGGTCCCCCGTCTCCTCGCCCTCGACACCCAGGTACTGGTAGCCGACCTCCTCGATGGCCCTGCGCATGTCGCTCGTGTTCACGAGGGACGGGATGTAGGTGACATATGCCTTCTCTGCCCCGAGGTTCACCGTCGCCTCGAGGACCCCGGGGAGCGCCCGGAGGGCCTCCTCGTTCGTCTCCACGCAGGTCGCGCAGGTCATGCCCCCGATGCGGATGATGGCACGCTCGGGGACCACCTCGTACCCGGCATCGGAGATCGCCCGCTTCAGGTCCCCGAGGTTGGCCTTCTTCGGATCGTACTCGACGACCACCCGCTCGAGGCCGAGGTTCACATCGGCCTTCTCCACCCCCTCGACCCCCTGGAGGGACTTCTCGATGGTCACCGCGCAGGTGGCGCAGGTCATCCCCGAGATCTGCAGTTCGGCCTTCTCTTTTCCACCGGCCGGTTTCTGTTCCGCGCCTTTCTCCTGCTCCGCCCGTCGTTCCTTCTCATCTGCCATCGGCCGGTCCTCCGTTAGCTGGCACCCTCCCGCAGGGGAGGGCGGGCTTCTCCCGGAACATCTCCATTTTACGAGATAAATCCATTGGGCCCGCCGGGCGCCCGTCTCTCTGCACGTGGGCCGGATGCAATGTGAAATCTTCTTTTACACAATGCCCGCATGGGTACCCGGAGCATCCCTGCTCTCTTCAGGCCATGACACCGAAGGATCCCCTGCCCCGGACTCGCGAAGAAGGCCAGGCCGGCCTGCATTCTCCCGGAACGGGGACCCCCTTTTTCCTTGCCGACCTGGTGGGGAGCAGCCCGGCGGTGGCAGGCGGCAACGGTGCTCGCGCCCTGACGGATACCCGGGAGGCGTCCCTCGAGGATGCCAGGGGTGGCGAGGAGGCCCTCTACGGGAAGGTATCTGCACTCCTCGAGGGAGGGCGGTATCGCGACGCAGAGCTGCTCCTCACGCGCGGCCTCGAGATCTACCCCGAGAGCGTCGATCTCCTGAAGGAGCTGGGAGTCCTTTACCATCTCCAGGGACGGTTCGGGAAGGCGGCCAGGACCTTTACCCGGGTGATGAACATCACCGGGAACGGGAAGCAGTCCCTCTCCTGGAAGATTGCCTCGCTCTCCCACAAGGCGCGGGCAGAGCTCGCCGGGCCCGATCCCGGTGCATCCCTTGCCACCTTCGACGAAATCCTCGTGCTCGACCCCTCGGACCCGGACGCCTGGGCAGGAAAGATCGCCGCGCTCAGGGCCCTCGGGAACCTCGGGGAGGCGGACGACCTTGTCAGGGAGTGGTCCCTGCTGGACCGGCCAGGCCCCCCGGTCGACTATGAAGAGGGATGGCTCCGCATGGACGAGGACCGGCCGGACCTCGCCCTCGAGGCCTTCGGGCGGGCGGCGCTTGCGGCCCCGGACTGGGCCGACCCCGTCCTTTCGCAGGCACTTGCCATGGCAAGGCTTGGGAGGGGCGCAGAGGGGGAGGCGCTCATCCGGGGGTTCCTCGCAGGAAAGAGGGGAGAAACCGGGCTCGAGGCCTGCCTCGGTTGGTTCCTCCTCTCGCTCCGGGACCTCGGGAAGGCCAAGGATATCTTCCTCCAGCTTGCGAGGGAGGACGGGGATCCGGCAGGGTTCCAGGGGCTCGCCTCCCTCCTCCTCGCCACCGGGCGGACCCGGGAGGCGGGGGTCATCATGGAACGGCTCGCCGATGCCTTTCCCCGGGACCCCCTCATCCAGGCCAACCATGGCATGGTCCTTCTACGGGAGGGCGGGGCCCGGAACCTCGCCGATGCCGCGATCGCGGCAAAGCGGGCACTCACCCTCGATCCCCGGTGCGCGGCCGCCTGCTCCTGCCTCGGGTTCGCCGCTCTTGCGAGCGGCAGGCTGGACGAGGCGGAGGGACACCTCGGGGAGGCGTCCCGGCTCGGGGATCCCGCCGGGCCCCGGAACGAAGGCCTCCTCTCCTGCGCGAGGGGCAGGTGGGACATGGCCGGGCCCGTCCTCACCCAGGCGACCCGGGCGGACCCGGTCGATGCCCGGGCATGGGCGGGCCTCGGGGCCGTCGCGCTGGGGACGGGGAGGCTGGGGGATGCCGTATCCCATCTCCGCCGGGCATGTACCCTCGATCCCTGGAATGCGTCCGCCGCATGCGGCCTTGCCGTCGCCCTCGGCCGACAGGGTGACAGCGCCGGGGCCGAGGAGGCAATACGCCGTGCCCTCGGGACCGCGCGGGGGGCCGGGCAGGGAAAGCTCCTCCTCGAGCTTGCCGTGGTATTCGTCGCGAGGGGGAGGAGGGGGCTGCCCGGGGTCCTCGACGATGACGCCCGGCAGGCGCTCGGGGAGGCCGCGGCCCTCCTCCCGGGCGATCCGGCCGTCAGCTTCTACCAGGGCGTGGTCGAGGGCAGGCTGGGAAACCTGAAGGAGGCTGTCGACCGGTTCTCGTCTTCGGTGGGTCGGGAGGAGTTCCGCGTCCCCGCCCACGAGAACATCCGCCGGCTCAGGGCACGCTCACGGCCCGCGAACGGGTTGATCCCGCAAAATTTCCCCGCCCGGAGCGCCCTCGCCGCGTTCCTGTTCCTCCAGCTCGCCGCGATCTGGCTCTCGTTCGTGGTCCGGCTGGTCTCCGAGACCGGGTTCGTCCTTCTCACCGCAATCCTCTCGGGGCTCATTGCCCTCACCATCCTCGCCCCGGCCCGGAACGGGGCCCGTGCCCGCGAGGCTCCTCCCGATCTCGTTATCCCGGAGAGGACCTTCCACCCGGCTCCCGAGGCTGACATGGTATCTCC
>DATJPK010000162.1:0-22329 GCA_035506435.1 Methanomicrobiales archaeon
CGAAAAGGCCCTCTATGTCCACGACGTCGTCGGGGCCCACACGGCGAACCCCGTGAGCGGGGACTTCTCGGTCGAGTGCCAGAATCCCATCCGGGTCGAGGGAGGAGAGTTCCGCGAGCCGGTGAGGAAGGCCATGCTCTCGGGGAACCTCTTCGACGCCCTCCGGGGGATCGGCGGGATCGGGAAAGGCGGCCGCATCGTGGGGAACGCCATTCTCCCCTGCGTAAGGTTGAAGGATATGCAGGTCATCGGTTGATGTGATGGTGTCCGATATCCTGGTCATCGTGCTTGCCATCGCCGTTGCCGTGGCGGTCATCTGGCTTTTCAAGAGGTTCGCAATCCTCGTCCTGAACGCGATTACGGGGATCGTCACCCTCCTGATCGTGAACCAGTTCCACCTCCTGAGCTCCTTCGGGGCAACGGACATCGCCATCACCCCGGCGACGGTCCTCATCTGCGCCCTTGGCGGGATACCGGGTGCGATTATCCTCGTCCTGCTTTCGCTCGCGGGGACGCCGGTGACGTAAGGGTGGGTTCGAAAACCTGATGGTTCCCTCACCCGCCGCCACCGCAGAGGCCGGGCGGCAGGTCATCAGAACCCGCCCTGGAGCGACCCGCCATCAGGTGGGGTGCGACGGGGGTGGTTTCGAAAACCTGATGGTTCCCTCACCCGCCGCCACTGCCGAGGCCGGGCGGCAGGTCATCAGAACCCGCCCGCCGTTTTCCGGCTATAATTGCGGTGGATCCCGGAAAAAGATTAGAAAACATTCGCCCCTGAGTACACCAGGATCTGGTCCTGCATGATCTCGAAGGGCTTGATCTCCCGGGAGTGCTTGGACTGGCGCATCTTCACGACCTCGACCGCGAGGTGGACCGGCGTGAGATCGCTCGGCCGGTAGTAGCGGAGGAGGATGACCGTGTCGACCAGGTACTCGATGAGCCCGTACCGGCTCATGAGGGGGTTGTCCGACTCGGTCTCGCTCGTCATGAGGAGCGTGCAGGGCTCGTCGCGCATCATCTCGATGAACCGGATAAGCTCCAGCCGGCGGTCGACGGAGGAGGAGAAGGTGCCCTCGAAGAGCGAGATGGGGTCGATGACCACCCGGGTCGCGCCCGTTTTTTCAATGAGCTCGAAGAGCTCCTCCTTGATGCTGTTCACCATCAGGTTGAAGTTCGTGGGATCGAGCTTGATGATGAACAGGGACTTGTTCAGGTACGGGGTGACGTCCTTCCCCCGCTGTTTCATGATCTCCTTGAGCATCTCGACCCGCTCATCGAGGCTGATGTAGATGCACTTTTCCTTCTGGGCAAGCCCTTCGGCGATGAACTGGATGGAGAGGGTGGTCTTTCCCGTCCCGTAGGTCCCGATCAGGGCGCAGATGGAGGGCTTGACAAGCCCGCCGTCGAGCATCCCGTCCAGGCCCTCGATCCCGAGCGAGACCCTCCCGTTGGGGTTCATCCCGCTCACACGACCACCCGGATGTTCGAGACCTCGAAGCCGTTCCCCGGGGTAATTTTCACCGCGAACTTGACCAGTTCCCGCTCCTCGAGGTGGGGCATGACCCCCCGGAACTTCTCGAAGAACATCGTCCTCTGCCTGCGCTGGGCGACGGTCTCTTCCCACTTGAACAGGACGACGGCGTCCACGCAGTCGGCGATCTCCTTCTCCTGCGAGGGCTCGAGCACGCCATGGGTAAGGAGGATATAGACCGTGGAGTTCCACTTCTTGGTCACCCGCTGGAGTCCCCGGAGGAAGGCGGTGAGCTCCTTCCACCGCTCGGGGTCGGTGGACTGCGTGGCGATATCCGTCAGGGAGTCGAGGACGACCAGGCTCGACCCCTCCTTCCCCTTTTTCGGGTTTGCCATGGAGAGGGTGAGGTAGAGCAACTTGAGGAGGGTGTTCTTGCGGCCGGCCGGGATATGGCTGGAGAGCTCGGTGAACCTCTTTTCCGGGCTCGCGTTCTTCTTCTTCTCGCAGTCCTCGCTCCCGTCCGTGCAGTACCATTCCGAGGGGACCACGCTCGAGTCAAAGTAGTGGGTGGAGAGGTCCGTGAAGTTCAGGGTGCCGTTCACACCCTGGACGAGGTTGGGGGCAAAGGAGAGGCCGATCTCGTTCAGGATGTCCTGTTTCATCCTCGTAAAGGTGATGTAGCTGATGGTATCCGGGACCCTCGCGTTCGGTCCCGCGTCCTGCCGCTGCTTGAGAATCGAGAGGTAGATGAGCGATGAGTACACGAATTCCTGGCTGCCCGCCCCGACCTCGCCCTCGAGGAGAACAACCGACCCCGGCGGGACGCCGCCGTCCAGTACCGGGTCGAGCGAGCTGATGCCCGTCGGCATCCGCCCGGACACCTGTGGCGCCATAGAACAGAAAAGTTATTTCCCGGCAAAGCATTAAAAGATTGCGCTAAAAAATAATCAAAACAAATGTTATCAGAAGCACCAAAGAGAAAATATTTATAGCGTATAGACAAAATGTTTATTGTCATCGGGGGAGAGGCCTCCATGTCCCCCGCATAAGCAGGATCCGGCATGCAGCTCCCAGAGGTTTTAAAACGCCTGAGGCTCAAGGAAGCCTACCGCCTCTTTGGTAAGAAGATCGGGGCAATGCGGGAGAGCGAGAATGTCTATGACCCCGACCGCCACGGCATCCTGGTAACGCCCGACTTAAAACCCGGCTTCGAGGTCGTGGACGTGTACTGGGTCGAGCGGGGCCTCTCCCTCGTCTGCATCGCGCTCAACGAGAAGAACCACCAGAACGAGTACGTCCTGTTCGAGCCGCCCCTCTCGCCCTTCGAGTACGAGCTCCTCGAGCGGCTCTACGAGGACCTGCGCGACGTCCTCCTCCTGAACGAGGAGGAGATCCGGGGGGACAAGCGGCGGATCCTCCTCTCCCTTGTCGAGGAGCTCCTGGCCGAGTACGGGGTCCACCTGGACCTCCCCTCCCTGTTCCGGCTCCAGTATTACCTCGTCAGGAACTTCCTCGGGTGGTCGCGTATCGATGCCCTCATGAAGGACCCCCAGATCGAGGACATATCCTGCGACGGGACGAACATCCCCATCTTCCTGTACCACCGCCGGTTCCACAACGTGAAGACGAACATCCTCTTCGAGGAGGAGCCCCTCAACTCCCTCGCCATCACCCTCGCCCAGCGCTCGGGGAAGCACATCTCGGTCGGGACCCCCATCCTCGACGCCACCCTGCCGGACGGCTCCCGGCTCCAGCTCACCTTCTCCACCGTGGTCACGAGCCGCGGCACTTCCTTCTCCATCCGGAAGTTCCGGGAGGAGCCCTTCACCCCCATCGAGCTCCTGGAGCGGGGGACCTTCCCCGTGGACGCGATGGCGTACTTCTGGCTTGCCATCGAGAACAACAAGAGCCTGCTCTTCATCGGCGGGACCGCCTCGGGGAAGACCACCTCGTTAAACGCCGTCTCCCACTTCATCCCGCCCCTCGCGAAGGTGGTCTCCATCGAGGATACCCGGGAAATCACCCTCAACCACGACAACTGGATCGCGTCGGTCACCCGGGACGCCGCCATCGACGCCGGGGCCGGGGCCATCACGATGTTCGACCTCCTCAGGGCCGCGATGCGGCAGCGGCCCGAGTACCTGATCGTGGGGGAGGTCCGGGGGCCCGAGGCCCAGACCCTCT
The DNA here is from genome assembly GCA_035506435.1 of Methanomicrobiales archaeon. Lineage (GTDB taxonomy): Archaea > Halobacteriota > Methanomicrobia > Methanomicrobiales > JACTUA01 > JACTUA01. The sequence continues at coordinate 3,656 of DATJPK010000162.1, forward strand.
TCCAGGCGATGAACACCGGGCACACCACCTTCTCGACCCTCCACGCGGCCGACGTGGACGCTGCGGTCCACCGGCTGGAGAACGAGCCCCTCTCGGTGCCGAGGAACATGCTCCAGGCCCTCGACATCGTCTCCATCCAGGCCCTCATCTACCGCGGGACCGAGCGGGTGAGAAAGTGCCAGGAGATCGTCGAAATCATGGGCCTCGACCAGGCCACCCAGAATATCCAGGTGAACACCGTCTTCTCATACGACCCCGTGTCAGATACCTTCTCCTTCTCGGGAAGGTCGCAGGTCTATAACGAGATCATGGCGGCCCGGGGCTGGACCACCGACGACCTGCAGAAGGAGATCCTGAAGCGGGGCAAGATCCTCCTTGCCATGAAGGAGCAGGGCGTGAAGGACTACGTCGCCGTGTCCCGCATCTTCCAGGCCTACGCCATCAAGGCCGACGAGGTCATGGCGAACATCGGGGACCTCTCCCGGATCACCTGATGAACGCGAAAGCCATCATCTCGGATCTTGTCCGCACGCGCCGGAACAACTACGACTGGCTCCACGATGACCTTGTCTCGGCCCGGGCAGGGGTCACCATCGACCATTACCTGTTCCAGACCTATGTCATCACCCTCTTTTCCGGGATCTTCTGCGCCCTCGCGGGATACATCACGGCGGACACCATCGCCACCATGGAGTTCTCGACGACCATTTACGACATCTTCAACATCTACTCAATCTTCCCCTCCTACGTCCCCCTCCTCATCTTCCGGGCCGTGTTCACCGTCGTCGCCTTCTTCGTGGGGGCGGTCCTCGGTTACCAGGTGATGATCAGCTTCCCCGCGCTCCTCAAGGGGCAGCGGGCAACGAGGATCAACCTCTCGCTCCACAACGCCGTCGCCTACATGTACGCCATGCAGCGGGGGGGCGCGGAGCTCTCCACCATCTTCGGGTCCCTCGCCGAGAACGCGGCCATCTTCGGGGAGGTGGCCATCGAGTTCCGGCAGTTCATGCGGGACATCGACTACTTCGGGTACGACCTCGTCTCGGCCATCAAGCACCTCACCGACACCACCCCGTCGGAGAAGTTCCGGGACTTCCTGCAGGACCTCCTCTCGGTCATCGACAGCGGGGCCTCGCAGGGGGAGTTCTTTTCCCAGCGGGTCCGGATTTACCAGGAGGAGGCCAGGTTCGAGCTGAAGCAGTTCATCGCCACCCTGGAGTTCGTGGCCGAGACCTACGTGACCCTGTTCATCGCCGGGCCCCTGTTCCTCATCATCATCATGATCGTCATGGGGATCATCGGGGGCATGGGCATGACCGCCCTCTCGGTGGTCTGCTATGCCCTCATCCCCATCGGCTCGGTACTTTTCATCGTCTTCCTCTCGATGATCTCGGAGAAGATGGAGGGGGTGGAGCAGTACACGAAGTCAAAGGTCCTCGACGTCTTCTTCGACGTGCAGGTCCAGAAGAAGGAGGGGGAGGAGGCGGCCTTCGCCCAGCTGCTCTATTATGACCGGATCCGGAAGTTCCGTGAGTTCCTCAGGAACCCCTTCCAGGCCTTCATCCTGATCCCGGACCGGAGCTTCTACGTGACCATCCCGATCGCGGCCATCTACGCGATCCTCTCGTTTATCTCGGTCCCCGGTGGCCTTCCCTTCGAGACGAAGGTCATGATCCTGGACGACCACGTCGTCATCGCCGGGCTCATCATCGCTGTCCCCTATGCCATTTTCCACCAGCTCTGGAAGCGCAAGGTGATGGGGATCGAGGCGGCCATCCCCGAGTTCCTGGAACGGATGGCCGGCATCAACGAGATCGGGCTCACCATCGCGCAGGGGCTCGCGCTCATGGTCCGGACGAACCTCGGGGTCCTCTCCTACGAGATCAAGAGGATCAAGCGGGACCTGGACTGGGGTGCGAACATCGAGGATGCCCTCGTCAGGTTCGAGCACCGGATCCGGACACCTTCCATTGCCCGGACGGTCACCCTGATCACGAAGGCGAGCTACATGAGCGGCGACATCGGGGAGATCCTCGCCATCGCCGCCTCCGATGCCCGGATGAACGAGATCCTGAAGCGGGAACGGACCACCTCGATGCTCATCTACCTGGTCATCGTGTACCTCGCCTTCGGTGTCTTCCTCTTCGTGGTCGGGGTCATCCTCACGATGTTCCTCCCGCTCCTCGTCCAGCAGGGCGGGCACATGGCCCAGATGCAGGGGATCGGGGCGAGTGCCGGGAATGTGAGCGCGGACACGTTCGGGATCATCGTGTACCACGCCTCACTCATCCAGGCCCTCTTCTCGGGGCTCCTCGCCGGCTACATGGGCGAGGGCTCGCTCAACTCCGGCGTGAAGCACAGCTGCATCCTCCTCATCATCGCCCTCATCGCCTTCAATACCGTTATCGGGTAAGCCACGCGCCCGGTCCCGGGGGCGGTGCCACGCGGGTTACCATTAAGTCGTCCCGCGGGAATGTGGGAGTGAGGTGATTCGTGGATGTGCTCGGTCGGCGGGCCCATGGACGTTGATTACAAGGAACGGGTGAAGGGCAAGGACTACAAGTGCCGGAGCTGCGGGGAGAAGTTCAAGGGGATCGGGAAGCGCCCCGTCTGCCCGAGCTGCCAGTCCGACGACGTCGCACCCGAATGAGGTATCCCCTCGGCGACCGGGTCCTCCTCGTCCGGGGGGACCGGTCTTTTCTTCTCGCCGGGAGAGCCCTCTCGGCGTTCCCCCTCTACATCGAGACCTTCGACGAGGAGCTCTCGCAGCCGGTCTCTCCCGGTGACCTGGTCGCGGTCTCGGCCCCGGAGGGCGGCGATACCGAGCCGGCGAGGATGCTCCTCGAGCTCGTCCGGCGGTACCACCTGCCCCTCCTCGTTCTCCCGAAAGGCCATCCCGGCTCGGGCCGGCTCCCCCTCGTGGTCTCGGTCGCGGGCTCTCTCAGGCTCGCCTGCGACATCCGGCGCGGGACCCACCCGGACCAGCACCTGATCTGCTCCTCAGACGAGCTCGCCGGTATCACCCTGGAGAGCTCTCGGGACGGGGTGGAGGTCTCAGGGGCCGGGCCCGGTGTCAGGATCGGGTACCTGGGATAAGCGCGCGGACCCCAAAACCCTGATATATCAGGATAGATCTTCCGAAAATTCATTTTCCATGTCACATCGTGTCACATCAGGGTTTTGAACGTTAAGCAGGGAAGCTTGATTCCACCCACGATGGGCCGGTTTCTTACCAAAACACTTATTAATAATAACGAGAGAAAAACGAATGTTAAAAGCTAGGTAAGGAAGGGATCGTGATGACCCGGACTCCTGTCATCGATAAGCTGGTCAGGGGTGCGATCGAACGCTGCAGGGAGAGGGTGACCGCCGCCAGGGCTGGCGGCAGGCCCCCCGGCCCCGCGCAGCAGGTCGTCGGGGGAACCAGCTTCACGAGCCACGTGAAACGATCCCGCGGGCTTTAAGGATCCGGTGCCCCCATGGTGGAGAGGTCCCTCCTCCAGTCCATCAGGGAGAGAGAACTGGAGACGAGTATTCACCTGGACGCCGCCCGGAGAGAGGCGGCGGAGGTGGTCGAAGCCGCCCGGAGAGAGGCGGCCGGAATTCTCGAGGATGCGAGGAGAGAGGCAGCCCTCTCCGCCGACACCTATTCCCGGGAGGAGATGGAACGGATCTCCCGGGAGGTCGGGGAGACGAGGCAGAGAGAGCTCGCCCGGGCGCGGGAAACCGCGGCGGCCGGCGAGGAACGGGTGGCCGGGGCAGCGGAGCGGATCATGAAGGCGGTGATCACGGGGTAAGGCATATGCTCCAGAGGATGGTCAAGATCCAGGTGGTCGGGCCCAAGGAGGACCTGGGCGGGGTGGTGGACCTCCTCTACCGACTCGGGACCATTCACCTGGAAGAGGTGAAGAGGACCGGGGTCTACGGGGAGCAGGTCCGCCGCATGGAGGCGAGGCGGGGGGAGGAGCTCTCCCAGGCGTTCGCCCGGGTCGGGGGGATCCTCCAGGCGCTCCCCCGGATGCCCGTGGAGAAGGCGGGACAGGCATCCCTCGTCTCTGAACTCCGGGCGGCGAGGGACGAGGAGCTGGTGAAGAGGGCGAACCAGGTCATCGGCAGCCTCGAGGCAAAGACGCGGGACCTCGTCACCCGGAAGAGCGACCTCGAGTCTGCCATCGCGAACGCGGGCCGGTACGCGAGGATCATCGAGAGGATCCGGCCGCTCGAGGAGCAGCTCCCGGTGCTCGAGGGCTTCGAGGTGACGGTCATCCTCATCCAGAAGGAGTTTGCCGAGGTCCTCGACCTGGTCCGGGACAGGCTCTCCGAGATCACGAGGAACCAGTACGAGATCCTCGCGGCGGACGTGGACGAGTCGACCATTGCCGCGGTCACGGTCTTCAACCGGCGGTTCTCCGAGCAGGTCCACTCCTTCATCTACTCCCAGAGCGTGAACGAGGTCCGGCTCCCCCCCGAGTACATGGGGAAACCCTTCAACGAGATACTCAGGCTCATCGAGGAGCGCCGGGGAGAGGCGGTGAAAGGGATCAGCGGGATCGACGGTTCCCTCGCGGAGATCGCCCGGTCGTGGTACGGCGGTATCCTCGCCCTCCGGGACGTGCTCGAGGACCGGGTCAGGGAGGCGGGCGTGTACGGATCCTTCGGCGAGACCGAGTATACCTTCATGATCCTCGGGTGGATACCCGTGCGGGACCTGGCCCGTACGGAGGGTGAGCTGACACAGTCCTTCGGGAACCGGGTCGTGGTGAACCCCCTTGCCACCGACCGGGAGGAGCTAGCGGACGCGCCGGTCTTCTACGACAACCCGTGGTTCGTGAAGCCGTTCGAGTTCCTCATGGGCCTCGTCGCCTCCCCGAGGTACTGGGAGATTGACCCGGCGCCCATCCTCGCGGTCTTCTTCCCGTTCTTCTTCGGCCTCATGGTGGGGGACATCGCGTACGGCCTCATCATCCTCGGGATTGCCGTCGCCGTGAGGTGGAGAATGCCGCACCTCGCCTGGGCCCGGCCGCTCGCGGACATCCTCATCATCTCCTCGTTCCCGAGCATCTTCTTCGGGTTCCTGTTCGGCGAGTTCTTCGGGAACCTCGGCGAGATGCTCGGCTGGATCCACCCGGTCACCTTCATGGGCATCACCTGGAACCGGGTCGAGGCTCTCATCCCGATGCTCGTCATCTCCATTTCCATCGGGGTGGTCCACCTGTTCCTCGGGCTCGGCCTCGGGATCGTGAACGCCCTCCGGGAGGGGAGCAAAAAGCACGTCTGCGACAAGTGCGGCATGATGGCGGTCATCGGGGGCATTATCTGCATCCTCGGGGGGGTGTCGGGGTTCCTGCCCGGGTTTTTCCCGCTCGTGGGCGCGGCCCTCATCATCGTCGGGCTGCCCCTCCTCGTGTACGGGGCGGGGGTGTTCGGGGCCTTCGAGATCATCAGCATGGTGGGGAACATCCTCTCCTACGCCCGGCTGATGGCCATCGGTATGGCCTCGGTCATCCTCGCCCTCGTGGCAAACACCCTCGGGGGGACCATGGAGGTGGCGCTCGTCGGGGTGGTCATCGCGGCCCTCCTCCACATCATGAACATCGCCCTCGCCATGTTCTCCCCGTTCCTCCACTCCCTCCGGCTGCACATCGTGGAGTTCAACCCGAAGTTCTTCCATGGAGGCGGGAGGCCGTACCGGCCGTTCAGGAAGGAGGAGCCGGGATGAGGGCCGGCATGCTGCTACCCCGGCCCTCCGACCCATCAAGGCCGGAGGGCCTGGAATCCGGAGGATGGAAGGTTTCCGGCCCATCAGGGCCGGAGGCCTGGAACCCCCGGTATCGCACGATGAATATGGAACTGGTGAATGGAGAGGAACGGGAGGCGAAAGATGGCTGATTTCAACTGGGGGATCCCGGTGGGAGCCGGGATCGCGTTCGGGCTGGGAGCACTCGGGACCGGGATCGCCCAGTCGAGGATCGGGTCGGCGGGGGCGGGGAGCATCGCCGAGAAACCCGAGACCTTCGGGACGATGGTGATCCTGATCGCGATCCCCGAGACCATGGTCATCCTCGGGTTCGTGGTCGCCGCAATGCTCATGATCATGCTCAAGTGACGGGCGGTGGCGGGCAGGCGGGCACCAGGAGGCGGAAGCGTGACCTACGAAGAACTCATGAAGTCCATCGACCGGGCGGCGGGAGAGCGGAAACGGGAGATGCAGGAAAAGGCCGCCGCCGAGGCCGAATCGATCAGGAGGGACGCCCGGGAGGAGGCGGTGAAGGTCCGGGAGGAGGCGATGGCGCGGGCGAGGGAGAAGGTGGCGGCCGAGAAGGAACGGCAGATGGGCCGGGCGAGGGAGGAGGCGAGGCTCGAGCTCCTGAGGCTCAGGAACGAGGTCTTCAGCCGCGCCTTCGGGGCCGCCGGCGAGCGGGTCCAGGCCATGCGTTCATCGCCCTCGTACCCGGCAGTGGCCAGGCGGCTCGCCGGGGAGGCCATCGGGCTCGCGGGGGGGAGCGCCCTCGTGCTCCACGTGGATCCCCGGGACCGGGCCCTCTTCGAGGACATCCTCGCCGATCTCGGCCGGAACTGCGACGTGGCGGCCGACCTTGAGGGCTCGGGGGGCCTCACCGTAACCACGAGGGACGGGAAGCTCCTCGTGACGAACACCCTTGATTCCCGGCTCTCCCGGGCCCGCGAGGTCCTGAAGGGGGAGATCTTCTCCATCCTGTACGGCGGCTGACATGGACTACGACTACCTGAACGCGAGGATCCGGTCCATGCGGGGGGGGCTCCTCTCACCGGGGGCCCTCGAGAGCCTGATCCAGAAACCGGATCTCGACCTCGTCGCGGCCGAGCTCGAGAAAACCCCCTACCGTGCCGAGCTCCAGCGGGCCAGCGTCCGGTTCACGGGGATCCACGCGGTGGAGGAGGCCCTGCGGAGGGAGACGGCCGCGACCTTCAGGCGGATACTCGCCATGGCCCGGGGGGACGAGGCAGAGAAGTACGTGAAGATCCTCCTCGCCCGCTGGGATCTCCAGAACGTGAAGACCCTGATCCGGGGCAAGGCCATGCACATCCCCCCGACGGAGATCCTGGAATGCCTCGTCCCCGCCGGGGACCTGGACGAGGCCGCCCTCGCCGAGCTCCTGAAGCAGCCGGACGTGAAGGCGGTTATCGACCTCCTCGCCACGTGGAGGATCCCGTACGCCCGCCCCCTGATCCTCGCCTTCCCGGGGTTCCAGGAGACCCGGGACCCGTCGGTCCTCGAGTACGCGCTGGACCGGTTCGCCTTCCGGTCGGCACTCGATGCCATCCGGGGCGGGGAATCCGACGATGACGCCATCATGAGGGCGATGATCACCGCCGAGATCGAGGTGACGAACCTGAAGACGGCGCTCAGGCTCATCAGGGACGGCGTCTCCGCTGACATGGCGCGAGCCACCATTATCGACGGCGGGCGGGATCCGGATACCGCCCTCGTCATCTCCCTTGTCAACACGGGGAGCATCGACGTGGCAGTGAAGATGCTCGAGGGAACCCCGTACCGGTTCCTGGCCGGGGTCCCGGGGGCATCGGCAAAGGCCGGGATTTCGGCCTACGAGAAGGAGCTGGACCGGTACCTGCTCAGGAGGGGGGTTACCCACTTCCTGAAGGACCCCCTCACCATCGCCTTCGCCATCGGCTTCCTCTGGGCGAAGCTCGCCGAGGTGACCAGCCTCCGGGTGATCGCCCGGGGCAAGAGCGCCGGCCTCCCGGACCGTGAGATCCAGGGGGAGATCCTCCATGTTTAGGTTCATGGTGGTCACCGACCCGGAGAGCGCCCCCGGGTTCCGGCTCGCGGGGGTGGATGTCGTCGAAGCAGGGAGCGTGGAACTGGCGGGGTCCATCATCCCCGACCTCCTCTACCGGGACGACACGGGCATCGTCGCGGTGAACGAGGAGTTCCTGGCCGGCCTCGACCCGAAGGTCCTCGGGAGGATCGAGCGGACCCACCGGCCCATCGTGATCCCGATTCCCTCGGGTGCACGGAAGGGAGAGGGGATGGGGTACGTCGAGAGGCTCCTCTCGCGGGCCATCGGGTACAACATCGTGGTGCGAAGGTGAAGACATGGCAACCGGGTCCATCAGCAGGATCTCGGGCCCCGTGGTCATCGCGGACGGCATGCGGGGCTCGAGGATGTACGACGTGGTGAAGGTCGGGGATGAGGAACTGAACGCCGAGATCATCCGGCTCGAGGCGGGCCGGGCGGTCATCCAGGTGTACGAGGACACGAGCGGCCTCCGGGTCGGGGAGAAGGTCGTCCCCACCGGTACGCCCCTCTCGGCGGACCTCGGGCCGGGGCTCCTCTCCTCCATCTACGACGGGATCCAGCGGCCCCTCGCCCTCCTTGCCGAGCGGAGCGGATCCTATATCTCCCGGGGGATCTCGGTGCCAGGCATCGACCCGGAGCGGAAATGGGAGTTCGTCCCATCGGTGAAACGGGGCGACACGGTCGCACAGGGTGATGTCATCGGCACGGTGCAGGAGTTCCACCTCGAACACCGGGTCATGGTGCCGCCCGGGGTCTCCGGCAGGGTTTCGGAGGTGCAGGAGGGAAATTTCACCGTCGGGGAACCGGTCTGCACCCTCGCGGACGGGCGGCAGGTCCCCATGCTCCAGCGCTGGCCGGTCCGGGCAGGCCGGCCCATCGCCAGGCGCCTCGACCCTGCGGTCCCGCTCATCACCGGCCAGAGGGTCTTCGACCTCCTCTTCCCGGTGACCAAGGGCGGGACGGCCATGATCCCCGGGGGGTTCGGCACGGGGAAGACCGTCTCGGAGCAGACCCTTGCCAAGTGGTCCGACACCCAGATCGTGGTCTACATCGGCTGCGGCGAGCGGGGGAACGAGATGACCGACGTCCTCGCCGAGTTCCCCGAGCTCGTGGACCCGAGGACCGGCCTCCCCCTCATGGAGCGGACCATCCTCATCGCGAACACGAGCAACATGCCCGTCGCGGCCCGGGAGGCCTCCATCTACACCGGTATCACCATGGCCGAATATTACCGGGACATGGGCTACGACGTCTCGCTCATGGCCGACTCCACCTCCCGGTGGGGCGAGGCCCTCCGGGAGGTCTCGGGGAGACTCGAGGAAATGCCGGGCGAGGAGGGCTACCCCGCCTACCTCGCCACCCGGCTCGCCGCCTTCTACGAGCGGGCCGGCCGGGTGGTGGCCCTCGGTTCAGGCGGGAGGGTGGGCTCCGTGACCATCGTGGGCGCAGTCTCCCCGCCTGGCGGGGACTTCTCCGAGCCCATCACCCAGAACACCCTCCGGATCGCCGGTACCTTCTGGGCCCTCGACACCTCCCTCGCCTACCGGCGGCACTTCCCGGCGGTGAACTGGATCCGGAGCTACTCCCTCTACCTCGAGGGGATCCGCGGCTGGTTCGCGGAGCACGGCCTCCCCGACTGGAAGGAGGTCCGGGACCGGGCCATGTACCTCCTCCAGAAGGAGGTGGAGCTCCAGGAGATCGTCCAGCTCGTCGGCCCTGACGCTCTCCCCGAGAGCGAGAAGGCCATCCTCGAGGTGACCCGGATGATCCGCGAGGACTTCCTCCAGCAGAGCGCCTACCACGAGGTAGACTCCTTCTGCACCCTCGAGAAACAGTACTGGATGCTCAGGGCCATCCTGCGGTTCCACGAGAAGGCTTCAGAGGCGATGGGGAAGGGGGTCTCCCTCGAGAAGCTCCTGAAACTCCCGGTGAAGGCCCGGATCGGGAGGATGAAGGAGGACCCGGACCTGGCCAGGGTCAGGGGGGTCCTCGACGAGATAGACCGCGAGGTCACCTCGCTGGGGGTGGAGGCATGACGGGAGAGAGCCTCGCCACCCTCGAGTACCGGACGGTTGACTACGTCTCCGGCCCCCTCATCTTCGTCAGGTCGGTGAAGGGGGTTTCCTACGGCGAGATCGCCCGGATCACCCTCCCCGGGGGCGAGGAGCGCACCGGTCAGGTCCTCGACATTTCCGAGGACCTCGCCGTGGTCCAGGTCTTCGAGGGGACGAGGGGGATCGATGCCCTCGCGACCGGCGTCCGGTTCACTGGCAAAGCGCCCCGGATCGAGGTCTCCCGGGACATGCTCGGCCGGGTCTTCACCGGCGTGGGCAGGGTCCGGGACGGCGGCCCGGGGATCATTCCGGAGAAGGAGCTCGACATCAACGGCCTCCCCATCAACCCCCACTCACGGGACCGGCCCCGGGACTTCATCCAGACCGGTATCTCTGCCATCGACGGCCTGAACACCCTGGTCCGCGGGCAGAAGCTTCCCATCTTCTCCGGGGCAGGACTCCCGGCGAACCGGCTCGCGGCCCAGATCGCCCGGCAGGCCACCGTGGTCGGGGAGGGGGAGAAGTTCGCCGTTGTCTTTGCCGCGATGGGCATCACCTCCCGCGAGGCCTCGTACTTCATGGATGACTTCGAGCGGACCGGGGCGCTCGAGCGGGTGGTCTTCTTCCTGAACCTCGCCGACGACCCGACCATCGAGCGGATCGCGACGCCCCGCTGCGCCCTGACGGCCGCCGAATACCTCGCGTTCACCCACGACCTCCACGTCCTCGTCATCCTCACCGACATGATCAACTACTGCGAGGCCCTCCGGGAGATCTCCACGGCCCGGGAGGAGGTCCCCGGACGGCGGGGATACCCGGGCTACATGTACACCGACCTCGCCTCCATCTACGAGCGGGCCGGCCGGATCAAGGGGCGGAAGGGGTCCATCACCCAGATCCCCATCCTCACGATGCCCGACGACGATATCACTCACCCGGTGCCGGACCTCACCGGCTACATCACCGAGGGGCAGATCGTCCTCTCCCGGGACCTCTTCCGGCGGGGAGCCGACCCGCCCATCGACCCCCTCCCCTGCCTCTCCCGGCTCATGAACCAGGGAATCGGGCCCGGGAAGACGAGGGAGGACCACCGGAACGTGGCCGACCAGCTCTATGCCTCCTATGCCTACGGCCGGGACCTCCGCCGGCTCGTCGCCATCGTCGGGGAGGAGGCCCTCACCGAGGTGGACAAGGTGTACCTGAAGTTCGCGGACGAGTGCGAGAAGGGGTTCATCACCCAGGGGGACCGGAACCGGTCCATCGCGGAGACCCTCTCCCTCGCCTGGGAGCTCTTCGGCCTCCTCCCCGTCGGGGAGCTGAAGCGGGTCAGGCGGGAGTACATCGAGGCGTACTCCCCGCAGGTGAAGAAGGGGCAGGCATGACCGGGCAGGTGAGCCCCACCCGGATGGAGCTCATCCGGATGCGGGCCCAGATACGGCTCGCCCAGGCAGGGCGGGACCTTCTCCGGGAGAAGATGGACGCCCTCATCCGGGAGTTCTTCCGGACCATGGAGTCGGTCTCCCGTTCCCGGGGCGACCTCGAGGCGATCACCGATGCGGCCCGGCACTCCCTCACCATCGCCCTTGCCGTGGACGACCCGGTGGCGGTCAGGTCGGCCTCCTTTGCGGCAAAGAGGGGGATATTCCTGGACATCCGGGGGAAGAACATCATGGGCGTCCCCGTCCCGGTCATCGAGAAGAAGCGGGTCGCCCGGTCGGTTCTCGAGCGGGGCTACGGAATCACGGGAGTCTCGGGCCGAATCGACGAGGTGGCCGAGAGGTACGAGCAGGCCCTCGACCTCGTCATCCTCCTCGCAGAGACCGAGACGGCGCTCCAGCGACTCGGCGGGGAGATCCGGATGACCCGGCGCCGGGTGAACGCCCTCGAACAGGTGGTCATCCCCGGCCTCGAGCGGCAGGCCCGTTCCATCGAGGGAACCATCGAGGAACGGGAACGGGAAGACCTGTTCCGGCTGAAAAGGGTGAAGCGGAAGATCGACCGGAAACGGGTGGCGCCGGGCGGGCAGTAACAGTTCAGGATACCCGCCGGAGGATCCCGCTCACCTGTTTCGCCGCATCGGCACCGCTCATTTCCCGGCGGTCCACCGCATTCCCGACCCGGAGGATGGCATCGAGGTCCTCGCGGGTCAGCCGGGCGAAGGAGAAGGTCTCCCAGGCTTTCCGGTCGGTGAACACCCAGGCCTCCCCGATCATGCTCCGCAGGGTCTTCACTTCCTGGAGGGTGAACCTCTTCCAGCCGTCTCCGAGGTTCTTCCTCACCCTGTCGAGCGCCTCCTCGGCATGCTTCTCCTTCTGGAGCTGGAAGAACCTCCTCCCCCGCTCCTGGTCGCTGATATCAGGCGTACCGGCCCACCTCAGTCTCCCATGATCGGGTGGGGCCGATATAGATTTCGGCCCGCCGGTTTGACCGTCCCGTGGACAGGGACCCGGGGGACCTTCAAAGCAGGCATGGCCGAACGGCTTCAACGTCCATGGCCCGATTCCCAGGGGGTTTTCAATGCCGGTTCCTGGTACCTCTCCAGGCAGCAGGCCCCCCCCTGCAAACGGCGATAAACCATGGAAACCCGGGGGCCTCCAATCAAAACAACAACACATATAATTTCGTCTTCTCCAGTTAAGGTACCGGCAGAAGAAGGAGCGTGGTATGAAGACTGAAGTCTTGCAGGCAATCAGGAAGGCTGAAGAGGAGTACCAGGCAGAGATCGCCTCGGCAAAGGCCGAGAAGGAGCGGAAACTCGCCGCCGCGGCCCTCGAGACCGACACCCTGATCGGGAAGGCGAAGGACGGGGCCGAGGAGTACAAGAAGAAACGGCTCGATGACGCCCGGAAGGCGGCTGCCCGGAGGCGCGAGGAGATCCTGCGGTCGGGCGAGCACCAGGCCGCTCTCCTCAGGGAGCAGACCGGGAAGAACCTGGACCGGGCGGTGAAGCTCCTGCTGTCGCGCTTCGAGGCGGAGGTCAATGCTTAGAACTAAGAGGATGACCCGGCTCCTCGTCACGGGGCTCAAGGAGCGGATGGAGGCGACCATCCAGGAGCTGTACCGGCAGCATGCCTTCCACATCCAGGAGTACGTGGAGGGAAAAGACGCGGAGTACCAGGGGTTCGTCCTCGGGAAACCGCTCCCGGGGGCAGGGCCGGTCTCGCTCGACCTGATCCGGCTCCGGGGCGTGATGAGCGCCCTCGGCCTTGCAGCCGGCGAAGGGGCCGCGGGCGGCCGGCCGAAGGCGGCGGATGTCCGCAGCCGGATGGCCTCGGAGGTCCCCCCTGTCGAGACCGAGGTCGAGGCCATTGTCACCCGGAGGCGGGACACCCTTGAACCGGGCACCCGCAGGCTCGGGGAGGAGATCGCCACCCTCGAGCCGTTCGCCGAGGCACCCCTCGACCTCGAGATCTACCGGGGCTACGAGAGCCTCGCGGTCTACGCCGGGAAGGCGGCCCATGATGTCGTCGTGCCGTTCCCGCACGAGAAGTTCTTCTCGTCCGGGGTGGAGGGCAACTTCCTCGCCCTCTTTGTCCGGGCCGGCGACCGGGCGGCGGCAGAGGCGCTCCTCCAGGAGGCCCGGTTCCAGCCGCTCCCCGTGCCCGAGGGCACCGGCTCCCCGCGCGAGCGGCTCGCGAAGGACCGCGAGGAGCTGGCCCGGATGAACAAGGAGCTCGGGGAGGCTGACCGGAGGCTCGCGGAGATCCGGAAGGAGAAGGGAGACCTCCTCCTCGCCTGCGAGGAGCTGCTCGCCGTCGAGGCCGAGCAGTCCGAGGCGCCTCTCAGGTTTGCCACGAGCGGGGGAGCCTTTGTCGCCGAGGGATGGGTGCCGGCGGGACGGGTGGCGGCCGTCCGGGAGGCGCTCATCCGGGCCTCGGGCGGGAAGGTATACGTGGCGGAGGTGGAGGCGGATCCCGACGACCGGGAGATACCGGTCGAGTACGAGAACCCGCCCTTTGTCAGGCCGACGGAGCTCATCACCGACCTCTATGCGAGGCCCCGGTACTCGGAGCTCGACCCGACCCTCCTCATCTCCCTCATCTTCCCCATCTTCTTCGGGCTCATCCTCGGGGACGTGGGCTATGGGGCGCTGATCCTCGCCGTGACCATCCTGGTCGGGAGGATGTTCACCCAGCCGGACGCGAAGAGGCTCTTCACCGTGCTCCGGAACTGCAGCATCTCGTCGATCATCTTCGGGCTCCTCTTCTCGGAGTTCTTCGGCGCTGAGCTCCCGTGGCACCCCATCCTCTTCTCCCGGCACCTCGTGATCGGGGAGGCCGGGGAAGGCCCGAACATCGTCGGCCTCATCGTGCTTTCGGTCTGGATCGCGGTCGCCCAGCTCACCCTCGGGAGGGCCCTCTCGGCGGTCAACCATTCCCACGGCCACCACGGTATCAGGGGAGTGCTCGGGCAGCTGGGATGGATCGCCACGATGTGGGGCATCCTCGTCCTCATCTGGTCCATCTTCCCGATCCCGTACATGCCGGACCTTACCGTCTTCCCCGCAATCGTCGCGGGGCTCTCGGTGACGGGCATCGCCGGGATCGTGCTCATACTCCTCGGCATCGTCTTCATCGGCATGGAGTCCCCCCTCGAGCTCATCGAGCTCCCGAGCATCGTCTCGAACGCGATGTCGTACGCGCGGCTCGCGGCGGTGGGGCTCTCGTCGGTGGTCATCGCCATCGTCATCAACTACATCGCGATAGGGAAACTCATCCAGCCTTCCCTTGCTCACCTGTCCATCGTGGGGATCATCATGATCCTCCTCGGCGTCGCGGTCCTCCTCGGGGGCCACCTGCTGAACACGGCACTCGGCCTCCTCGGGGGCGGGCTGCAGTCGCTGAGACTCCAGTATGTCGAGTTCTTCACCAAGTTCTACAAGGGTGGAGGAAAGAAGTATCGTCCATTTGGCATGGAAAAGAAGTATTCGGAGGATTGAATATGGCACTTCCAGTTGAACCAACGGCAGTTGCGACACTTGCATCCGGGCTCACCCCCGAGATCGTCGCGGCATCGCAGACGGGCTTGAAGGCAATCGGCGCCGGCATCGCCATCGGCTCGACCGGCATCGCGGCGGCCATCGCCGAGTACGGGATCGGGACCGCGGCCGTCGGGGCGACGGCAGAGAAGCCGGAGCTCTTCGGCACGGTGCTCATCCTGACGGTCATCCCGGAGACCATCGTCATCTTCGGCCTCGTCGTGGCGCTCCTCCTGATCATCTGAAGGAGCGGACGATGGAGCTCGAAGCCGTCGCCCTCGATATCAGGGAGAAGGCGAAGCGCGAGGCGGAGGCCATCCGGGAAGACACCCGGAAGGAGACTGACCGGATTCTCGCCGGTGCGCAGGAGCGGGCCGCGGGGATCAAGCTCGCGGCAGAGGACGAGGCGGCCCGGCAGGCGGCCCGGCTCACCGACCTCGAGGTCTCCTCGACCTCCCTCGCGGTGAAGCGGATGCTCCTCAATACCCAGAAGGACCTCCTTGACCAGGTGTACCGGGCGACCCTGGACGCCATCGGCCGGGAGCCGGCCGGCTTCCGGAAGGACTCCCTGAAGAAACTCCTTGCCCGGGTGGGGAAGGAAATGAAGGAGGGGAGCGTCTTCTGTGCCGCGGCCGATGCCCCGGCCATGAAGGAGATCCTTTCGGGGAAGGAGTTCGCGGGCTTCCACTTCGGCGGGACCGTCGATATCCCCGGCGGGGTGATCGTCGAGAGCGCGAACGGTGAGCTGAAGATCGACTACAGCTACCGCACCTTCCTCGACGGGGTCTGGGAGGCGGGGCTCAAGGATGCCTCGGATCTCCTCTTTAGGTAAAGGAACGGGGGGCCGGCGATGGTAAACACCCCGGATGCATACATCTACGTCTGTACCCGCCTGCGGGTGCGGCGGTCCCTCCTCCTCCCGCGGGAGGAGTTCCTGAGAATGCTCAACATGGAGCTCCCCGAGATCGTGCGGCACGTCGGGGAGATGGGCTACCGGAAGGAGATCGACGAGCTCGCCACCGGGTTTTCGGGGGTCGACCTCGTCGAGATGGGCCTCTCCTGGAACATGGCCAAGGAGTTCCAGAGGATCCGGGACATCATGCCGGGGAGGCTCACCGGGTTCACCTCCGCGTACCTCCGCCGCTGGGACATCCAGAACGTGACGAACATCCTCAGGGGAAAGGCCCAGGGGATAGATGCCGGGAAGATCAAGGAGGTCCTTATCCCGGCCGGGGACCTGGACCGGGAGGCACTCGACCGGCTCCTCGCAGAGGACTCGGTGGAGAAGGTGGTCGCGGCCCTTTCGGGCATGCGGTTCCACCCGCTCATGAAGCAGGTGCTCGCCCAGGGGGTCACGAACGAGTCCCTCATGACCCTCGAGAACGAGCTCATCAAGCAGTACTATGGCGACCTCCTCGCCGAGGTGGCGGGCGGGGTGCGGGGCGGGAAGACCTTCCTCGACTGGCTCATGATGGAGATCGACTTCCTGAACATCCGGAACCTCTTCCGGGTCAGGCAGCAGAAGGAGAAGGGCGAGGTCCTCCCCTTCATGATCCCCGGCGGGAGGATCCCGCCCGGGGACCTCGCGGCCCTGAACCGGATCGAGGACCGGGGAGAGTTCATCGACGCCCTGAAGAAACGGGCCGTCCACGAGCCGCTCCAGGAGGCCCTCGAGGAGTTCCGGAAGGAGCGGCCGATTCACGAGATCGAGATCGCCCTCACGAGGGCGCTCCTGCGGCAGACGGAGTTCCAGTCCCGGCTCCACCCGTTCTCCATCTACCCCATCCTCGCGTTTCTCGAGGAGAAGCGGTACGAGGTGGCGAACCTGCGGACCATCGCCCGGGGCAAGCGGGTGAACCTCCCTGCCGAGGAGATCAAGGGGTACCTGGTGATCTGATGGAGATTGCGGTCGTCGGAAGCGGCGAGTTCGTGGTCGGGTTCCGGCTGGCAGGGATCCGGAAGACCTACGTGGCCGAGGAGGACGAGAGGCTGAAGGAGGTCATCCAGGGAGTCATGGGGGACCCCGATGTGGGGATCCTCGTGCTCTCGAGCGCAGACTTCGCCCGGGTGCCCGTGCGCCTGCGCACCACCCTCGAGAACTCCATCCGGCCGACGGTGGTTGCCATCGGGGGCGAGGAGGGGGGCATGTCCCTCCGCGAGAAGATCAAGAGATCGGTGGGTGTTGACCTGTGGAAGTGACAAGCGAGGCAGACATATGAAGAACCAGGGAATTCTCAAGCGTATCGCAGGCCCTGTCGTCACCGCGGTGGGGATGGATGCCCACATGTACGACCTGGTGAAGGTGGGGAAGGAACAGCTGATGGGGGAGGTCATCAAGATCCAGGAGGACATGACCATCATCCAGGTGTACGAGGACACCTCGGGCATCAGGCCCGGCGAACCCGTCACGAACACGGGCCTCCCCCTCGCGGTGGAGCTCGGGCCGGGGCTCCTCACGAGCATCTACGACGGCATCCAGAGGCCTCTCGAGGTCCTCATCACGAAGCAGGGGAACTTCATCTCCCGCGGGGTCACGGCACCGGGCCTCGACCGGTCGAAGAAGTGGGAGTTCAAGCCGGTCGTGAAGGCCGGCGACCGGGTCGGGCCGGGCTCGGTCATCGGCGAGGTGCAGGAGACGAACATCGTCACCAGGATCCTGGTGCCGCCGACGATGAAAGGCGGCGTCGTGAAGACCATCGGGCCCGGCTCCTTCACGGTGGAGGAGGTCGTCTGCACCCTCGAGGACGGCACCGCCATCACGATGATGCAGAAGTGGCCGGTCCGGGTGTCCCGCCCCGTGAAGGAGAAGCTCAACCCGGATGTCCCGCTCCTCACCGGGCAGCGGATCCTGGACGGGCTCTTCCCCATCGCGAAGGGCGGAACGGCGGCCATCCCGGGCCCGTTCGGCAGCGGGAAGACCGTCACCCAGCAGCAGCTCGCCAAGTGGTCCGACTCGGAGATCGTCGTTTACGTCGGCTGCGGCGAGCGGGGGAACGAGATGACCGAGGTGCTCACCGAGTTCCCGAAGCTGCAGGACCCGAAGACGGGGAAGCCCCTCATGCAGCGGACGGTGCTCATCGCGAACACGAGCAACATGCCGGTCGCGGCCCGGGAGGCATCGGTGTACACGGCCATCACCATCGCCGAGTACTTCCGGGACATGGGCTACGACGTCTCCCTCATGGCCGACTCAACCTCGCGGTGGGCCGAGGCGATGCGGGAGATCTCATCCCGGCTCGAGGAGATGCCGGGCGAGGAAGGGTACCCCGCGTACCTCGCGGCACGCCTGTCCGAGTTCTACGAGCGGGCCGGCCGGGTCATCAACCTCCAGGGGAAGCACGGCTCGGTCTCGGTCATCGGGGCGGTATCCCCGCCGGGCGGGGACTTCTCGGAACCGGTCACGCAGAACACGCTGCGCATCGTGAAGGTCTTCTGGGCCCTCGATGCCAAGCTCTCCCAGCGCCGGCACTTCCCGTCCATCAACTGGCTCAATTCGTACTCCCTGTACCTGGACTCCCTCCAGTCCTGGTACGACCGCGAGGTCTCCCCCGAGTGGAACAAGGTCCGGGCCTGGTCCATGGAGATCCTCCAGAAGGAGTCCGAGCTCCAGGAGATCGTCCAGCTGGTCGGCTCCGACGCCCTCCCCGAGGAGCAGCAGATCACCATCGAGGTGGCGCGGATGGTGCGGGAGGTCTTCCTCCAGCAGAACGCCTATGACCCGGTGGACACCTACTGCGACATGGGGAAGCAGTTCGCCATGATGACCGCCATCCGGAAGTACTCCGAGTACGCCTACGCGGCCCAGGCGGCCGGGGTGCTCCTCCCGCAGATCATCGCGGT
>DATJPK010000163.1:0-7671 GCA_035506435.1 Methanomicrobiales archaeon
GGTCGCGAAGGGGAACGCGACCTATGCCGTCTCGCAGGACTATGACCTGCTCCTCTTCGGTGCCCCCACGCTCGTCAGGAACCTCACCGTGAGCGGGAAGCGGAAGGTGCGGGGCAGGACCATTACGATCAACCCCGAGAAACTCATCCTCGCGGATGTGCTCGACGGGCTGAAACTCACGAGGGAGCAGCTCATCCAGATCGGGATCCTCGTCGGGACGGACTTCAACGAAGGTATCCGGGGGATCGGCCCGAAGAAGGCGATCCAGGTCGTGAACGAGGGGAAGTTCGAATCGACCCTCGCCGAGAAAAAACCCGGCTTTGACCCCGGCCCTGTCATGGACTTCTTCCTCCACCCGCCGGTCTCGGATGAGTATACCCTTTCATGGAAGCCGGTGAATGCCGAGGGGATCGAGAAGATGCTTGTCGATGATTTCAACTTCTCAAAGGAGCGCGTGGACTCCGCGCTGGAGAAGGTGCGGGTGACGGCCGGGCAGAAGACTCTGGACCGGTGGTTCTAGGGGAACTCCCTCTCCACAGTGACCCGTCCCACCGATACCATGTTATGGTGCGGAATACCATTTTCCGGTATGAGTATCTCTCTCCCGCCTTCCCGGGTCTGGCTTTTTGAATCGAAGATCTGGCTCCTGGGCACCATTATCCTCATCCTCTCGATCATCGCCGGGCAGAAATTGTTTATCCTGGTCGGCCTGTGGTTCTTCCTGCAGGGGATGCTGTCGTACCTCTACCTGGTCCTGACGAGGTCCCGTTTCTCCTCCGACGAAGAGTTCGACGGCTGGTACAAGAAGGAAACCCGCCACCGGTTTGGCATGGAAGTGGTGATCGGGGTCATCAATCTCTTCATCATCCTCGCCGTAAGCATGGTTATCTGAGATATCCATCCCCCGATCAATTTTCAATACCTGCCTTCCCCGTTCCCTATAAATCCCCCAACCATCCATTCTATAGAGTATCACGGAGCCCCCCTTGCCCGAGATCCGCCTCGTCGGTACAGCGCACGTTTCGGCCCAGAGCGTCGAGGACGTGAAGAAGGCCATCGACGAGTGGCACCCCGACATTGTCGCCATCGAGCTTGACCTGAGCCGGTTCCAGGCTATGCGGAAGGAGGCCCGGGACCCGACCGTTGCCGAGGTGCTGGAGGTAAAGAACTTCAACCAGCTCCTGATCCAGTGGATCCTCTCCTACCTCCAGCGGAGGATCGGGATCGACGTCGGGGTGGAGCCGGGGGCCGAGATGAAGGCCGCGATTGCCGAGGCAGAGCAGCGGAACATTCCCATTTCCCTCGTTGACCGCGATATCCGGCTCACCCTGCTCCGGTTCTGGCAGTCGCTCGGGATCTGGGGGAAGCTCAAGATGTTCTTCGCCCTCGTCATCTCGATTGCCGAGGTGGACGAGATCGAGGTGGACGTCGAGCAGATGAAGGACCAGTCGGTCATCGACATGGTGATGGAGGAGTTCCGGAAGTTCTCCCCCGAGGGGGCGAGGTCGCTCATCGACGAGCGGGACGCCTTCATCGCCCATAACCTCCTGCGCCTGAAGGACCAGAATATCCCCAGGATCCTCGCCGTGATCGGCGCAGGGCACGTCCATGGGATCCGGAAGTACCTCGACAATCCCGCAAGCCTCCCGCCCATCGAGACCCTCACCCGGCAGCCGAGGGCCTTTCCATGGGCGACGGTATTCGGCTTTGCCGTCACCGCGCTCTTTCTCCTCCTCCTCGCGGCCATCGGTTTCTCGGGCGTCGGGCTCTCCACCCTCCTCTATGCTTTTCTCTTCTGGGTGGTGATCCACGGGGTGCTCGCTGCAGCCTTCACCCTCGCCGCGGGAGGGCACCCGTACTCGGCGCTCACCTGCTTCGGGGTCGCCTGGATGACTTCCCTGAACCCCCTCCTCCACGTCGGGTGGATCGCGGCTGCCGTCGAGGCGAAGGTGCGGAGCCCGCAGGTCACCGACTTCCGGAAGATCTACCAGGCAGAGACGCTCACCGAGATGGCCCGGATCCCGCTCTTCAAGGTGGTGCTCATCGCCGCCGTGGCAAACCTGGGGAGCCTGCTCGGGACGTTCCTCTACTTCATTTTCCTCTTCCCGCTGCTCGGGATCGACCCGGTCGTGGTTATCTCGACGGGCCTCCACAACATGGCCGCATGGGTCGCCGGTCTCGTCCTGTAATCCCCGGGGAGGAGGACGGGCCCCGTATTTTATCATCCGGTCCATCAACTCCTTGGGTTGAGGAGGGACGGTTCTGGAGAGAAGAACGATCTTTCTGCTGGCACTGGGAATGATCCTGGTATTTGTCCTCGGGTACATCTCGGGCGGGGTCTTTCCGGGCGGAAATCCGCCCCAGGACCGGGATATTTTGTACCAGGTCTCCACCTACGAGTCGCTCGCGGGAGGAGGCTATGACCCCGTGGAGCCCGTGACTGTCCTCATGGAGAACGGCGACCTCGGCCTCGGCACCTTCACGGGGCTCGACGGGGAGATGGTCGTGGTGGACGGGGTGTGCTACCAGGTGAAGGCCGACGGGGTGGCGAGGCCGGCAGACCCGTCCGAGGGGGTGCCCTTCGCCGCCGTCACGTACTTCTCGCCGGATATCACGGTCCCGGGGATCGTTGCAGGGAACATGACGGATCTCACTGCCGCGCTGAACCGGTCCCTCCCGGACCCCGACCTCTTTACCGCCATCCGGATCGACGGCACATTTCCCTATCTGAAGGTCAGGAGTCCCCCGGCGCAGTCGAAGCCCTATCCCCCGCTCACCGACGCGCTCGCGCACCAGTCGGTCTACGAGTACCGGAACGTGACCGGGACAATGGTCGGTTTCTACTCGCCAGCAACGGCAGCCGGGCTGAACGTCGCGGGGTACCACCTCCACTTTATCACCGCCGACCGGACCCGGGGCGGGCACGTGCTCGAAGCCACGGCAGCGGGAGACACGGCGGAGCTTGATATCACCCCGAGGTACACCGTGATATTTACGCCGGAGGGAGCAGGTTCCCCGCCATGAGGGGCAGGCCAGCCGGTTCCCGGGGCAAGGGAGATCGCGGCGAGATCCTCCTTTCCCCGGTCCCACCCTTCGACTTCGGGCTCTCGGCATTCATATTCTCGGGAGGGGACCCGCAGATCCGGTCCTTTTCCGGCGGGATGTTCCGGCAGGTCCTCCGGATCGGCGACGGCCTGATCCTCGCGACGGTTATGGGAACCGGGTCGGTGGACCGGCCCGCGGTCATTGTCCGGCCTGAGCCCCGGCCTGCCCGAAAAGAAGGTTCGACGGAGGCCGGCGGTATCATCAGGAGAATTTTCAACCTCGACCTGGACATCTCCCCCTTCGCGGCTGCGGTACGGAAGGACCCGGTCATGTCCGCCCTTGCCCGGCGGTTCAGGGGCCTGAAACCGCCGAGGACCGCCTCGGTCTTCGAGGCACTCGTCGATTCCATTACCGAGCAGCAGATCTCCCTCGCGGCCGCCCACAGCATGGAGCGAAGGATCGTCCGCACCTTCGGCGACACCCTCTCGTGGGATGGAACGGATTACTACGCATATCCGACACCTGAACGGCTCGCACGGGTATCCATCGGCGATCTCCGGGCCTGCGGCCTTTCAGGAAAGAAGGCCGAGTACATCCTCGGTATTGCAGGGATGATCCGGGACGGGGCGCTCGACCTCGAGAACCACCATCTCTCCGAAAAAACGGGGGCGATCATCGACGAACTGACCGGCATCCGGGGGGTCGGCACCTGGACCGCCGAGCTCACGGCACTCCGGGGGCTCTCGCGCCTCGATGCCATCCCCGCGGACGACCTCGGCATACGGCGCTCTATCTCGGCCTTTTACTCCGGAGGGTCGAAGATCGATGCGGCGGAGGCACGGCGTATCGCCGGAGGATGGGGGGCCTGGAAGGGGCTTGCCGCCTACTACCTGGTAGTCGCCGAAATGCAGGGCATCGGGCCGGGGGACCTGCAGGTCGGGGAATGAACGGTATCCATATA
This sequence comes from Methanomicrobiales archaeon, assembly GCA_035506435.1. Classification (GTDB taxonomy): domain Archaea; phylum Halobacteriota; class Methanomicrobia; order Methanomicrobiales; family JACTUA01; genus JACTUA01. Next base: position 4,007 of record DATJPK010000163.1, read on the forward strand.
TAGAAAAAAAGGGAGAGGGCATATCACCCGCGGCCCGGATACGGGGTTCGCGAGTTCCGAGAGGTGCTGGTATGGCGAAACTGACCGATGACATGAAGGCGGTCTTTGGCAAGAACAAGGTCTTTCCCGTCGCGACCGCGAGCAGGGCGGGGGTCCCGAACGTCGCCCCGATCGCGTTCGTCCAGATCGTCTCCGACGATACCATCTGGCTCGGGGACAACTACATGGTAAAGACGCTCGCGAACGTGAAGGAGAACCCCTGGATGGCCATCGAGTTCTGGGACCCGGAGACGAAACGGTGCTTCCAGGTGAAGGGAAAGGTCGAGGTGAGGACCGCCGGGCCCGACTATGAGAAGGTAAAGGCGATGATCAAGGCCAAGAACGAGAAGTACCCGGCGAAGTCCCTGCTCGTTCTCAAAATTACCGAGGTTTTCGAGTGCACCCCGGGTGCCTCGGCGGGAAAAAAGGTTTCCTGACCCCCTACTTTTCCTTCATCGTTTTCAGCATCCGGGCCTGGATCCCGTGGAACCGGGACAACCCCTCTGCATGCCCCTGGTCGAGGCTCGTGCTGTCAAAGGACACCATGTCCCCCGAGTAAATGGCATCCGGCGATGTTCGGCCGGCGACCCTCACCGACCCACGGTAGAGGACGAGGTCGACCTCGCCGTTCACCCGCTCCTGGGTCTTCCCGATGAAGGCATTGAGGGCATAAAACAGGGGCTCGTGCACGAGTCCCTGGTACGCGAGCTCGGACCACCGGTCGTCCACCGACCGCTTGAAGGCAAGCTCCGCCCGGGTGAGGACCAGGTGCTCGAGGTCGGCATGGGCGGTGATGAGGGCGGAGGCCGCCGGGTGCTCGTAGACCTCCCTTGCCTTGAGGCCGAGGATCCGGTCCTCGATCATGTCGTTCCGGCCCACACCATTCCGGCCTGCCCGGAGGTTCATCTCCTGGACGAGGTCGTACCCCTTCTTCCGCTTCCCGTCAAGGGAAACCGGGACACCGTTCTCGAACCCCACCGTGACCTCCTCGGGAACGGCCGGCGCCTTCCGCGGGTTGACGGTCCACCGGTAGATGGACTCGGGCGGGTGGAACGACGGCTCCTCGAGCCTCCCGCCCTCGATGGACCGGTTCCAGCAATTCTCGTCGACGGAGTACGGGTTCTTCTTTGCCACGGCGACCGGGATCTTATGCTTCCGGGCGTACTCGATCTCCCAGCTGCGGGTGAGGTTCAGCTCCCGGATCGGCGCTACCACCTCGAGCCCGGCCGAGCGGATGATGAAGTCGAACCTGAGCTGGTCGTTCCCCTTCCCCGTGCAGCCATGCGCGACGGCCTTTGCCCTGTTCGACCTCGCAATGGCCACCGTTTCCTCGGCGATGAGCGGGCGGGCGAGGGCGGTCCCGAGCGGGTACCCCTCATACGAGCCGTTCGCCCGGATGGAGGGGAAGACATAGTCGTCGACGAACCTGTCCTTGGCATCGATGGTATAGTGGGCGTCCGCGAACCTCCGGCCTTTCTCCGTCGCAGAACGGATGTCCGCCTCCGGTTGCCCGACATCCACCGCGACGGTGATGACCTTCCCGTACCCGTACTGCTCCCGCAGGAGGGGGATGCAGACCGAGGTGTCGAGGCCGCCAGAGAAGGCGAGCACGACCGGTCCCTTCTTTCCTGTTCCCGATCCCTTTTTCATTTCACTCCTCCGATGTAGTGCCCCAGGGGCTCTATCGTGATCTTCTCCTTCCGGATGGCGTCGATGGCGTTCGCCGCCGCCTTCGCCGCCTGCGTGGTGGTGATGTACGGGATCCCGAGCTCCACCGCCGTCCGCATGATCTGGTAGTGGTCCTGCCGGGACTGCTTGTCCCGCGGGGTGTTGATGATGAGCCGGATCTCACCGTTTCGGATCATGTCGATGACATTCGGGGAGCCTTCCTGGACCTTTCTCACCATCTGTGCCTCGACGCCCACGTCGTGGAGGAAGGCGACCGTACCGTCGGTACCATAAAGGGAGAGGCCCATCCGGACGAGCTGCTTTGCTATGGGCGCCATCTCCCCCCGCTGATCGGCGGAGAGGGAGATGAAGACATTCCCCGAGGTCGGGAGCTCGTTATCCGCCGAGATGCAGGCCTTGTAGTAGGCCCTGCCGAAGTCATAGTCGATCCCCATGACCTCTCCCGTGGACTTCATCTCCGGGCCCAGCACCGTGTCGACGCCCGGGAGCTTGTTGAACGGGAGGAGTACCTCCTTCACCGCGACATGCTCGATCTCCCGCTCCCGGTAGCCGATCTCCCGGATCTTCCGCCCCATCATCACCTTCGCAGCCACCTTGGCAAGCGGGATGCCCGTCGCTTTGCTCACGAAGGGCACCGTCCGGCTCGCACGCGGGTTTGCCTCGAGGACGTAGACGATATCGTCCTTGATGGCGTACTGGATGTTCACGAGCCCGACCACGCCGAGCTCGAGCGCGATCCTGCGGGTGTAGTCCCCGAGGCGTGCGATCTGCGACGGGGTGAGAGACTGGGGCGGGATGACGCAGGCCGAGTCGCCGGAGTGGACCCCCGCCTCCTCGATATGCTCCATGATCCCGCCGATGAGCACCTCCTCGCCGTCGCAGGCCGCGTCCACGTCGATCTCGACGGCGTTCTGGAGGAAGAGGTCGATGAGGACCGGGTGCTTCCGCGAGACCCGGACGGCCTCCTTGATGTACGTCGCAAGCTCGGCGCTGTCATGGACGATCTCCATCGCCCGCCCGCCGAGGACGTAGGAGGGCCGGACCAGGACGGGGTACCCGATCTTCTCGGCGATGGCAAAGGCCTCATCCTCGGAGTACGCCGAGCTGTTCGGCGGGCTCGGGATCTGCAGCCGGTCGAGGAACTCCGAGAACCGGTCCCGGTCCTCGGCGATGTCCATCGCGTCCGGGGAGGTCCCGAGGATCTTCGTCGGGATGCCGAGCCGGCGGATCTCCTTCTCGAGCGGGATGGCGAGGTTGATGGAGTTCTGGCCGCCGAACTGGACCATCACCCCCCAGTACCGGTCCTTGGTGAGGATGTTCACCACGTCCTCGAGGTGCATCGGCTCGAAAAAGAGCCGGTCCGAGGTGTCGAAGTCGGTGGACACCGTCTCGGGGTTGTTGTTCACGATATGCACTTCGACGTCCTCGTCCCGGACCGCCTTCACGGCATGGACCGTGCAATAGTCGAACTCGATCCCCTGCCCGATGCGGATGGGCCCCGACCCGAGGATGAGCACCTTCCGGTCCTCCGTCGGGACGATCTCGCACTCGGTGTCCCAGGTGGAGTAGAAGTACGGCGTCGTGGCCGGGAACTCGGCGGCGCAGGTGTCCACCATCTTGTAGCTTGGTTTCCCGGCGATGTTTTCCACCTCCTCCCAGGGGAGGCCCGAGAGCTTCACGATCTCGGCGTTCGGGAATCCGAACTCCTTCGCCTTCCTGATGAGGTCCGGGCTGCACCCGTTCGGGAGCTTCCGCTCCATCTCGACGACGTTCCGGATCTTCTCGAGGAAGTAGGGGTCGATGAAGGTGAGCGAGGCGATATCCTGCACGGTGAACCCCGCCCGGAAGGCGTCGAAGAGGCAGCCAAACCGCTCGTCGGTGGGCCGCTGGAGGATCATCCGTATCTCGTTCGGGTTCGTGTGGGTCCGCATGTCGGT
>DATJPK010000164.1:0-2233 GCA_035506435.1 Methanomicrobiales archaeon
CTCGGCCCGGTACGCGGCCCGGGGGCAGTTCACCGAGACCACCTGCCAGGAGCCCATCGAGAAGTGCCGGCCGTCCTGGAAGTCGAGCTTGCGCTCGAACTCGGGGTCCTTCCCCGCCACCGTCGAGAACTGGTAGGCGCAGCACTGGTAGCAGGAGATGCCCTTCCCTGCCCCGCGGTAAGGCGGGATCTGGTTGTCATAGTAGGGAGTGCCGAACTTCGAGGCGAGCTCGAAGGTGAGGAGGTAAAGGTCCCGGTAGGTGGGGAGCTCGGGGTGCCTCCTGTTGAAGTCCTCGTTCTCGGTAAGGAAGTCCGGCTCGATGCTGATCTCCGGCTTGGGGAAGGAGAAGGGCTTGCCCCAGTAGTCCCCCTCGAGCATCACCTCCATCATCGCCTTGAAGAGGAGCCGGACCTCCCGCTCGAACTCGCCGTAAGTCCGCTTCGGGGCCTGCTTCCCGTCGTAGATCCTGCCGCGGTACACGCAGGGCTTGTCCCTCCACAGGGTGGGGACGCCCGGCGTGAGCTGGACCGAGGAGAAGACCAGCTGGCCGCCCCGGGCGACCATCATCTGGGTCATCTCGTAGACAAACATCTGGATGAGCTGCTTGACCTGGTCGTACTCAAGGCCCTCGAAGTACGGCGCGAGGAAGGTGAGGAAGTTGTAGTAGCCCTGGCCGCCGGCGAAGTTCGTCTGGGCAGAGCCGAGGGCCTTCACGGCATGGAGCACCGCGACCTCGGCGCGCTTCGCGGGGCCCGCGACAGAGGCCTTTGTCCCGTTCCCGTCGGGCATCAGGCCGTAATACAGGAAATAGCGGAGGTCCCAGTCCTGGCAGAACGGTCTCGTCCCGAAATACTCGAGGTCATGGATGTGCAGGTCGCCCCCGAGGTGGTAGTCGGCGAGGGAGGGCGGGAGCTGGAGGAGGTACTGCTCCTTGCTGATCTTGTCTGCCTTCTTCTTGTGGGAGGTCTCGGCATTCTCCTGGAGGTTCGCGTTGTCATGGGCCTCGAAGCCCCGGCCGACGTCGATCAGGTGCGCGTCGTACACGGGCGTCCCTACCCGGGTGCAGACGTTCCGGTACTCGGTGAGCCCCTTCTCGAGGAGGACGATGTTCGCGATCTCCCGGATCAGGGGGCCTGAGAGCACCTGGAGCCCGAGCTTCAGGATCCGCTGCTCCACGAGCGCGGCGATCTCCCGCGCGACCTCGGGGCTCGCGCTCTCGTGGCCGTAGAAGACCTCGATGAGCCGGGTCTCCTCGACGATCTGCCGGACGATCCGCTCCCGGTCCCACTCCACCATGTGCCCGTCCGTGGTCCTGACCTTGGGGAGGGCGGGGAGAAACCGCCCGTCCAGCGTGAGTTGCTGCTGGAAAACAGACCTGCCCTGGGATTTCTTCTGCCTCGGCAAATGAGGTCAACCTCTCGAAACCGTTAAGATACTATTAATCCATTGCTATTTGACTTTATCGAGTAATATCGCCTTATATATCTTTTTAAACCATTCCCACGCTTATAAACCGGGCGGGAAGCCCCCCGGCTCGGCTGGTTTTCCGAAACACGGGAATCCCGGGGTTCGGCCCGGGATCGGGGCTGGATTCAGGGAGACCCGGGGGGAATTCAGGGAATGCCGAGGGTCTTCCGGATCTCGGCGTCCCTGACCTTTCCCCCGGCGAAGAGCTCGGCCGAGGTGAGGAAGGTATCGTCGAACCTGAGGACCGGGGCTTCCATCGCAAAGCAGCCGTTTACCCGAAGCTCGGTGAGGGACTCGGCAGAGGACATGTCCTTCTCGGCATAGGAGATCTTCCGGGACTTCAGGTAGGCCTTCAGCATCTCGCAGTTCGGGCAATGTTCAAGGGTATAGACGGTCGGGACCGGTTGCGCGCTCAAGAATCCTTTCCCCCGGGATCGATTATCATTTGTAGGTGGTGTTCCAAGTATTCTTGATGGTCAGGACGTTTATTGCTATTGATCTCGCCCCGGAGGTGAGGGAGCGGATGAAGGGGCCGCAGGAGAAGCTCGGCGCCTCGCGGGCCCGGCTCACCCTCGTGAAACCCCCGGCCATCCACATCACCCTCAAGTTCCTGGGGGAGGTCGATGAGAAGACCCTCGCGAGGGTGAAGGAGGCGCTCTCTGCCATCCGTTTCCCGGCCTTATGGGTTTCCGTCGGGGGGGTGAAGGGGAACCCCTCCCGCTCCCCGAGGGTCATCTGGTCCGGGGTCCGCGACGAGGGGGGTTGC
>DATJPK010000165.1:0-15628 GCA_035506435.1 Methanomicrobiales archaeon
CCGCCGCCGGCAGCCGGGCAGAGCCCGGCCGGGAAACTGCATAAGCGTTAAATTCCGAAAGGGAGACCTGTTACCGTTGCGAGGGGCTGTGGCCTAGACCGGTATGGCGACGGGCTCCAGCGGTCTTTGCGTGTGATGAACCATGGGTCTTCTGAAAAGGGATGATGATCCGTTGGAGCACTGACGCATGTTCGGAGAGACCCGTCGATCGTGAGTTCAAATCTCACCAGCCCCACATTTTTCCCGGAATTCCAGGTAACCATTCCCTGCCCGCCTTTCTCCCCGCGTACGAGACCGCCCTCTACGAGTCTTCGACCCTCCGCTCCGACGCGGACTCCCCCCTTTTTTATACTCCGGGGGTCCATACAAATTCAGGAACGGAGCACGTCCATGTATAACATCGGGGAAGCACTCATCGGGGACGGCGCGGAGCTCGCGCACATCGATCTCATCGTCGGGGACAAGGACGGGCCGGTCGGGGCGGCCTTTGCAAATGCCCTCTCGCAGCTCTCCGCGGGCCACACCCCTCTCCTCGCCGTGATCCGGCCGAACCTCCTCACGAAGCCGGTGACCCTCGTCATCCCGAAGGTCACGTTGAAGAACGTGTCGCAGGTAAACGAGATGTTCGGCCCGGTCCAGGCGGCGGTGAGCAAGGCCGTCGCCGATTCCCTCGAGGAGGGGATCTTCCGGGACACGGACATCGAGCAGATCGTCGTCCTCTGCTCGGCATTCCTCCATCCCGAGGCCAAGGACTACAACAAGATCTACCGGTATAACTACGGCGCGACCAAGCTCGCCCTCAGGCGGGCCTTCGAGAACTTCCCCGATGCAAAGACCCTCCTTTACGAGAAGGACCGGCAGGCCCACGTCATCATGGGCTTCAAGGTGACGAGGCTCTGGGACCCGCCCTACCTGCAGGTCGCCCTCGACCTCGTGGACATGAAGCAGGTGGTGCGGGTGCTCCAGGGCCTCCCCGACAACGACCACCTGATCGTCGAGGCAGGCACCCCGCTCATCAAGAAGTTCGGCATCAACGTCATCAGCGAGCTCCGCCGGGCCCGCCCGAACTCCTTCATCATCGCGGACCTGAAGATCCTCGACACGGGCAACCTCGAGGCACGGATGGCGGCCGATGCGTCGGCGGACGCGGTCGTGGTCTCGGGCCTCGCGCCGGTCCAGACCCTCGAGAAGGCCATCACCGAGGCGAGGAAGACCGGCATCTACTCCGTGATGGACATGCTCAACGTTCCGGACCCCGTTAAGGTGATCAGGTCCCTCGCGGTCAAGCCCGACATCGTCGAGCTCCACCGCGCCATCGATGCCGAGCGGGAGGAGCATGCCTGGGGCGACATCCCGGCTCTCAAGAAGGCAGCGGGAGGCAAGCTGCTCGTCGCAACCGCCGGCGGGATCAAGGTGCCCGTCGTGAAGGCCGCGGTGAAGGCCGGGGCCGATATCATCGTCGTCGGCCGTGCGATCACCGCGTCACGGGACATCAAGCACGCCGCCGAGGAGTTCCTCGACCAGCTCTCGAAGGAAGAGGTCGACCAGTTCCGGGTGATGACGGACTTTTAACGACCGGACCCACCTTTTTCTGAACGGGAACATGGCGTGAGCACGCCCTCCCCGGTGTCTGTCGATGAAGTGGAAACTCAGGCTCAACCGGAAAAATGTATCAACGGTGCTCCTGGTCGTCCTCATCGCCACATTTTTCCTGGTGTACTGGTCCCCGTTCTACGAGTCCCTCGTCAGGCTGAACCCCGACCCGACGGTCGAATATCTCCAGGTCATGTGGATTCTCAGCCCCGCCGGGCTGAGCATCGTCACGGTTATCACCGGGGCCGCCGCCCTCGCGAGGGCGGTATTCCTCGAGCAGTGAACCGGGAGAAAACGGCTCACGGCGGCGGAGGGGGAATGGTGTAGAACGGCATGTTCTCGTCGTAGATCTTGTAATCCTGCCCGAGGATGGTCACCACCACGACCACCTCGTCGGTCCCGGTCGTCCCCGTGATCCGCACGGAATCACCCACCGCGTACTGGTTCTGGCCGGATTTGGGGATGACTTCCTGGACGACTATGCCATCCGACCGGGCGACGGTGACGGTGATCCGTTGCAGGATGTACTGGCCCTTCCCTCCCCGGAAAGCGAAGTTGATGTAAGGGAAGGCCGTGTTCGGGTCTCTGGTCACCTGGATGATTACCTCGTAGGCCGGGGGGACTGTCACGACGGGGCCGGGCGGGACGGTCGCACCCGGCGCGGGGGCCGCTGTGGTCATGGTCGGGGTCGGGGTTCCCCCACCTCCGGCTGGCGGCATGGTGCAGCCCGGCGCAAGGGCCAGGGCAACGAGGGCGAGGGAGAGGAGGATGAAGATCCTGCGTGTCATGGGAAACCACACCCGGGAAAAGGGAATTATTGCCTTCTCCTGGCCAGGACTACCGCACCTGCCAGGAGAGTGAGTATCGCGAAGGGCAGCCCGGCGTTCGGGAATTCGGGTACGCTTGCCTCCGGAGGTACCTGGTGCGGGGTAAACTCCAGGTCGGGGCTGGCCCCGGATTCAACGAGGGAATCGTTGCCCGGAGAATGTACTGCGGTATCGACCGGACCCGGGAAATCCGCGCCACCCAAACCGGAAGAACCTCCTTCCCCTGCAGATAAGCCCGTGATCCCGCCAGTCATGTCCGTTGAGCCGGACTCCTTGATGCTGTCATTTCCTGTACCGTTGAGGTTGATGAAAGCAGCCGGACCCGGGGCACCCGCGGCCGGCCTGTCCCCGGATTTCACCGTATCCCACCTGTAGATTACCTGGCCGCCTGGTCCTCCCGGAGACACCTGCACGAGGAGCAATACAACAAGGGCTGCGATAACAGCTCCCGCGATGGCTGATTTCACGAAGGTCCTTCGCATCATGACTTCTCCACCGGTTTCGCCTGAGATCCAATCCGGATGTGACCTCTCACGTGGAAGAAAAATAACCGCGGCACATTCTGCGAGATCGTCCTCTCCCTCTCCACCGGAGATGCAGGAAGATAGATGATCCCCTTGATAAATATTTCGCCGAGTTGCAGAAAAGGAATGATGGGGCTGATCCCTTCACACCGGCCCGATGAGCGTCGGCAGGAACCAGCTCGCGATACTTGTCACGATCCAGACTATCACGGCGATGATAAGGGACTTGATCCAGCCGATCTTGTACAGGTGCTGGAGGGCGAGGAGCCAGAAAATGCCGCCGATGAACGCGGCGACGAGGCCCTGGCCGAGGAAGTAGTAGACGATCGTGTAAATGATCGTTCCGACGAAGGCTGCTACGAGGGCCGTGCCCAGGCCCTCTGTTTCACCAAAGAGCTTCGTGATCACGAAGATGATGATCGCCGAGATGATCAGCGCGACGATGAACGATATGACCGCTCCAACATACGATACCATGCGGCAACCCTGTGCGGTTTAAATAATTAAACCTTATCGGTATATGATACCAGCCTTCTTTTCAGGAAATGCCACGTGGAATCACCTATTAATACCCCATCCCCCCATGCAGGGGCGGGGTGAACCGGATGCCATTTCCGTACAAGTCCACGGGGGAACTGCCGGAGGCGGTGCGTCACGCCCTGCCCGAGCATGCCCTCGAGATCTTCATGAAGGCCGCGAACGCGGCATGGGAGAAGTACAGGGACCCGAGGGAGCGACGCGACCCGAAGGAGTCCCGCGAGGAGGTCGCGTACAAGATCGCGTGGGCGGCCGTCGAGCGGACCTATGTGAAGGACCCGAAGACGGGCCAGTGGAAGGCAAAGGCCGCGAAGCCGGCGTGACGGGCCGGTTCACCGGCCGGGATGGATAATCGGCAGACCTGAAACCGGGGAGATCGCGGGAGCTTGCCGCCCGATTCCCGGTCGGCCTTCGGAGGGTGCCCTAGCCAATCCTCGTGAACCGTATCCCTTTGACAATAATCTCCCGGGCGAGGAAGACCCCTTTCTTGTCACCGCAGACGACATTCTCCTTCACCCCGTTTTTCCAGGCCAGCTGTACCTCCCCCGCGTCGATACGATTCCAGGTCCCGTTCGTCAGGCCCTGGTAAGGAGGACTTCCGACGTAGAAGGTCCCGCTGGTGTTAAAGACCGCGAGGGTGCCCCCCTGTGCGTAGGTCCTGGGATCTGTGGAATAACTGCCCACGATGGCGTCCTTTTCGAACAGGCAACCGGCAGTGAAGGCGATCAGGATGAGGAAGACTGCGATGAGGGCAGGGAATCGCATTGATTACAGATCTCGTTTCGCCGTTCAAAAACCTTGTTCTCACGATCGGTGGACCACGGCCAGGCACGGGGGCAGGTTCCAGGTGCCGGACAGCCGCCCCGGAAATCTGACGCGGGGAATCGGATGGGTCCCCGTATCTCTGCCCGGCGGCAGGTCAGATCGGGATGAATATCGAGATGATCATCACGAGGATCCCGAACACCGTGAGAAAGACCCCGACCTGCATGAACGGGTTTTCGATCTTGATGATGGCCTCGATGATGTTGTTGATATCGCCGAGGGGGATCGGGGAGGAGGTGATGCCCTCCTTCCCTTCCCGGGCCAGGCCCCCGAGCATCTCCTGTGCAAACCGTTTCGCCCGCTGTTCGGCATTCCTGATCCGGTCGTACACGCTGTAGAGGCAGAGGACGACCCCGATGAGGATCATGGCAAAGGACATCCCGAACCCGATCAACTGGCCGAGCTGGCCCGTCATGGCAATATCACCCTCAGCTGTTTGAAATACCGGTGTTCATCTCCTTTCCGGTCACCGGGATCCGGCTCGGGGCCTGATACCCGGCCTGGCTGTGCCGCCAGCCCCCGGGAAGATGCCCGGTACGCCGATCCCGCATCCCCGGGGCGCGGCCTCACCCTGACCCCGCACCCTGCCGTGGTTCCCGAACCCCTGGCAGGCCGCGAATGACGGCGAGGGCCCGCTCCGCCACGTTCCCGTCGAGCCGGTGGACGCCGTAGGCCTCCAGGAACCCCTTATCCGTCGGGTCGGGGTCCTGGCCGGTCTTCTCCCCGCGAAGGTATTTCCCGAGGAGGGTGGTGAACTCCTCCCTGTCGTCGGCGATGTACGCCCGTTTCCGGAGGAGGGCACGGGCATCGGAAGTGAGCCGGACATGCCTGAGGAGCACGAGGACATCGCACCCGGCGGCGATGGCCTCGAGGAGGGTGGTACTGGGGCAGTCGAGGACCACCGTCCCGGCGTTTCGGACAAGGTCGGTGAAACTCCGTTCGCCCCTGACGACGGTGATGTTCGGGAACCCCTTTGCGGCAAGGAAACCCTGGAGGTGGCCTGAAGGGGTGTCTCCCGGGTGGAGCTTGAAGACCGTTTCCCTGCCGCCCATGCCGAGCGCCGTGAGGATCGCCTTCTGGGTCTCCCAGAAGTCGATGTCCCTGAAGACCTCCTCGCCGATGCCTCCCGTGTACAGGTAGTTCCCGAGGTAACTCGTTGTCGCGTACAGGATGTCCGGGTCGGCATATCCGGGCCCCCGTGACGAGGCCAGTTCCTGCAGCTGGTAGGAGCCGACGGGCACCACCTCCCGGGGGGCCTCGCCGCCGAATTCCCGGCGTATCGTCTCCCGGACCTTCCCGCCGAAGCAGAGGTGGACCGAGGAGTGGCGGAGCTCGACATACTGCATCATCGGGGCCCTGAAGAAGCCCTGAGCCCCGTGCTGCCAGGAGACGACGGGTACCCCCTCCTCCTCCGCGCACCGGGCCAGGAGCTGGTCCCGCCACCCGCTCTTCGTCCCGCAGAGGACGGCCCGGGGCCGGATCCGTGCCAGCCGCTCCCGGATATCCATCGCAAGGGAAGGTGCGATCTCCAGGTACTCGCGAAGGATGGGCACGAGCCTCTCCCGGAAGAGCGGCGAGATGTCAACCTCCCCGACAGGAGTGATGGGCGGGATCGCGAGCCTGATTACCTCGTCAAGGGAAGCGTGGTCCCTGCCTGTCGTCGCGTCGCCTTCAGGCGATGCCCGTGCCGGCTGCCAGTGGGTAATGCTGTACCCGTCGCTGGAAAGCGCCGGGATGATGTCGTTCCAGCTGTACCCGTACCCGGAGATCACAAGGTGCTCGGCGGAGAGGAGCCGGTTTTTCAGGCTGGAGAGGGGCAGGCTCAGTGCCTCGCCGCTCCTGCCCCGCCTGATGAGGAATGCCATGTCGGTGAGGAAGGACGTCCCCGCACCTTCGAGAGTCGCCGGGAGGACGCCCCGCCGGACTGGCGGGGTCTCCCCCGGCTGCAGAATGGAGGGAATGGGAATGATTACCGGGCGGAATGCCCACCCGGCCATTCCGAGGAGTGCTGCATGGATGCTCTCCCCGGAGTGGAACGGGCCGGTGAACCCCGGATCCGTGTCGGGGCGGTGCCGGAAGGCAAACACCGTGTCCGGCCTGAGGACCGCCCCCAGGTCCGCGAGGGTGCGGGCCCTGATGGTCAGGCCGTCGCAGAGCATCTTCACCGGGAAGAAGTTGTCGGTAGCGGGGAAGCGGGGGAGCCCTTCGGGCAGGAGCCCGAGCTCGCCGAGATTCTTCTCGATGAGCCCGCAGAGATCTCCGGTTTTCCCGAAGTTCTCCTTCCCGATCGAGGTGAGCACGGCGGGGTCGGTGAACCGCTCGATGGGCTGGAAGGGAACCCCCGCCTTCCCCAGTTCCCAGCAGGCGCCGGGGCTTGCAGCAACGACGGTCCCGGCCCTGCACCGCCGGAGGAGCGAGGCCGCATGGGCTGTGTCCCCCGGGTCCTCGACGAGGATGACCGCGGAGCCCGCCCCCTCGATGGGGATTGAGACCGGTTCCCCCGGGCCGGCCGCGGTGTCCGGCGTCAAGCAGCCACCCCGGATCGGGAGCCGCCCTGCCCGGTTCCGCGGGGGCCAGCCCCGGGGCCGGCACGGTCCGGGTTCACGGGAATCGTGGGAACCCCTCTACCACGCGGTTCTTCCCCCGTCGATGATGAGAACCGATCCCGTCATGTAGCCCGAGGCATCGGAAACGAGGAAGAGGACGGCGGCGCGGTACTCGTCCACCTTTGCCATCCTCCCGAGCGGGATGAGCGAGGCGAGGTTTTTCACGAACTCCTCCGGCTGTCCCTGGAACACTCCTCCCGGGCAGATGGCGTTCGCCCGGATACCGTCGCCAGCCCAGTAGGTTGCGAGGTACCTGGTGAGCCCGATGAGCCCATGCTTCACCACCGAGTAGCTGACGGGCTTCACGGGCTGGAGCTCGTCGGGAAGGCCGGGCTTCCGGTAGATCCGCTGGTCAGGGGCGATGATCCCGAGGTCGGACGAGATGTTCAGGATGACCCCTTTTCCCGCCTTCTTCATCTCCCTCCCGAACACCTGGCTGCAGAGGAAGGCGCCCGTCAGGCCCACGGCGAGGTCCATACTCCAGGTCTCGTCGGGGAACTGCTCGAACCGGGACCATGGCACCTGCCCCGGTTCGTCCTTCACCTTCGGGTCCCGGGTGGCGTTATTGATCAGGGCGTCGACCCGGCCGAACCGGCTCATGACCTCGCTGCAGGCAGATTCGACGCTCTCCCGGCTGGTGACATCCGCGGGAATGCCCGCCGCCCCGACCCGGTACTCCTTCGCAAGGGCCGCAGCTATTACCTTCGCTGCCGGCCCGTTCACGTCGAGGAGCACGGGCACGCCTCCCGCCTCTGCGACGGCCCGGGCATGCTGCTCGCCGAGCAGGCCCGCACCGCCGGTGATGATCACGACCCGGTCTTTGATCCTGAACCTGTCAAGCACGGAATCCATAATCACCATCAGGCTCCCTTTGCCTGGCCCCCGTCGATAATGATGTTCGCCCCCGTGATGTACGATGCCTGGTCCGAGGAGAGGAAGCAGACGAGCCGGCCGATCTCCGCGGGGGTTCCGAACCGCTTCAGCGGGACTTGATCCTCGATATACCGCTTTGTCCCGGCCGGGTCATCCCTCATTTTCATCCCCCAGGTCCCTCCCTCGACATAGACGTTCCCGGGCGAGACCGCGTTCATACGGATCCCCGACGGGGCGACCATCGCCGCCGTGCTCTTCACGTACCGTATCAGGGCCGCCTTTGCCGCCGAGTACGGGACGGGGGCAGGGATCGTCTCGATGCCCGCGATCGACGCGATGAAGGTGATGCACCCCGACTTCTGCTCCATCATCACCCTGAGAGATTCCCGGCCAAGGGCGACCGCCGGGAAGAAGTTCTCGTCAAAGCTCGTCCGGAAGGTCTCGTCATCGACGTCCCAGCCCATCTTCGACTTCCCTGACCCGATGTTTGCGACCACCACATCGAGCCTACCGGAATCCTCGAGGACCGCCCCGAGCAGGTTTCGGATGGTGGCCGTCCTCGAAAGGTCGCCCTGGAACGGGTGGACCCGGTCCCTGCCAAACTCTTTCCCGAACGCCGAGGTGACGGTATCCAGCCGCCCGCGGTTCCTGCCGGTGATCCAGGCCGAGGCCCCCCCCGCAAGCATCTCGCGGGCGATCCCCTCTCCTATCCCCCGGGTAGATCCCGAAATGACCGCGGTCTTTCCGTCGAGAATCCCCATGCCTTCCCCCTGAAGGTCCCTGTACCTACGGTACTTTTCCGTTTCCTGTTCAAATACCCGCGTATCCCCGCTGCAGGTTCATGCCGGGAGACCGGAGAGGAGTGAACTGACGAGCATCCGGTTCCTCGCCGCGAGCTCCACCTCCTCTCCCCCCGGTCCCCGTGCCGCCTGGAGGATATAGGTTCCCCCGTACCCGATGTCCCGGAGGAGCCTGAAGGAGAGGGGGAGATCCGCATCCCCCTCACCGAGAGGGACGGATCCGCCACCGCGGACCCGGTCCTTGACGTGGACCGACCCGATGAACTCACCGATGAGCTCAAGCTCGCGTGCGGTGTCGAACCCGAGGGATGCGCTGTTCCCGATGTCATAGTTGGCCCGGATGAGCGGGTGGTCAATCCCGGCGAGGAGCTTCCTCAGGTCTTCGGGCGGCAGGTCTGTCTCGAGGTGGAGCTCCACCCCGGCGCTCTCTGTCGCCGGGAGAACCCGGGTGACGAGGTCCGGGAGTCCGGCACGCCGGCGCCCCGCCGCGAGGGACGAATCATCCACGAAGGGGAGGATGATGTACCGGGCACCGAGGAGCCGGGCGCGCCCGATGAGCCAGGTGAGGTGCCCTGCCGCCCCATCGCTGATGCCACCCCGTGCATCGAGGAGGAGGTCGGCCATGTAGTAATCGGCGCAGATGGAACGCGCTCCCACCCCCCACCGCGACACCAGTCCCAGGATCTTCCGTATCCCGTCGTCGGAGGAGAGGGGGTTCAGGGCCCCGGTCTCCTTCTCGCAGATCCACTCGATGCAGTCGAGGCCCGCCTCCTTCGCCCTCGGGAACTCCTCCTCCCAGCTTTCGACAGGGAACGACTGGATCCTCCCGTCGCGGGGGGGTGAGAGCCGGCCCTGCATGATACCGATCCTGTTCATATCAGGGGTTCGGGCGCTCCTCGACGAGCTCGACGAGGTTACCCTCGGGGTCCCGGCAGAATGCGAGCCGCGCCCTCCTGCCGGGAGAGGTGAGCGGTTCCGAGACGAAGCGGATGCCGTTCCGTTTCAGCGCTGCCGAGAGCCTTTTCACGTCGGCGACGGTGACGGCGATGTGGGTCGGGCCGGGGGTGTTCACCTGCCTCTCCGGGTCGGCGCCCGGCTCTGGCGATTCGAACTCGATCAGTTCGAGGAGGGTCGCCCCCCCGCCGGCGGAGAGTTTTACGGTCTGGATCTTCCCATGCTTCACGCCGAGCAGGGTGTCGAGGTAGGCGCCCGTCTCCTCCCGCCGGCTCGTCACCTTCATCCCCAGCAGGTCCCGGTAGAACGCGAGGGACTTCTCCATGTCCCTGACGACGATGCCGAGGTGACGGAGGTTCCGTGCCTGTCCCTTCCCGGGCGTCACCGCCAGGCCTCCCGCGCGGATTCCCCGAGGACGTCCAGCCCCTCGAGCAGGGCATCGTCGCTGATGGTGAGGGGCGGCCCGATCTTGATGGACTCCCTCCCCGTGTGGACGAGGAGGAGCCCCTTCTGCATCGCACGTTCGCAGATGTGGCTCGCGGTCTCGCCGTCGGGCTGGCCGGTCCGGGGGTTGACCACGATGAGCGCGGCGACGAGGCCCTTCCCGAGCACCCACCGGATCCGGCCACCGGATTCGGCCTGCAGATCCCCGAGCTGCCGGAAGAGGATCTCCCCCTTCCGGGCTGTCTCTTCGACGAGATGCATCGATTCGATGGCCTCGAGGTTCGCGAGCCCCGCCGCACAGGCGAGGGGGTTTGCCGAGTGGGTGGAGGACATCGAGCCCACGTCGGGGAGGTCCATGAGGGCCGACGTTCCGATCACCGCCGAAAGCGGGAGGGAGGAGCTGATCCCCTTCCCGCAGAGGACCATGTCAGGCTCGACGCCGTAATGCTGGTACGCGAAGAACTTTCCCGTCCTCCCGAAACCGCCCTGGATATCGTCGAAGACCACGGGCAGGTCGTGCCGGCGCGCCCACCGGAACAGGGCTCTCACGTAGTCGACCGGGAAGAAGACCGCGCCCCACCCGATATACGATTCGAGGATGAACCCCGCAAGATCGGCATCCGGGTCCACCCCCTGCGCGAGAAGGCGTTCGATGTCGGCATGGAACCGGTCCTCCCCGGAGGCCTTCCCTCCCTCTGCCCCTGCGGTCCACGGATAGGGGAAGGGGAGCCGGTGGATGTGCGGGTCCTCGTACCCGATCCAGCCCCGCGACCCCGGGTTCCCGCCGAGCATCTGGGCCCCGAGGGTCCGGCCGTGCATGCTGTCCTCGAAGGAGATGATGCCCCCGTGCTTTTTCCCCTGTACCTGCCCGCGCATCCGGAGGAGCTTGAGAGCGCATTCGGCCGCCTCCGTCCCCGAGGAGAGGAGGAAGGCCTTCTCCAGCTGCGGGGGTGTCGCCCCGATGAGCCGCTTCAGGTAGTTCGCCCGGATCTCCGTCGCATACGTGTAACTGTGCAGAAGGCCGTGGTCGAGCATCTCCCTCAAAGCGGCGGTCACGAGCGGGTTCGCATGGCCGCTGTTCGTGACGAAGATCGTCGAGGTGAAGTCGATCCAGCAGTTCCCGTACCGGTCCCAGACCTGGAAGTCGCGGGCCCTGTCCCAGACGATGGGGTACTGGCCGTGCATCGACCGGCACTCGTACCGGTCGAGGTCGGCAAAGACCGGGAGGGATTCCGGGACGGGGAGGTCGGTGGCGATACGCCGGAACCGGGTCTCGATCCGGGGGACCCGGGCCGGCACGCGGGAGAACTTGAAGCACGACATGCTGTTACCTCTTCGGGGCCCTGGCAGGCTTCTCTCCTTTGCCGGGCCGGCCGAACGTCTCTCTCAGGTAGTCCTGCAGGGGATGGCCGGACCGGCCGAGGGTATATTCAAGGAACGCCATGTCCTCCGGGGTGTCGATCTCGGTCACCGTCGGGGTGACGTGCCCGAGGATCCTCGGCCCGTGGAGGGAGCCCGTCGCGGCCTGCATCGGGAGGTAGATATCGACGTACCCGTTCGGGTGGTACGCGGGCGGGAAGGCCTGGCGGGGGAGGTTGAAGTACTCGGGGCGCGGGTCGTCAGGGAAGAGCCCGGTCAGGAACCCGCCACGTATCCCCATCATCTTCTGGGGGGGCTCGGGCAGGGGCTGGACCGAGCGGAGGGAGGTCGCATCGGGCCTCGACCGTATGGCGGTAATCGCTGCATCCACGACGGCCGGGTCACGGAGCGGCGTGGTGGGCCTGAGGTTCACCACGTATTCCGGTTCGGAACCCTCGTGTTCCTTCAGCCACCCGGTAAGGTGGAGGACGAAACCGATATCCGGGGACCGGTCTGTTGCGAATTCCCCCGGCCTGAGAAAGGGCACCTCGCCGCCGAACCTGCCCGCAATATCGGCGATCTCGGGGGAATCCGTCGAGACGATTGCCCGGTCGATACCCGGGGTGAGTTCCGCGGCAGCGATGGAATAGGCGATCAGCGGGTATCCCCCGACCGGCCGGAGGTTCTTCCCCGGGACTCCTTTCGAGCCACCCCGCGCCGGTATCACGGCGACAACGCCTGCCCCCTTCCGGGCCATTTCACGCCCCCTTCCGCGGACTGAACCCGCCGATAAATGCCATGTTGTCGGTGTACCCGTGGCTGGCAAGGATGGACCGGTATTCCCGGTCGGCCCGCTCCACGAAGGCGTCGAGGTCCTCCCGGACCGGCTGGTCCGGGGGAACCTTCAGCGGGAGGCGTGCAGGCCCCAGTCCCTCGGCGCATGAGGGCTGGGGGCGGTCGAGGAAGAGCCAGTGGAGGTGGTTCATCAGGTTGTAGTCCTGGAAAAAGACCGTTCTTCCGACAAAGCCCGCCCGTTCCATCACGGTGGCGAGGGACCGCCCGGTGAAATACAGGAGGTGCGCCTCGTGGAAGTAAAAGTCCCGGTACGCCTGGTTGTCATACAGGGCCATGAGCGGGTCGGCGAGGTTCGGCACCTCGATATAGAGGGTCCCGTCCCGTTTCAGGTACCTGCCGAGCGTCCGCGCGAACCCGACGGGATCAGGGACATGCTCCATCGTCTGGATAGCACAGACCACGTCGAATGAACCCGGTTCGAGCGGGGTTTCACGGAGGTCACATCCGTATGTCGTGATCCCGCATCGTTCCGCCGCGTACTTCGCGGCGCCCGAGTCGTAGTCAACCCCGACGGCCTCGCCGACGAGGTCCTTTGCATGGTACAGGAAATGGCCGGTCGAGCAGCCCACCTCGAGGAGCCGGGTCTCCGGCCCGAGGAAAGGCCTGAGGAGCTCGATCCGGTGTGCCTGGAACGGGGCGTACGCCTCGAAGATCTCCCGGTAATCGGAAGCCCGGTTCAGCTCGGGACCGTACTTCTTCCGGTAGTCCCCGTCGTAGAATTCCCTGAGGTCGCCCGAACCCGCCTCGAGCATCCCGAGGCCGCAGGAGTCGCAGACGAGCACCGTGCCCGGCCCATGCCTGAGCCGGCCCGCGAGTTTCCTGAGATCCCTGCTCCCGCAGAGGGCACACGCCGTCATGTCAGCCGGTTCCTCTCGCCCCGGTTTCACCAGTACCGTAGTTTCTTTGCAACCGCCGCCTCCTTCTCCGAGACCTTCCTCTCACCGTCACCGAGGATCCCGGGGATTGCCCGGAGGGCAGATACGAGCTCGCCGAGTTCCTTCGGTTCGAGGGACGCGGACTGGTCGCTGCCGTACATCTTCTTATCGAGGGTGATGTGCCGCTCGATGGCGACCGCGCCGAGGGCCGCGGCGAGGAGCGAGGGGAGGGTCCCCCGCTCGTGGCCGCTGTACCCGACGGGGCATCCGTACCGCTCCGCGAGGGACCGGATGGCGAGGAGGTTGCACTCGCTGTCCTCGCTCGGGTAGGTGGAAACGGTGTGCATGAGCGTGAAGGGACAGCCTTTTCCCCGGAAGATCGCGACTGCGGCATCGATGTCCCCGTAGGTGCTCATGCCGGTGGAAATGTAGGTGGGCTTCTTCTCAGCGGCGACCGCCTCGAGCAGGGGCCGGTGGGTAAGCATCGCCGAGGCGACCTTGTTGAAGGGGAGGTCGTACTTCTCCAGGAACCGCTGGCTCTGCACGTCCCATGCCGAGGCAAACCAGGGGATGCCCTTCTCCCGGCAGTACGCATCGATGGCGTCGTACTCCTCCCTGCCGAACTCGAGCCCCTCCTTCTGGGCACGCTGGGTCTTCCCCCAGGGGCTCTCCCGGGGGGAGTCGAGGACCTCCTTCGTGTAGACAATGTCGATGGTCCGTTTCTGGAACTTGACGGCGCTGCACCCCGCGCCTTTTGCAACGTCGATAAGCCTCTTCGCGATGCCGATGTCCCCATTGTGGTTGATGCCGATCTCGGCGATGACCCGGATGT
Organism: Methanomicrobiales archaeon; assembly: GCA_035506435.1. Taxonomy (GTDB): domain Archaea; phylum Halobacteriota; class Methanomicrobia; order Methanomicrobiales; family JACTUA01; genus JACTUA01. The sequence continues at coordinate 13,905 of DATJPK010000165.1, forward strand.
CTGCCATGTTACGCTCCCTTCCCCGCCCCGTCGGGGTTTTTCCGTATGCCGAGGATGAGATCGGTGACCTCGCGGATCGCGCCATGCCCGCCCCTCCGGGCGGTGACATAGTCCGCCGCATCCCGTGCCTCGTCAACGGCATCGGCGGTCGCGATCCCTATGCCCGCGAGGGAGATGCATTCCACGTCGTTGAGGTCGTTTCCCATGAAGGCAACCCGGGCTGCCGGGATCCCCTCCCGGGCCATGAGATCGGAGAGGGCCTTCGCCTTCTCGTCGATGCCGGTCAGGGCCTGGATCTTCAGCTTGTCGCACCGGGCCTTCACGACACCGCTCGTCTCCTTCGAGATGACGACGACCCGTATCTCCGGCCTCCGCTCGCGGATCAGTTTGAGCCCGAGGCTGTCGGCCCGGTCGCAGGCGACCATCTCCCTCCCGGTATCGTCAACCCAGACCAGGTTGTCGGTAAAGACCCCGTCGAAGTCGAGGGCGAGGAGCCGGATCCCCCTCAGCCGCTCAGCGACCGCCGGCATGGAGAACCTCCTCCTCAACGATGGTGCAGATGATGTGCGCGATGGCGATGTGCGCCTCCTGGATGCGGGGCGTGGAGGTGGACGGGACCCGGATCACCAGGCCGGCAGCGTCCCCGGGTTCATCCCCCCGGCCGCCGGTGAGGAGGACCGTCCCTGCCCCCAGCTCCCTCCCCGCGCGGAGCCCGTTCAATACCGACGGAGAGGTGCCGCTCGTCGATATGCCAATCACGACGTCGCTCTTCCCTGCGAAGGCCTCGACCTGCCGGCTGAAGGCATGGTCGAAGCTGTCGTCGTTCCCGATGGCGGTGAGGACGGAGCTGTCGGTGGTGAGCGCGACAGCAGGAAGGGCTGCCCTCGTCCTGTGCATTTTGTTCACGAACTCGGCGGCGATGTGCTGGGCATCGGCGGCCGACCCGCCGCACCCGAAGAGGTAGAGCCGCCCGCCCTTCCGGAACGCAGCAAGGATCAGGTCGGCAACCTGCCTGACGCCGGCCTGGAGATCCCGGTCGGCGGCGATCGCCTCCATCACCGCGATGTGCTCGTGAATTTCCCTGGGAATGGGATCCTTCACCCGATCACCTCTTTTCAGGATGTCCTGACCTTCTTCCAGTCCTCGAGGAACTTCGCGAGGCCCGCGTCGGTCAGGTGGTGGGCCGCCATCTGCCCGAGGACCTTCGGGGGAATGGTGATGGCATGGGTGCCGGCCATCGCCGCAGCGGTGACATGGAGGGGGTGCCGGACGCTCGCGGTGATCACCTTCGTCGGCCACCCGTGTTTCGCGTATACCTGGACCGTGTCCCTGACGACCGCGATGCCATCCCAGCCGATGTCGTCCATTCTCCCGACGAAGATGCTCGCATAGGTCGCCCCTGCCTTTGCCGCGAGGATAGCCTGGTTCACCGAGAAGACGAGGGTGACGTTCGTCCTGATCCCCGCCTTTGCAAGCTTCCTTGTCGCCGCGAGGCCGTCCAGGGTCATCGGGACCTTGACCACCACGTTCGGCGAGAGGGAAGCGAGGCCCTTTGCCTCCTTCACGATCTCGTCCGCGGTCGCGGTCACCGCCTCGACGCTCACCGGACCCTCGACGATCTTCGTGATCTCCCGGATCAGCTCCTGGAACCGGTACCGGTCCTTTTCCTGGGCCACGAGCGTCGGGTTCGTGGTCACCCCGTCCAGGATGAAGGCGTACCTCCT
>DATJPK010000166.1:0-48347 GCA_035506435.1 Methanomicrobiales archaeon
GTGTCCTTCGAGGTCACGTAGGGGTAGGTGCCGAAATAGAGGGAGATCCCGAACCCCTGGGTCCCCTCGATGAGGACGAAGTCATCGTCGTCCAGCGTCTCGTTGATCTCGGTCGGGACATCCATCAGGTACTCGGCGAGCTCGGGGACCTCCTTCGCCTGCCTGATGACCCGCATGGCCCGGTCGGCGTTCGCCGGCCCGCAGCCGGTCCCCGTTGAACCGACCTTCTTTGCCAGGTGGTCGCTCCCCCGGTCCCGGTCGATATGGGCCTGGTCGATGATCCCGCAGCGCTCGTCGACGAATGCCCTGCCCTTCACCTTGAGAAGGTCCACCTCGTGGAGGAAGACCCGCGGGTCCACGAGGACCCCGGTCCCGATGCAGAGGAGGGCATCCTCGTACACGAAGCCCGAGGGCACCATCCGCACTCCGTAGGTCTTTTCGCCAACTTTCACCGTGTGGCCGGCGTTCGGGCCCACGCCCCCCCGGGAGATGATGGCCGGCCGGTCCCGTTCGGCGATGTGTGCCACGATCTTCCCCTTTCCCTCGTCGCCGAAGAACCCACCCACGATGATTGTACAGGGCATTTTCCGATCATACAGAATACGGGTGGATGGGATTTATGGTTTATGATGAGCGAGGGTCCGAGAGGACCCGAGCTGGAGCGACCGCTATCAGGCGGGTGCGACCAGAGGGTCCGAGAGGACCCGAGCTGGAGCGACCGCTATCAGGCGGGTGAGACTGATCCGAGGATTTCCCGGGGAGGGGCATCGCCGGGCAGGCGAAGGGCAGCCTGCATGCCCGAGGGGAGGCCGTTCCAAAGAGGAAAAGGTATTCTGCCTTTCTCCCCAACCTGAAGGTCAGGGATCCATGAACGCCCGCAGGGTTCAGGTCGCCATATTCCAGCACATGGAATCCGAAGGGCCGGGGATATTTCCCGACCTCCTCGCGAAGAGGGGTGTCCCCTTCGGGATCCACCGGCTGGACGAGACGGGAGTGGTACCTTCCGGCCTCTCCTCCCCCCTCATCATCATGGGCGGGGCGATGTCGGTGCATGATGAGAGGGAGTTCCCCTTCCTTGCAGGGGAGAAGGAGATTATCCGGAGACATATCCGGAAAGGGATACCGGTGGTCGGGATCTGTCTTGGGGCCCAGCTCATCGCTGACGCGGCGGGAGCGAGGGTATACCCGTACCGGAAGGAGCTCGGATGGCGCGGGATCGAGCGGGAATCCTCGGATTACTTCCCCGGGTTCCCCGACCGGATGGAGGTATTCCAGTTTCACGGAGACACCTTCGACCTCCCGGCCGGGGCCACCCTGCTCTGGAGAGGCCGCGAGGTGAGAAACCAGATGTTTCTCCACGGGAGCGCGGCAGGGATCCAGTTCCATCCCGAGATAACGGTTCCGCTCATCACGGACTGGATGAAGGGCCTCCCTGCCCCGGATTTCCAGCGGCTTCTCGACGATTCCGCCCGCCTCATCCCCGCATGTCACGCCTTTTGCGAGCATGTCGTCGACCGGTTCCTTCTCGGAGGGGCCGCATGAGAACAACCACGGGGCTCCTCCTCGACCTCGACGGAGTACTCTACGTCGGCGACCGGCCGATCCCGGGCGCAGCCGGGGCCGTCGACCGGATCCGGAAAGAGGGGCTTTCGGTCCGGTTCCTCTCGAACTCAACCCGACGGAGCCGCGCGTCGGTGGCGGCCCGGCTCCGGGGAATGGGGTTCGCGGCTGACACGGGGGAGATTCTCACCCCGGCCGTCGCAGCGGCCACCCGGCTCGCGAAGCAGGGGAAGAGCGCCTTCCTCCTGACAACGGGAGACACCCGGGAAGACTTCGGGCAGGCCGGAGTAACCCTTACCGATAAGGATCCCGATGCCGTTGTCGTCGGAGACGCCGGCGAACTGTTCACCTACGGCCTCCTGAACCGGGCGATGCGGTTGGTACTTGGTGGCGCGGAGATCATCGCCCTCGAGAAGGACCGGACCTGGATGGGGGCGGACGGGCTGATGCTTTCTGCAGGGCCGTTTGTCGCCGTTCTCGAGTACGCGACGGGGAAGGTGGCGACCTGCGTCGGGAAACCCTCCCCGGATTTCTTTGCGGCAGCCCTCGAAGGCTTCGGGGTTCCCGCACCGGAAGTCGCCATGGTCGGCGACGATATCGAGACCGATATCGGCGGGGCGCAGGGGTGCGGTATCCGGGGGATCCTTGTCAGGACCGGGAAGTTCCGCGAGGAGGGACTTGCCTCGTCGGGCATCCGCCCTGACCTCGTCATCGATTCGGTGGCAGACCTCCCGGATATCCTTGAGCGGTAAATTTACCTGTCCCAGACCAGGACACCGGGGGCCGTCCCCGCCCTGCCATCCTCAGGGCCAAACGTCCGGGCAAGCGCCGTCTCGCAGTATTCCTGTGAGATATCGATCCCGATGAACCGCCTGCCGAGGGCCCGGGCGACCCGGGTCGTCGTACCGGCCCCGTTGAAAGGGTCGAGGACCAGGTCGCCCCGGTACGAGAAGAGCTTCATCACCCGGCGGGGGAGCTCCTCGGGAAACATCGCCGGGTGGTTGTGCTCCTTCATCCGGTGCTCGGGAGGGAAGGTCCACCTCGCCATCACCCATTCCTTGAACTCGGCGATGGAGATGTCGATGTCCTCCCGGTTCCCGGCCTTCCGGTGCGTCTCCTTGTCAAAGATCTCGATGAACTCCCAGGTATACTTCAGGTAGGGCATCGACGGGGACTTCCAGGAGCCCCAGGCGGTGTACTTTGCGTTATAGTTGTTCTTCTCCCAGAGGATCTCCGCCTTCCAGAGAAACCCTGCGTCGAGGAGCTGGCCCGAGACCAGGTGGTGCGTGGGGATGTAGTCGGAGAAGAGGGGCTGGATGTTCACCGCGATCCTGCCGCCGGGTTTCAGCACCCGGTAGCATTCCTTCCAGACACCGGCGAGGCGGTGGAAGTACTCGTTCCACTCCCGGGTGTCGTCCCGGGGATCCCCCGCATAGGCATGGCCGAAGTTGTACGGGGGTGATGTGACGACGAGGTCAACACTTTCGGCGGGCATGGCCGGGAGAACTGCCTCTGCGTCCCCGCAGATGATCCGGTTCTCGAAGCGACGGATGCCCTCGGGCTCTTCGGTGGGGACCCGGTCCCTCCGGTCCTTGGTGCCCTTCCGGATCCGCTCCTTTCCCGGCTTGTCCCTGACCTTCTCGGGCCTCAACTGGTTCCCTTGAGGGAGTTGTTGGTTTCATAAGTGTTTAAGAGTAGCCACCGAAGGGCAGGATCGCCGATAGCGGCGGGCCCGGGCGTCCGGATGATTCCCCGGTGGAGCTGGCCCTTTCTCATGGCAACCGGGTAGCGTGCTGCCCGCTCGGCGATGGATTCGAAGGTCGTGTCCGAGATCGTGTCGATGATTGCTCCGTGCATGGGAAAGGGGTGAGAAAGGCATGATAAACCCCTTCGGGGTGCGGGGGGCGAAAGTAAAGGGAAGGGCCGGCCGGGTCATTCTGGGGAGCCTTTAAACATCTGGTGGGAGAATTACATCTGCGTTCACTATGCTCGAGATCACGGACCTGCATGTCGAGGTGGGCGAGAAGGAGATCCTCCACGACATCAACCTCTCCATCGGGGACGGGGAGACCCATGTCCTCATGGGGCCGAACGGGTCGGGGAAGAGCACCCTCCTCATGAGCATCATGGGGTTTTCCGGTTACCGGGTGACCCAGGGGAAGATCCTGTTCAACGGGAAGGACATCACAACCCTCCCCGTGAACGAACGGGCAAAGGCTGGGATCGGCCTCATGTTCCAGCGGCCGCCCACCATCGGGGGGCTGAAGCTCGGGAAGCTCCTCTCCGTTACCTCGGGGGGCTCCCAGGACATGGTGATGGAACAGGCCCGGGCCATGAACATGCTCCAGTTCCTCGGGAGGGACATCAACAAGGGGTTCTCGGGCGGGGAGATCAAGAGGAGCGAGATCCTCCAGCTCACCGTCCAGCACCCCGACTTCGTGATGCTCGACGAGCCCGAGAGCGGGGTCGACCTCGAGAACATCTCCCTCATCGGGTCGGCCATCGGCCGGCTCCTCGAGAAGGACAAGCACATCGTCCACCGGAAGAAGAGCGGGCTCATCATTACCCACACGGGTTTCATCCTGGACTACGTGGACACGAACTTCGGCCACATGATGTGCGACGGGCAGATCAAGTGCCGGGGGAACCCGAGGGAGATGCTCAAGGAGATCAAGGAACGCGGGTACCGGGAGTGCATGGAATGCCAGAAGGTCTAGGCGCACCGTTCCTCTCAAAGGAGGACCAGGATCGGCTCCGGCAGTCCGGGATCGAGCTCTCGATGATCAACCGGTGCGGGTCGTACCTGCAGACGAACCAGGACGTCCAGCACGCCACCTGCTCGGCCGAGGGGATCGAGGTCCTGTCCATCCCCGACGCCCTGAAGAAGTACGCCTGGCTGAAGGACTACTGCTGGAAGGTCGTGTCAAAGGACAAGGACGACATCACGAAGGCGGTGGCAGCCCAGGAGAATCCCCGTGGCTATGTCATCATCGGCCGGAAGGGAACGAAGAATATCCTCCCCGTCCAGGCCTGCCTGTACCTCGGCCGCGAGCAGATCCAGTACGTCCACAACATCATCATCGCCGAGGAGGGCGCGGAACTCCACATCGTCTCGGGGTGCGCGAGCGGGAGGCACGTCGGGAAGGGCGGTGCCCATTACGGCATCTCCGAGTTCTACGTGCAGAAGAACGCGAAGATCTCCTTCACCATGATCCACACCTGGGGGGAGGAGATCGAGGTGTACCCGCGGTCGGCCTCACGGGTCGAGGAGAACGGCACCTTCCTCTCGAACTACGTCTGCATGCAGCCCGTGAAGAAGGTCCAGATGTACCCGACGGCGAACCTGGTGGGGAAGAACGCCGTGGCCCGGTTCTCGAGTATCGTGATCGCCTCCCCCACGTCGTACATGGACCTCGGCTCCCGGGCCATCCTTGATGGCGAGGGGACGAGCGCCGAGCTCATCACCCGGGCCATCACCCGGGGCGGGACCATCATCTCCCGGGGCGAGATCAAGGGCAACAGGGCGGGGACGAAGGGCCACCTCGAGTGCAAGGGGCTCATCCTCCGGGACGGGGTGATCCATGCCATCCCCGAGATCGAGGGGGCGGTGGTGGGCACCGAGCTCTCCCACGAGGCGGCCGTCGGGAAGATCGCACAGGAGGAGATCGAGTACCTCATGGCCAGGGGCCTCTCGGAGGACGAGGCGACGGCCACCATCATCCGGGGGTTCCTCGACGTGAAGATGACGGGGCTCCCCGACGTCCTCCAGGCGCAGATAGACGCGGCAATCGACACCGCCGAGAAAGGGTTCTAGGATGCACCCCGACCCCTATGCCGACATCCGCCTCCGGATGGTCGAGGGGCAGATCCGCGCCCGGGGGGTCAGGAACGAGCGGGTCCTCGCAGCGGTGGAAAAGGTCCCCCGGCACGTCTTTGTCCCCGACGAGATGAAGCGCCTCGCATACGACGACCGGCCGCTCCCCATTGGCGACGGGCAGACGATCTCCCAGCCCTACATCGTGGCCCTCATGACCGAGCTCCTCGACCCTCATGCCGGGGACCGGGTACTCGAGATCGGCTCGGGGAGCGGGTACCAGGCTGCCATCCTTGCCGAGCTGGCATCCGAGGTTATCACCGTTGAGCGCCTGCCTGCCGTTGCCGCCCGGGCGAGGCGCAACCTCTCGGTGGCAAAGAGCCGCCCGGTGGAGGTGGTCGTCGGGGACGGCACGCTCGGCTACCCGAAGAAGGCCCCGTACCAGGGCATCCTCGTCACCGCGGGAACACCGGAGATCCCGGAGCCCCTGGTCGACGAGCTCGCCGACGGGGGCAGGCTGGTCGCCCCGGTTGGGCCTCACGGGTTCCAGGAGCTGATCCGGCTCGTAAGGGAGGGGGAGAAAATCCGGCGGGAGACGCACGGAGGGGTGGTCTTCGTCCCCCTGATCGGGGAGCACGGTTGGAAGGAGGAGAATGCCGGGTAAGTCCATCATCGACATCACCCGCCCGCTCGGGGTGGACGTCCCCCTCTACCCCGGGGACGAACGGCCGGTCCTCAGGACGAGGATGCAGGACGGGTACATCATTACTGACCTCGCGATCACCTCCCACACGGGGACACACCTCGATGCCCCCGCGCACTACCTCGACGGCGGGACGACGGTAGACCGGATCCCCCTCGAGCGGCTCGTCGGAGGGGTCACGGTGCTCGACCTTCGGGATGTCGCCGGGGATGCCATCCCCGGGAAGGCACTGGAGGGGAGACTCCTGGAGGGAAGGGGGATCCTCTTCAGGACCCGCGCATCCGGGGCAGGCTCCTTCGGACCCGGCTTCCCGTCACTCACCCTCGACGCCGCCCGGCTCGTGGCTGCGGCTTCACCCCGCGTCGTTGGGATCGACTCCCCTTCGGTCGAGGCTCCCGGTTCCGACGGGTCGGTGCACCGCGAGCTGCTCGAGCGGGGCATCCCCATCCTCGAGCTCCTGGACCTCTCGGAGGTTCCCGCGGGAGAGTACTTCATGGTCGCACTCCCGCTCAGGCTGGAGGGGCTCGACGGCTCGCCCGCGAGGGTGATCCTTTTCACCGACAGACCGGAGGGGGCGGCATGACCCTCCTCCTCGATGCGGTCGCTGCCCTGGAGGAGACCGCCCATGGCTCGGGCTGCGAGGACGGGGTCGCCGCCCTGACGCGGAAACCCGATGCCCCCCGCTGCCAGTATGACCGGGGGGCGACCCTCGAGGCCTCTTTTGGCGGGTTCACGGCCCACCTCGTCACGGGGTCGCCCGTCCAGACGCAGACCCGGCTCTCCTCCCTCTTTGGCCAGGATCTCACGGTCCCGGAGCAGCGCACCGCCGCTCTCGGTATCGTGAATGCCGTTTCGGGGTTCCTCTGCCTGTCCCGGAAGCTCCATGCCTGCGACCCCGGCTGTTACGGCCCGTGCCTCGCCGAACTCCGCGGGGAGATCGGGAGCCGCCGGATCTTTAGCCCGGTGGAGGTCCCGGTCCTTTCGAGGGAGCTCGGGAATCTTGCCGCCACGGATGCATCCGGGGCGGAAGTTATCATAATCACCGGCGAGGCCCTCGTGCAGGAGCAGGGCGATGCCGGGCTGAGAAGCATCGCGCCGGGCGCTGAGATGCTCCTTCCCGGACCTTCGACGGCGGGGGTGGCAGCTCTCCTCAACCTGCCCCACTGGTGCCCGTACGGCCGGTGAGAACCGGCCCCGGCGCCCACATGGGATCGCAGATTAACCTGATAACGCACAAGGGAGATTGATACTTATGCTGTTCGGCTCCTCGGGAATCAGGAGGCGGTACGATCTCCAGCTCGCCGATCTCGCCCTTTCTCTCGGGTACGCCCTTGCCGAAGAAGGCAGCGAGGTCGTGGTGGGGACGGACACCCGTACCACGGGGCCAATCCTTGCCGGTGCGGCCATCGCCGGCCTCCTGTCGGGGGGTGCCCGGGTCTCCTTCGGCGGGATCGCCCCCTCGCCCACCGTCGCCTACGCGGCCCGGGTTCATGATCACGGGCTCATGGTCACCGCCTCTCACAACCCCGAGGAGTACAACGGCCTGAAGGTCTTCAACCCCGACGGGTCCTCCCTCACCCCGCCTCAGCAGGAGGATGTCGAGCGGAAGATGGAATCGGTACGGGGGAATGGCTGGGACTGCCAGGGAGAGATGACATACACCGACCTGGTGCCGGACCACGCGGGGGCCATCCTCTCCCGCCGTGAGATCGGGAGGGACCTCGTTGCGGTCGTCGATTGCGGGAACGGGGCCGGATCGGTGATCACGCCGGACCTGCTCGGCACCCTGGGTGTCGCGACCCTCGCGCTCAACTGCAATACCGCCGGGAAGTTCGCCCGGCCCTCCGAACCCGCCGAGGAGGGGCTCGGGTTCGTCGGGGAGATGGTACGGAAACGGTCTGCCGACTGCGGGGTCGTCCATGACGGTGACGCCGACCGGATGATGGGCTTCGACGGGAAGGGGCGGTTCATCGACGGCGACCGGCTCATGGTCCTCTTTGCCCGCTACCTGGACGCCGGGAAGGTCGTGACCACGATGGACGCCTCGATGGTCCTCGACGAGGTTGCCGAGGTGCAGCGGACTCCCGTCGGGGATACCTATGTCTCCACCCGGCTCCTCGAGTGGGGCGACTTCGGCGGCGAACCCTCGGGGGCCTGGATCTTCCCCGGCCACTCGCTCTGCCCCGACGGCATCTATGCGGCAGCCCTCTTCTGCGAGATGGCCTCCGAGTGGGACATCGCGGGGGAGCTCGACGGGATCCCCCGGTACCCGATCGTGAGGGAGTCCCGGCCCTGCGACGATGCGGCCGGGGTGCTCTCCCGGCTCGGGGCGGACTCCCCCACCGACGGGATCCGCGTAGCCGGGGAGGATGGCTGGTTCCTGATACGGGCGAGCGGGACCGAGCCCAGGGTGAGGATCACTGCCGAGGGGAGGACTCCCGCCGTGGCGAAACGGCTCGCGGAACGGGCGCGCGGGATGCTTTCCCGGGCAAAAAATGCTTAAGCCCGCGCGGAGAGTACTCTAATCTATGGAATGCGTGGTGCTCGCGGCGGGAGAGGGCAGGCGTATGCGCCCCCTGACCGCGAACCGGCCGAAGGTAATGCTCCCCCTCGCGAACCGGCCCATCCTCGAGCACCTGATCCTCGCCGCCCGGGACGCCGGGGTCACGGAGTTCACCATCGTCGTGGGTTACCGTGAGCGTGAGGTGAGGTCCAGCCTCGGCGACGGCGGGCGGCTCGGGGTCTCGATCCGCTACGTCTCCCAGCGGCACCAGCTCGGGACCGGCGATGCCCTCAGGGCCTGCGAGGGCCTCGTTTCCGGTCCCTTCCTTCTCCTGAACGGGGACATGGTGGTACGGTCGGACGACCTTCGTGCCCTTGCCGGCCACGGGCCGACGGTCATCGCGGTCTCACGCTCGACCCATGCCCAGGACTTCGGTACCGTGAAGATGGAGGGGAAACGGATCCTCGCCCTCGCCGAGAAGGTCCCGAACCCCGAGGGCGACCTGATCAACGCCGGGGCCTACCTCCTCGACCCGGGGATCTTCGGCCTCCTCGAGAGCGTCGGCCGCTCGGAACGGGGCGAGTACGAGGTGACCGACGCCCTCTCGGTCCTGATCCGGGAGGGGAAGGTGACGGGCTACCCGATGGGCTTCTGGCTCGACGTGGGCTACCCCTGGGACCTCCTCGAGGCAAACGCGGTCCTCATGCGGGACGGGGAGTTCACCCGGGAGGGGACCGTCGAGGCCGGGGCGGTCCTTTCGGACGACGTGGCCGTGGGGCCCGGGTCCGTCGTCCGCACGGGCACGGTCATCGAGGGGCCGTGCGTCATCGGGAGGGACTGCCGGATCGGCCCCCATGCCTTCATCCGGGGGGCCACCTCCATCGGGAACGGCTGCCACGTCGGCCACTGCTCGGAGGTGAAGAACTCGGTGATCCTCCCGGGGACGAAGATCCCCCATTTCAACTACGTCGGGGACAGCGTCATCGGCTCCTCCTGCAACCTCGGGGCCGGGACAAAGATCGCGAACCTGCGGAACGACCATGGCCGGGTGCAGGCCTGCGGGAAGGACACGGGCCGGGTGAAGTTCGGTGCCGTGGTCGGCGACGGGGTCTCCTTCGGGATCAACTGCTCGGTGAACGCCGGGACCGTCGTGGGGAGCGGCTGCAGCTTCGCCCCCCAGTCTTATATACACGGCTGCATCAGGGAAGGAACGGAGATGAGGTAAGAGCCATGCAGGCCGTCATACTCGCGGCCGGCGAGGGGACGCGGCTGCGCCCCCTCACCCATGCGAAGCCCAAGGCGATGATCCCGGTTGCGAACCGGCCGGTCATCGAGCATGTCATCGATGCCCTCCTCGTGAACGGGATCCGGGACATCGTGGTCGTGGTAGGCTATCGCCGGGAGTACGTCCAGCGGTACCTGAATTCCCTCGAGACCCCCGTCACGGTGGTCGTGCAGGAGAAGCAGCTCGGGACCGCCCATGCCCTCCGGTGCGCCGCCCCTGAGATCCGGGACGACTTCATCGTCCTCCCCGGGGACAACTACATCGATGCCGCCTCCATCGCGAAGATCAAGGGCGAGCCCTGCGCCATGCTCGTGAAGGAGCACCCGAAGCCGTCGAACTTCGGCGTGGTCGCGGTGAGGGACGGCATGGTCACGGGCATCGTCGAGAAGCCCGAGGAGGCGGCCACCCATACCGTGAGCACCGGGATCATCTCCCTCCCCCGGGACACGATCGGGAACCTCGCGAAGAACGAGATTCCCGACGCCCTCATGGGGCTCATCCGGAAGGGCCTGAGGATGAAGGCCATACCGGCCGAAGACTGGCAGTCGGCCATCTATCCCTGGGACCTCCTCGTCATGAACGAGAGCCTCCTCCAGCACATCGCCCCGGAGAAGGCCGGGCGCCTCGCAGGGACCGTGGCCTTTTCCGGTGTCATCAATGTCGGGCACGGGACCCGGATCGGACCGAACGTCACCATCACCGGCCCGGTGGTTATCGGGGAGGACTGCGATATCGCCCCCGGGACCTGTATCCTGCCCGGCACCTCCATCGGCTCCCGGGTCACCATCGAGCCCTTCACCGTCATCGGGAGGTCCATCGTCATGGACGACACCTCCATCGGTTCGCACTCGCGGGTCCTTGACTCGGTCATCGGCGAGGGGTGCGCCCTCGGGGACCATGCGAGCACCACCCGGAGCCCGTCCCTCCTCTCCATCGAGGGGCAGGTGCAGAAGGCCGAGTTCGGGGCCGTCCTTGGCGACCGGGTGAGCTCCGCCCCCTTCACGGCTTTCAGGACCTGCATCGTCGGGAACGGGGTAACGATCCGAGAGGGAAGGACCATCACCCAGGTGCTCCCGGACAACACGCTGGTGATGTGAGATGTGCGGGATCGTGGGGTATGCCGGCAGGCGGAGGGCAGCCCCCCTCATTATCGAGGGGCTCCGGAGGCTTGAGTACCGGGGGTACGACTCCTTCGGGGTAGCCACCCTCGGGCCGCACGTCGCGGTTCTCAAGCAGTGCGGGAGGATACCCGCCGAGCTGCCTGGCGCGAGGTCCATGGACGGCACCCTCGGGATCGGCCACACCCGCTGGGCGACCCACGGGGCCCCGAGCGACGCGAACGCCCACCCGCACACCGACTGCTCGGGTAAAATCGCGGTCGTCCACAACGGGATCATCGAGAACTATGCATCGCTCCGGAAGGCTCTCGAGAAGAAGGGACATACCTTCCGTTCCGAGACCGATACCGAGGTCATCGCCCACGTGATCGAGGACCGGTACAAAGGAGACCTCCTCGCCGCGGTGCGGGAATCCCTCCCGTCCCTCGAGGGATCCTACGCGATCCTCGTTGTCGCCGAGGGAGACGAGCGTATCATCGCCGCCCGGAACGCGAGCCCGCTCGTCCTCGGGCTCGGGGACGGCGAGACCCTCGCCGCCTCGGACATGACCCCCCTCCTCGAGTACACCGAGCGGGTCATCTTCCCCGAGGACGGGGACGTCATCTCCATCACGCCGCAGGGGGCAGAGATCTCCCGCGACGGCCAGCCCGTCGAACGGCCGGTCGAGCTCGTGAACTGGTGCGTGGACGATGTGAAGAAGGGTGGCTTCGAGCACTTCATGTTAAAGGAGATCTACGAGCAGCCCCGGGTCTTCTACGAGACTGTCAGGACGGCAAACCCCGGTCCGCTCGTCGACCTCCTCCGCCAGACCCCGGAGCTTACCATCGTCGCCTGCGGCACCTCGTACCACGCGGGGCTGATCGGGAAATACCTCATCGAGGAGGTCGCCGGGATCCCGGTCCGGGTGGACCATGCCTCGGAGTTCCGGTACTCGGTCCCCCCGGTCCGGAACCCGGTCCTCGCCATCACCCAGTCGGGCGAGACCGCCGACACCCTCTGGGCCATCCGGGCGGCGAAGGCCCGCAACTGCCCGACGGTCGCGATGACGAACGTGGTCGGTTCCTCGGTGACCCGGCTCGCCGAGGCGTCCATCTACACCCGGGCCGGCCCCGAGGTGGGGGTCGCGGCGACGAAGTCCTTCACCGGCCAGCTCGCGGCATTCATGGCCCTCGCCGACCGGCTGCGCCCGGGAGCCCTCGGGACGTCCATCGCCGCCTGCCACCTCGCCATGGGAGACCTCCTCCAGCAGGACGTGCAGGAGGCGGTCGGGATCCTCAGGAGGGCGCGGTCCATCTTCTTCGTCGGGAGGGGGCCGTTTTACCCCGTCGCCCTCGAGGGCGCCCTCAAGATGAAGGAGATCTCCTACATTCATGCCGAGGGGTATGCCGCCGGCGAGCTGAAGCACGGCCCCTTCGCACTCCTCACCCCCGATACCCCGGCGGTAGCCATCTGCCTCCCGGGGCCGACCTACAAGGTCATGATCTCGAACATCAAGGAGATCAAGGCCCGGGGGGCGCCTGTCATCGGCATCGGCAGGGCCGGCGACCAGGAGCTCGCGGACGTGGTGGACCTCCTCGTCACCATCCCCGGCGAGGACCAGTGGGTCTGGATCCTCACCGCCTCGGTACTCCTCCAGCTCCTCGCCTACTACACGGCAAAGAGCCTGGAGACCGATATTGATAAGCCGAGGAACCTCGCAAAGAGCGTGACTGTCGAATGATCGAGTATGGCAGGAACACTTTTGGCCCGGGTGCCCGGATCTTCGAGCCGGTCACCGTCGGCTTCCCCTCCCGGGACCGGATCGGGTGCGAGGACTTTCGGGGCGCGGTCATCGGGAAAAACGCCCTGATCCGGTCGGGGACCGTCATCTACTGCGACGTGGAGATCGGGGACGACTTCCAGTGCGGCCACAACGTCCTCGTCAGGGAACGGACCCGGATCGGGGACCGGGTGGCCGTCGGCACCTCCACCGTCATCGAGGGCGACACCGGCATAGGGAGCGACGTGCGAATCCAGTCGATGGCCTTCATCCCGACCCATACCGTGATCGGGGACGGGGTGTTCATCGGTCCCCACGCCGTCCTCACGAACGACCGGTACCCGCCCACGGGACTCCCTGAGCTCAGGGGGCCGATCCTGAAGGACCGGGCGGTCATCAGTGCGAACGCGACAGTCCTCCCGGGAATCACCGTCGGGGCGGGGGCCTGTGTCGCGGCGGGTGCGGTGGTCACCCGGGATGTCCCGTCCCACAAGCTCGCCATAGGGGTCCCGGCGCAGATCCGGGACCTCCCCGAGGAGTTGAGACGATGACAGGTACGATCCCCGTGTCCCGCCCGGTGCTCGGGAAGGAGGAGGCCGAGGCGGTGACCCGGGTCATGGAGTCGGGAATGATCGCCCAGGGCGAGGCGGTCAGGGAGTTCGAACAGGCCTTCGCCTCCTACTGCGGGACCATGCATGCCATCGCGGTCTCGAACGGGACCACCGCCCTCCACGCCGCCCTGCTCGCGGCGGGCGTCGGGCCGGGCGACGAGGTGATCGTCCCCTCCTTCACCTTCATCGCCTCGGCGACGTCGGTATCCATGTGCGGCGCGAGGCCCGTCTTTGCCGACGTGGACGAGCGGACCTTCACCCTCGACCCGGCATCGGCGGAGGCCCTCATTACGCCGAAGACACGGGTGGTGATGGGCGTCCACCTCTTCGGGCAGCCCTTCGATGTCCCCGCCCTTACGTCCCTCTGCAGGGAGCACGACCTCCTCCTCGTCGAGGACGCGGCGCAGGCCCATGGCGCGACCTTCCGGGGGAAAAAGACCGGGTCGCTCGGGCAGGTCGCCTGCTTCTCCTTCTACGCGACGAAGAACATGACGACCGGCGAGGGGGGCATGGTGACGACGGGCGACGCGGACCTTGCCGCGAGGATCCGGCTCCTTATCAACCACGGCCAGAAGGAGAAGTACCTCCACACCACCCTTGGCTACAACTACCGGATGACAGACATGGCGGCGGCGATGGGACTCGTCCAGCTCGGCAGGCTCGACGGGATGAACGCGAAACGGGTGGAAAACGCGAAGTACCTGGACCGGAGCCTCCGCTGCCCCGGCCTCGTGACGCCGTACGTCCGCCCCGACGCGACCCACGTGTACCACCAGTACGTGGTGAAGGTGGAGAAAGGGTCGAAGGTTACGCGGGACGGGCTCATGCAGGCCCTCGCGGCACGGGGTGTCGGGACCGCCATCCACTACCCCCGCCCGGTCCATGACCAGCCCCTCTACCGCGGTACGCAGGGCAAGGACCCCTGCCCGGTGTCGGGCCGCCTCGCCGCCTCGGTGTTCTCCCTCCCGGTCCATCCCCTCCTTTCGGATGAGGATCTCCACTCTATCGTGAAGGCCGTGAAAGAGGTGACCTGAAATGGATGCAGGCGTCATCGGTGTCGGGAGCATGGGGCGGAACCATGCCCGGATATACTCCGAGCTGAAGGCGGTCGACTCGCTGTACGTGTACGACACGGACGGGAAGGCCGCGGCGGACATGGCAAGGCTCCACGGGGCGACCGCCTGCCCGTCCGTGGGAGAGCTCCTCTCGAAGGCTGATGCGGTCTCACTCTGCGTGCCCACCCGGTTCCACCTACCGGTTGCAAAGGAGGTGATCGCGGCGGGGGTCCATGTCCTGATCGAGAAGCCGATATGCATGACCGCCGCCGAAGGGAGGTCGCTCCTCTCCGCCATCCCGGACGACCTCGTGGCAGGGGTCGGGCATATCGAGCGGTTCAACCCGGTCGTCCCCGAGATCAGGCGGATCATCCGGAAGCCCCTCTATGTCGAGATGAAGCGGCACAACCCGACCTCGTCGCGGATGACCGGGACCTCCGTCGTGGAGGACCTGATGATCCATGACATCGACATCGCGCTCCATGCCCTGTTCCACGGGAAGCCTGACTCGCTCGTCTCGGCGGGAAACGACGACATCGCGGGAGCCCTCATGCGCTGGGGCGGGACACCCGTCTACCTCTCGACCTCGCGGAAGTCGAGCAAGAAGATCCGCATGTGCTACATCGAGGAGGAGGAGTTCACCATCGAGGGGGATTTCATGACGCAGGAGGTGTACGTCCACCGGAAGCCGGGCAGGTACACCATCGAGGATGAGAGGTACGTCCAGGAAAATATCATCGAGAAAGTGATGGTGAACAAGCTTGAGCCCCTCAAGGTCGAGCTTTCCACCTTCCTCGACTGTGCCTCCAGGGGGAAGCCCTTCCCCATCACGCCGGCCGAGGCGGTGGAAAACCTGGAGATCTGCGAGGATATCCGGAGGGGCCTCTCCGGTTGATGCCCCGGACGGGTTCATGGCGGAGATAATGAAACGCGGAGGCGTTATATGGACCAAGTGAAGGGAGGACTCGCGAAGGTCCTCGGGGCAAAGGGGCCCATCGGCCGGGTCGGCGTCGTGGGGATGGGATACGTCGGGATTCCTTCGGCCGTCCTCTTCGCCGACTCGGGGGCATTCGAGGAGGTGATAGGGTTCCAGCGGGACTCACCAAGCTCCGGGTACAAGATCGACCTCCTGAACCGGGGCGAGACCCCGCTGAAGGGCGAGGAGCCGGACCTCGGGGAAATGCTCAAAAAGGTCGTCGGTGCCGGCACCTTCCGGTGCTCGCCGGACTTTTCCCTTGTCTCGGGCCTCGACGCCGTCACCCTCGCGATCCAGACCCCCTTCCGTGACCCGAAGGATCTCATCCCGGACTTCACCCCCCTCCACGACGGGCTTGCCTCCGTCGGGAAGCACCTCTCCCCGGGGACCCTCGTCGTGATCGAGTCCACGGTAACCCCGGGGACGACCGGCGGGATTGCACGTCGGATCCTCGAGGAAGAGTCCGGACTCGTCGCAGGCCGGGACTTCGCCCTCGCCCATGCCCCCGAGCGGGTGATGGTGGGGAGGCTCCTCCGGAATATCCGGGAACATGACCGGGTCGTCGGGGGGATCGATGCGCCGTCCACCGAACGGGCGACCGGGCTCTACCGGACCGTGCTCTCGACAGGGAAGGTCATCCCGATGACCGCCATGGCCGCCGAGGTGACGAAGACCGCCGAGAATGCCTTCCGGGACCTCCAGATCGCCGCTGCAAACCAGCTCGCCCTCTACTGCGAAGCGATGGGGGTGAACTTCTACGACGTCCATGCCGGGATCGCGAGCCTGAAGGAGGAAGGGGTGACCCGGGCGATCCTCTACCCGGGTGCGGGGGTCGGGGGCCACTGCCTCCCGAAGGACACGTATCACCTGGAACGGGGCGTGAAGGAGTCCGGGAAGGGCCTCGATTATCCGAAGAACGCCGAGTCGATCTTCATCCTCGCCCGCCGGATCAATGACTTCATGCCGAACCATATGCACCGGCTCACTGTCGAAGGCCTCGGGCGGGCCGGGAAGAAGCTCGCCGGCTCCCGGGTGGCAATTCTCGGCTGGGCATTCCTCCATGACTCGGACGATACCCGGAATACCCCCTCCGAGCCGTACCGCGATCTCCTCGTGGCCGGCGGGGCAGATGTCGCCGTCCATGACCCATACGTCGACCGGTCTCCGGGGGTCACCATCTCCCACGATCTCCGGGAGGTCATCTCGGGGGCTGACGTGGTGGCAATCCTCACAGGCCACCGGGCGTACCGGTCCCTGGCCCCGCGGGACGTGAAGAACTGGTGCGGGGCGGAACACCCGGTCATCGTGGACGGGAGGAACATTGTGGACCCCGACGCGTTCATCGGCGCGGGGTTCGTGTACAAGGGGATCGGCCGTGGGGACCGGAACCACCACCCGATCGCCTGAACCGGGGGGACGGGAGCGGGCGTGAAGATCCTCCTCGTGTCCACGCAGGACTACCTGCACCACCCCATCCCGTCGAGGCACCACTACATCTTCGAGGAGCTTGCGCGGCGTCACGAGGTCCATGTCCCCCACTTCCACGTGAGCCAGGGGCCGGAGCGGAAGACCCGCCTCATCGTACACGAGGCAACGAAGTACCCGAGGGGTGGCCCGCTCGTCCACTATACGCTGAACGCCCCGACGCAGTTCAGGGTCCTCGAGGAGATCGTGAGGGACTGCGGGATCGACGTCGTGGTGGCCTCGCATGTCATCGCCGGCATGGCAGTCATCCGGGCCGCCCGCCGCCACCGCGTTCCCGTGCTTTTTGACCTGAAGGACTGGTTCCCCGACTCTGCGGCGGCCTACTACAGGAACCCGGTGCTCAAGAGGGTGGTGCGCGACGCGGTCTGGTTCGTCACCCGGTATAACCTGGACCGGAGCGACCGGATCAGCACCGTGTCGCCCTCGCTCGTGAGCCAGCTCCGTTCCTTCGGGTACGACCCGGCGCTCATCACAAATGGCGTGGACACCGACCGGTTCGTGCCCATGGACGGGGGGCCGATGCGAAAGGAGCTCGGCATCAGGGACGGGGAGTTCGTCATCGGGTTCGAGGGGGCCGTAGAACGGTGGTACGCCCTCGACCGGGTCATCGATGCCCTCCCGGGGCTCCTCGTTCACCGGCCGGACACCCGGCTCCTGGTCGTAGGCGGTTCTCTCTTCACCGGCTACATGGACGAGCTGAAAGCGAGGGCGGAGGCACTCGGGGTCCTCGGCCACATCATTTTCACGGGACCGGTCCGGTACCATGACCTGCCCCGGTACATCGCGCCGATGGACCTCTGCCTCATCCCTCTCTCGCCGCCGCAGTGGGTGAACATCGCTCTCCCGAACAAGTTCTTCGAGTACTCGGCGTGCGGGAAACCGATACTCTCGTCGCCGATCCCGGATGTGATGGGCATCGGGGGGCCCCACCTCTCTATCTACCGGACTGAAGCGGAGTTCTCCGAGCGGGTGATCGCGGCAATGGACCGGCCGGGGACCTATACCCTCGACGTCGAGCGGTTCAGCTGGAAGAGGAAGGCCGCGGAGTTCGAGGAGATCCTTTCGGGCCTTGCCGCGTCCTCCCGGTGATTCCCGTCCTCAATCCTCCGGCCTACGCAAACGATTTAATGGTTTTGCGGCGAACCAAGGAGAGGAGGACAGCATGGCCGGTTTTGTGGAAACCTTACAGAAAAACCAGCGTTACCTTGTCTGGCTCGCGCTCTTGCTCATCGGGATCCTCTGCCTCTGGATCCGGCTGAACCCCCTCTCCCATCTCCAGACCTATGCCGGCGGGGACGCCCTGAACCTCTCGGCAAGCGACGACCCCCTCTACAACTTCCGGCAGGTGGAACTGATCATCCGCCACTTCCCGGCCTACCCGTGGTTTGACCCCATGACCCTCTTTCCCCAGGGCCAGACCATCTACTGGGGACCCCTCTTCCCCACCATCGCGGCCGTCGCCTGCATGCTCCTCGGGATGACCACCCGGCCCGACATCGTCTTCCTCTCCCAGCTCATCCCGCCCGTGATGGCCGTTGCGATGGTCCCTCTCGTCTTCCTCATCGGGAGAAGGATGGTGGACTGGCGGACCGGCCTCATCGCCGCCCTCTTCATCGCCATCGTCCCCGGCCAGTTCCTCCAGCGCTCGCTCTTCGGGTACTTCGACCACCATATCGCCGAGGTCCTCTTCTCCACCCTCTTCTGCCTGGGCTATATCTCCATCCTCGTGTACACGAAAAAGAACCCGGTCGACCTCTCGAAGCGTGAGACCCTCAGAACGCCGGCCATCCTTTCGCTCCTCACCGCGGTCGCGTACCTCCTCGGGCTCTTCACCATGCCGACGATGATCCTGTTCGCCCTCATCGTGGCCGCCTTCACGCTCGTGCAGTACGTCTGGGACTTCTTCCGGGGAAGGTCGAGCGACTACCTCCTCCTTGCGAACACCATCATCTTCGGGGTCGCCATCCTCGGGCTTCTCGCCTTTGGGATCAAGCACCCGACCCTCGACCTCTCCCGGTATACCGTGGGCCACATCTACGCGTACCTGATGATCATCATCGCGACCGGGTTCCTCGCCTGGCATGCGCGGTACATGAAGGGCCGGCCCTGGTTCCACCATGTCCTCTCCCTTGCCGGGGTCGCCGCGGCGGGCGCCGTCCTCCTCTTCGCCCTCCTGCCCGGGGTCTACAGCATCCTGATCGCGAGCCTCTTTGCCTTCTTCGGCACCCAGCCGGTCACCCTGACCGTGCAGGAGGCCCGGGGGTGGGACCTCCTGCTCGCCTGGCTCACCTTCCAGTACGGCCTCGTCCTCATGGGGATCGGCATCGCCGCGGTGATCTACTCGAACTGGCGCGAGGAGCACCCGGACCAGATCTACGTCCTTGTCTGGTCCCTCATCGTGCTCTTTGCCACCGTCCAGCATGTCCGGTACGAGTACTACCTCGCCGTGAACATCGCCATCCTCTCGGCCTTTGCCGCGGGGATCGCCCTCGATCGGGGCTGGGCAGGCGCCCGGAGCCTCTTTGTGAAGGCGGCGGTACCCGAAGAGGAGCCCGAAAAGAAGACCCGCCAGAAGGAGGAGCGGGCGAGGCGGAAAGTGAAGCAGGGGGCGAAGGAGAAGAAGGAGAAGGCCCCGAAGCGCTCCCGGAGCCCGTGGATCCTCGCCCTCGCGGGCGTGACCGCGCTTGCCCTCCTGTTCACCTACTCGTCCCTTGCCTATGACGCGCTCTACTCGCAGGGGACCATCATGAACGGGGACTGGAAGGAGTCCCTCGAGTGGATGGGCAACCACACCCCCGATCCCGGCGTCGATTACTACGGGATCTTTGATAAGGCCAATTTCACCTACCCGGCCAGCGCCTACGGCGTGATGTCCTGGTGGGACTACGGCCACCAGATCACCTTCATTGCCCGCCGGATCCCGAACGCAAACCCCTTCCAGGCAGGTGTGGCGGGGCCGACCGGCGCGGCGGCCTACTTCATGACGCAGTCGGAGGACTATGCGAACATGGTCGCTGACAAGCTCGGCACGAGGTATATCGTCACCGATATCGAGATGGACAGCCCCAAGTTCTGGGCGATGGCGACCTGGTTCAATGCCTCGGTGAACGACACCGCCTACAACCCGGCGTACTATGTCCCGTCGCAGACGACGGAAGGCCAGTACGAGGGCGTGAAGCTGAACAACCAGTCGTACTACGAGACGATGGTCTCGAGGCTGCACAACTTCGACGGCTCGATGGCCGTTGCCTCGAAGGTGTACTACATCGAGTACCAGCTCCCCGAGGTGTCGGGCCTCGACGCCCCCCTGATCACAAAGGCGCAGGTCGTCGACGCGGGGGTCGCGAAGAACATGACCGCCTCGTACAACGCGAACGCGGCGCAGGGGACCCTCGCGAACGCCGTCTCCCAGGCCATCTTCCTCCCCGTGCAGGATGTCCCTGCCCTCCGCCATTACCGGCTCGTGCACGAGTCCCCGTCGAGCGTCTTCTCGAACATCACCTCCGACGTCCCTGACATCAAGTACGTCAAGGTCTTCGAGTACGTGAAAGGGGCCCACATCAAGGGGCAGGGCACCATCGCTCTCGACCTCATCACGAACCAGGGCAGGAAGTTCACCTACCGGCAGGAGAGCGTGAACGGCGAGTGGGTGGTCCCGTACTCGACGCAGGGGAACCCGTACGAGGTCATGGCCCTCGGGAAGTACCGGGTCGAGGGATCAACCCGGACCGTGGACGTCCCCGAATCCGCGGTGATGCAGGGAGCCACGGTCTGATCCCGGGTATGCAGTGCGAGGCCATCACCGGCGAGATCTTCTGCCGCCACCACCTGGAAGGGCACCCCGAGAGCAGGGACCGGCTCAGGCGGGCCCTGTCCGGGGTCCCAAGGGCGGCCCGCAGGCTCGACCCCGTGAAGGCCGGGATGGAAGACCTTACGAGGGTACATACGCCGGGGTACCTCGCCTGGCTCCAGGGGATCGCCACTGGCGAATGCTACATAGACTTCAACACCTACATCTGCCCCGACTCCTACGAGGTCGCCCTCCATGCGGCAGGGTCCGCCATGCTCGCCGCGGACGAGGCCCTCGACGGGCATGACTGCTTCGCGCTCGTCCGCCCCCCGGGACACCATGCCGGCCCGGGCCAGGCCCGGGGGTACTGCCTCCTGAACAACGTCGCCGTCGCCGCGGCCCGTGCCCTCGGGTCGCTGGACCGGGTCGCCATCGTCGACTGGGACCTCCACCACGGGAACGGCACCCAGGAGATCTTCTATGCCTCGGACCGCGTCCTCTTCTGCTCCGTCCACCAGGCCGCCGGGTTCCCCGGCTCGGGCGGGCCAGGCGAAACTGGCACGGGACCCGGCAGGGGGTACACCCTGAACGCACCGCTCGAGGCCGGTTGCGGCCCGGCCGATTACCGGCTCGTCTTCTCCGAGGTCTTCTGCCCTGCCCTCGAACGGTTCGGCCCGGACCTCCTCCTCGTCTCGGCGGGCCAGGACTCCCTTGCCGACGACCCGAAGGCGGCGATGCGCCTCCTACCCGGCGACTACGGGACCCTTACCCGGATGCTCCGGGACACGGTGGACCTCCCCCTCGCCCTCGCCCTCGAGGGAGGGTACGGCCCCTCCCTCGGTCCGGCGGTGAGGGCCATCTTCCGGGCCCTGGGAGGGAGGGTGCCGGACGAGGAGCCGGGCCGGTCCCCTGCCCGTTCCACGGAAGAACTGGTGCGGGTCCTGAAACGGGTGCACGTCGGGCAATAAGACGTTTCCCGCCCGGTATCGGAGCCATACCGGGAGAACCGTCCGCCGCCAGCCTCATTCCCTGATCCATGAGGATTGCGTGAAATTTTTCTCATTTATTTTGCGTAATCGCGTCTGATTTATATCAAAAGTATTATAATATATGCACGCGAGTATCCTATGTTGCCAGACATGGACGATCCGGTCAGAGTGAGATCACTTCTCTGCACGCTATCACCTCTCATCCCCTGGGTCTCCCCGGCCTGTGCAACGGCGTCTCAAGTCCCGGATCTCTTTCATCCCTGAAACTCTGGCGTTTCAGGGGTCCGGGATTGGCCCACTGTTTCATGGCGGGAGTGTCGCCGGGTGGTTCAGTGCCGCCGGACCCGCTCCTTGTTGATGGAGGATACCTCGAGCCCCGGGACGACGACCCTGACCACCGGCACCGTCGTACGGGTGAGGTCGCAGACGCAGGCCCGCTCCACCATCCCCCCGAGCTTGGCGAGGATGAGCCGGATGTCGCCGCCGATGGTGGGGGTCGAGATATCGGGGAGGTCTTCCAGCCGGGCTGACGGGGCGGGGGCGAACCATTCCCGGTTCAGGCGCTTCATCCGGTCATAGCCGATGCGCTGGACAAAGGCTTCCCGGTCCTCCGATGCCCCCGCGCCCTGGATCCGGAGGGCACGCCGCTGGGCTACCTCCGTGAGCGCCTGGATGGCGGCCGCCTGCGGGGACGGGTGTGCCCCCGACCCCATCACGAGAAATGCCGGGTCCCGGGTCACCGGGTCGTCGGCCGCCGCGGCGATGGTCGGGACCCCGGTCATGCCGTCGGTGAGCCAGAGGGTGATGTCGATCCCTGCCTGCCCGAACCTCCCGAGCAGGTCCTGGACCGGGCCCGACTCCCCGACGGTGAGCCTCTTCCCCATCGAGTGGTTCCTCTCTGCCCGGGAGAGGGCGTCCCGCTCGATCACCTCGAGGAGCCCGGTGAGGATGGCCTCGTCCCGGGTGTTTCCCGCCGCGAGCCCGTTCGGGTCAGAGGCAAAGAGCCCCTGCGCCTCGCCGAGGGTGTTGTAGGGGAGGAACACGGCGTTGGAGGGGACCCAGACCTCGGCATGTTCCATGAGGTCATAGCCCGGGCTCCAGTGGATCTTCTCCCCGGACACCAGCGGCCGGGAGGGGAACAGCCCGGCGGGGTCGACCGCCCTCTTGAGGCCGATCTCTTCGTAACTCCCGGTTTTCATCGGGTCCCCCCGGTACTCGGCCGAATACCGCTCGATACCGGTCGCGAGGGCAGACGCCATCGCCTCGTCGGCGGTCATCCCCCTCCCGACGTGGACCTGGGGGACCCCCGCCCCTGCCCTCCGCCGGACGAGGGCGAAGCAGGGGATGGCGTGCCGGTCCTTCTCGGTGCACTCCGCGAGGTCGAGGGCCCCGATCTCCCGCATGAGTGGCTCCATCCCGGCGACGGTTTCGGCCGGGTCCCTTGCCCGGTGTGCCCCGAGGAAGAACCGCTTTTCCCCGTCCCCGATGGCGAGCTCCATGCCGGGAGAGAAGGGGGGCTATCCTTTTATAGGTGGCGAAATGGATGATATCCTCATGCAGGCTGGAGAGGCGGCGGTCGGGATGACCGTCCGCTACCCGAGGACGGGGACAACGGGGAAGATCGTGCGGATCGAGCAAATCGAGCGGGACACCTTTGCCGAGCTCGACAGCACCCACCTCCTCTACCGGACCGACCAGCTCATCGCCTTCGAGGCAAAGGGCGTGAAGGAGGAACGGAAGGGCGGCGGGGAGCTCGAGCAGATCGCAAAGGAGCGGGAGACCGCCCGGTCGGTCCAGTCCCAGTGGCTCTCGGCGGACGAGCTCTGCGACGGCGGCGGCTGAGCCGAAGGTATCAGCCCTGCACGGGGATGGTGGTGAGCTTCACCGACTCCACCCCCTTCTGGGACATGAGCCGTTCGGCGACGTGCTTGAGCTCCGTTCCCTCGCCCCGGAGGAGGATGACCTCCAGGCACCGGTCATGGGTGACATGGGAGTGGAGCGAGGCCTGGATCACGTACCCGTAGTCATGCTGGATGTCGAGGAGGGTCTGCATGAGCCCCCGCTGGGTATGGTCGTAGACCATGGTGATGACCCCCTGCCGCTCGCCCTTCACGTCGGACATCCACTCGTAGTGGGTGATGTAGGCCCGGATGGCGTCCCTGATACCTTCCGAGCGGGAGGAGTAGCCCCGGATCGTGATGATCTCGTCGAACTTCTCGAGGAGGAGCTGGGGGAGGGATATCCCGACCCGTGAGAGATCGGTCTCGTGTTCCATCGAACCACTGAACAGGGGATTTGGGTGGGGAGAAGTTCAAGATTTCGGGTACGGCCTGCCATCGTCGATCCACGCGGACTCCGTCGGAACTGGCCACATCCCCCAGTCCAGGGGCGCCCGGGGTCCACCGGGCCCCGCCGCGCCTCTCGGATCAGGTATAAGTATACCGGAGCTATATACGTTAGGGAGGTCTGAAGGCTTTTGCGGGACGTTACCATACCCGGGGTGAACATCGGGGTCGTCGGCCACGTCGATCACGGGAAGACGACGCTCGTTTCAGCACTCACCGGGGTATGGACCGACCGTCACAGCGAGGAGATCAAGCGGGGGATCTCGATCCGGCTCGGGTACGCCGACGCCACCTTCTTCAGGTGCGACGGGACGGATAACCCCGAAGGGTACTCGACGAGCGCCGCGAACCCCGCCTGCGGCGACAAGGCGGCCCCCTTCCGGACCGTCTCCTTCGTCGATGCACCCGGCCACGAGACCCTGATGGCCACGATGCTTTCGGGCTCGGCCCTCATGGACGGGGCGATGCTCGTGATCGCTGCGAACGAGCCATGCCCCCAGCCCCAGACCAAGGAGCACCTGATGGCCCTCTCGATGGTGGGGATCAGGAAGATCGTCATCGTCCAGAACAAGATCGATGTCGTCACCCAGAAGGAGGCAATGGTCCACTTCGAGCAGATCCGGGCCTTCATCAGGGGGACCGTCGCCGACGGAGCCCCGATCGTGCCCGTCTCGGCCCAGAAGAGGATCAATATCGGGGCGCTGATCCAGGCCCTCGATACCACCATCCCCGAGCCCGAGCGGGACCCGTCTGCATCGCCCGTGATGCTCATTGCCCGGTCCTTCGACGTGAACAAGCCCGGCTCGAGCCTGAAGGACCTGCGGGGCGGCGTCATCGGAGGCTCCCTGATCCGGGGAGTGCTCCACGAAGGAGACGACTTCGAGATCCGGCCAGGGATCTCGATGCAGGTGGAGAACCGGACGAAGTGGGAGCCCATCGTGACCCAGGTCACCTCCATCCAGACGGGATCGAAGCGGGTGGCAGAGGCGACCCCCGGGGGGCTTCTCGGGGTCGGGACGAAGCTCGACCCGGCCCTCGCGAAGAGCGACGCCCTCGCGGGCCAAGTGGCGGGCCTCCCCGGGAAGCTCCCTCCGGTCCGGGACCGGCTCCAGTTCCAGGTGACGCTCATGGAGCGGGTCGTCGGGTCCGAGAGCGAGGTGAACGTCGAGCCCCTGAAGATCAAGGAGCCCCTCATGCTCTCGGTGGGGACGGCGGTCACGGTCGGGCTCGTGGCGAACGTGAGAAAGGACCAGGTCGAGGCGGTCCTGAAGCGGCCCGTCTGCGCCGAGGCAGGGGCCCGGATCGCCATCAGCCGGCAGGTGGGCGGCAGGTGGCGGCTCATCGGGATGGGAGTGCTGGGCGAGTGAAGGTCCTCCTCGACACGAACGCCTTCCTCATCCCGGTCCAGTTCGGGGTCGACCTGGTCCGGGAGCTGGAAGGGATATTCGGCGCCTGCGAGCTCCTCACCCTGGAAGGGGTGGTGCGTGAGCTCCGGGGCATCGGCTCCGGGAAGGGCCGGGACGCACCGGCGGCGCGGGTGGGGCTCGGCCTCGCCGGCCGCTGCACCGTCCTCCCCTCCCCAGAGGGCGGCCCCCGGGACGTGGACAGCGAGGTAATCCGGGTGGCGGAGGATGCGGGGTGTGTCGTCGTGACGAACGACCGGGCGCTGCGGAACTCCCTCCTTGAAAAGGGACTCGGGGTTGTGACCCTCAGGGGCCGGAAACGGCTCGAATTCATCCGTGGGTGAGGTTGGAAGCCATGTATTTCAAGATGAAGCTCGTGGACAAGGTGCGGGTGCCCCCGAACCGGCTGGGGGAGCCCCTGAACGCGGTGGTGTTAAACGTCCTCCAGCAGCAGCTCGAGGGGGCCATCGACCGGGAGATCGGCATCTTCATCGCCGTGACGAAGATCCTCTCCGTCGGAGAGGGGGAGCTCATCCCCGGCGACGGGGCGGTCTACTACGACGTGACCTTCGAGGCGCTCGTGCTCCGGCTCGCCCTCCAGGAGGTCATCGAGGGGGACGTGGTCGAGACCACCACCTTCGGGTGCTTCGTCTCGCTCGGCCCCATCGACGCGATGCTCCACGTGAGCCAGATCTCGGACGACTTCATCAACTACGACGAGAAGAACGGCCGGCTCATCTGCCAGGAGTCCAAGCGGTACATCGGCGTGGGGGACGCGGTGCGGGCCCGGGTCGTCACCCTCTCGCTGAACGAGCGGGAGCCCCGGGAGAGTAAGATTGGCCTCACGATGCGCCAGGCGGGCCTCGGGACCCAGCGCTGGCTCGCCGAGGACCTCGAGAAGGAGCAGGAGAAGGTGAAGAGCCATGGTGGTGCGTAAGAAGCAGGCCAACGTCTGCCGGCAGTGCCACCGGGTGGTGGAGGGGGAGGCCTGCGCCGTCTGCGGGTCGCCGCTCCTCACCCAGGACTGGGCAGGCTACCTCGTCATCATCGACCCGGAGCACTCCGAGATGGCGAGGCGGCTCAATATCAAGCTCGCCGGACGCTACGCCCTGAAGGTCCGCTGATGCACCGGCGCCTCCCCGAGGCCGAGCGGTCGTCCCTCCGGAGGCCCTTCGGGGAGGTGTATCCCGACATCCGTTCCCTCCTCCCGAGGATCCGGGGGAGGACAGTCTATGCCGTCGGCGACGTGGTCACCCACAACCTGGTGAAGGAGGGCATCTCCCCCCGGGTCGCGATCATCGACGGCCACACGATGCGGGCGCCCTGCACCAGGGTGCCGGAGCTTCCCTTCCGGCGGATCCTCGCCCGCAACCCGGCCGGCACCATCTCCGACGAGCTCGTCCGGGCCATCCGGGACGCCGTGGAGAACCCCCCGGCCCTCATCTTCGTCGAGGGAGAGGAGGACCTCGCGGTCCTCCCCCTCGTGCTCGCCGCCCCGCAGGGAGCGGTGATCCTCTACGGGCAGCCGAAGGAGGGGGTGGTCCTCCGGGAGGTCGACCGGGAGGCGAAAGCCCTTGCGACGGCCTTCGTGGAGAGGTTCGTCCACGAGGAGAATTCCGGGCCGGCAGGAGAGGCACCACCCTTTAAATAAACAGGGAGCAAATGTATGGAGGATACCGATGATACCAACGGCTGATCTCAAGGTCACGGGGGACCGGAGGAACGAGCTCCTCAAGCGCAGGGAGCTCACCTTCACCCTGGGATACACGGGGAGCACCCCCTCCCGGAGCGAGGTGATGGGCAAGGTCTGCGCCATCCTGAACCTCGACGAGAAAAAGGTGGTGCTCGATTCGGTGAAGACCCGGTTCGGGGAGAGGACGATGCTCGGCTCCGCGAGGGTGTACGACGACGAGGCGAGCCTTGCGCGGACCGAGCAGCCTTACCTCTCGGCCCGGGGCAAACCGAAGGCAAAGGAGGGGGCAGAGGCCGAGCCGGCACAGGCGGCCCCGAAGGAGGCCGCAGCGGCCGCCGCACCAAAGGAGGCGGCAAAGGAAGCTCCCAAAGAGGCCCCGAAGGAGGCCCATAAGCCCGCGCCGAAGCCTGCAAAGGAGCCTGCGAAGGAGGCGGGTGCCTGATGGCAGCGAAGCGGTCGTCCTACTATACCCTGCAGGACGGGAAGGCGGTCCCCACGAGGAAGCACTGCCCCCGGTGTGGCCCCGGAGTCCTCATGGCCGAGCACAAGGACCGGGTCTCCTGCGGCCGGTGCGGGTACACCGAGTTCAAGAAAAAGGAATAAGAAAGAACTGCGAAATTACCAGTGATGCAGAAAGGGCCAGTGCTGGGGATCGAGGGCACGGCCTGGAACCTCTCTGCCTCGGTCTTCGATGAAGACCTGGTCACCCTTTTTTCCAATGCCTATAAGCCCCCGCAGGGCGGCATCCATCCCCGGGAGGCCGCCCAGCACCATGCCCAGGTTATGAAGGAGGTGGTCGCCCGGGCACTGGAGGGAGTTCCCTCCATCTCGGGCGTGGCCTTCTCGCAGGGGCCCGGCCTCGGCCCCTGCCTCCGGACGACCGCGACCGCCGCACGGGCGCTCGCCCTCGGCCGGGGAGTCCCCCTCGTCGGGGTGAACCACTGCGTCGCCCACGTCGAGATCGGCCGGTTCGCAACGGGCTTCAACGATCCCATTGTTCTCTACGTGAGCGGTGCGAACACGCAGGTCCTCGGGTTCCTGAACCGGAGGTACCGGATTTTCGGCGAGACCCTCGATATCGGCCTCGGGAACGCCCTCGACAAGTTCGCCCGGACCATGGACCTCCCCCACCCCGGCGGGCCTGCCATCGAGGCCCTCGCCGCGAAGGGGGAGCCGGTCGCACTTCCCTACACCGTGAAGGGGATGGACCTTGCCTTTTCGGGCATCGTCTCGGCGGCAAAGGAGGCGAAGGCCCCCGTCGGGGATGTCTGCGCCGGCCTGCAGGAAACCGCCTTTGCGATGTGCGTCGAGGTGACCGAGCGGGCCCTCGCTCACGCCGGGAAGGAGGAGGTAATCCTCGTCGGCGGGGTCGGGGCAAACCGCCGGCTCCAGCAGATGGTCCGGGAGATGTGCGAGGACCGGGGGGCACGGTTCGCGGTGCCCGAGCCCCGTTACCTGGGGGACAACGGCGCCATGATCGCCTACACCGGGAGGCTCATGCTCGCCTCGGGCCGGTCGCTCCCGATCGAGGAGTCCCACATCATCCCCGGCTACCGGGCCGACGATGTCGAGGTGACCTGGCGGGCGCCCGGCGAGGGGATGGTCATCCGGCACAACGTCAGGGAGGACGGGACCGAGGAGGCACGCGGGGCGGAGGCGGTGGTCACCATCGGGAAGGACGCGGTGGAGAAGCGCCGGTGCGGCAAGCGGTACCGGGTCCCGTCACTCGATGCCCGGCTCATCGCCGAGCGGACCCGGGCCGAGTCACGGATCATCTCCCAGGCCCGGAGGAGCGGGGTCCCGACCCCGGTCATCAGGGACGTCACGGGAGATACCCTCGTGATGGAGCGGGTGCAGGGGCCGCTCCTCAAGGAGGCGCTTACCCCCGGAACCGTCCGGGAGGCAGGGAGGATGGTGGGGAGGCTCCATTCGGCGGGGATCATCCACGGGGACCTCACCACGAGTAACATCATCGTCCGGGGAGAGGGCTGCGTGCTCATCGATTTCGGCCTCGCGCTCGTTTCTTCCGATGTCGAAGCCCGCGGGGTGGACCTCCATGTCTTCTTCCAGACGCTGGAAAGCACCACAGCGGACCATGCGGCACTCCAGGAGGCCTTCACCGAGGGGTACGCCGAGGAGTTCCCCGGGTACGAGGACGTGCTCGCGAGGGAGCGGGAGATCGAGCACCGGGGGCGATACCTGTGAGGCTCGCGGTGGTCACCTCGAATGCCCACAAGGCTCGGGAGGTGGAGGCCTTCTTCGGGGGCAACCCCGCCGTCGAGCACGTTAAGCTCGAGTGCCCCGAGTTCCGGAATTCCGACGTGGGGGAGATCGCCGGGGGAAAGGCGAAGTTTGCCTGGGAACATCTGGACCGCCCCCTGATCGTTGACGATACGGCGTTTTCGGTGCAGGCCCTGAAGGGGTTCCCCGGGCCATACGCGGCGTTCGTCCTCGACACGATCGGGTACCAGGGGATCCTCCGGCTTCTTGAGGACGCGGATGAGCGGGGGGCTTTTTTTGAAACGGCGATCGGGTATGCCGATGAGTCGGGTATCCGCATCTTCCGGGGCCGGATCGACGGGGTCATCACCAGCTCACCGAGGGGCCGGGAGGGGTTTGGGTACGACCCGATCTTCGAAGTGGACGGGCGGACACTCGCCGAACACTCCCTCGAAGAGAAGAGCCGGATCTCCCACCGGGCCCGGGCGCTCGGGGCTTTCAGGGACTGGTGGCGAGCAGGCCACCGGTAACTTTATCAGGGACCGGGCGCGTAGTGGAGAAATCATGGGAAAGATCGGTTCGTTCACCCACGTGTCTCTCGACGGGTTCTTCGCCGGTCCGAACGGTGAGATCGACTGGTTCAAGGGCGGGGACGAGGAGGACCGTGAATTTTCGGCGCGGGCATCGGGAGGGTCAGGGACCCTGATCTTCGGTCGCACGACATACGAGATGATGGCCTCGTACTGGCCGACCCCGGAGGCGATGAAGATGGACCCTGACGTGGCCCGGGTGATGAACACAACGCCGAAGATGGTTTTCTCGAGGACCATGAAACCCGTGATGGACGGTCGAGTCTGGAAAAACGTGCAGGTCATCAACGAGATCAGGCGGGACGAGATCATGAAAATGAAGCGGGAAGCGGATCGGGACTTCGTCATCCTCGGGAGCGGCTCCATTGTCCAGCAGTTCGCCCGGCTCGGCCTCATCGATGAATACCAGCTCATGGTCAACCCGGTCATCCTCGGGGCCGGGAAGTACCTTTTCAGAGACGTGGACCGGATGAACCTGGAACTCCTCGAAACGAGACCCTTCAGGAACGGGAAGGTGTTTCTGAGGTACCGGCCGGCATAACCCTTATCACCGCCGGCCTCCATTTATTACAGGCTGAACGAGGAGGATCTCGAGTCATGGCACGGTTTCCCGAGGCGGAGGCGCGTCTCCTGAATGTGCAGATCTGCATGCGCTGCAATGCAAGGAACGCCCCCCGCGCCACGCACTGCCGCAAGTGCAACTACACGCACCTGCGCCCGAAGAACAAGGAACGGAAAGACTGAGAAAATCTTTTTTTCCCGGTTTCTTTTTTCGTCCCGGTATTTCGGATTTTCCCATTGGTCACGCGCTGTAATAGGTGACCTTCTTTCCCTTCTCCGAGTATTCGCCGGCGAAGGTCTCGATGTTCCGCTTGTACCCGATCCGCTCGATGACCCCCATCTCCCTGAGCCGTTCCCTGACCCGCATGACGTCTGCCTCGTCTGCCCAGTCCTTCGTGTACACGTAGATCACCTTGCGCGTGTCGCGGGACTCGGGGTTCGGCTTGGCTGTCGAGACCTTTGCCGAGATCCCGAGTTCGCCTGCCGCGGTGGCGTTCCTGATCTTCTGCCAGAGCTCCTCGACCCCGGCATCCTCCCGGAAGACGAGCCACTTGCCCGCCGTCTCGGCGTCGATGGCCCCGGCCGCCGTATCAGGGGCGTCCTGGACGATCCAGTACATGAGGGTGGTCTTCGTCGGGACTACCCCTTCGCCCTGCGTGAGCAGGGTGTAGAGCGCGTCGGTTGACCCGAACCGTGCGGCGAGCGCCTCTGCAAGCGACGGGTAGTCGGCCGCGAACCGTGAGAAGATGGCGGTGAAGTCGGGCCGGAAATCGGTGCCGGCCTCGACGAGCCCGAAGAGGGAGCGGCCCTGCTCCCGGAGGCCCCGCGAGAGGAGGATCTCGAAGAGGCCGTAGGCGACATCAGACAGGTCCCCTTCCCCTTCCTCCTCCCCGGCCATACAAACCAGTGTCAGATCGCCGCGAGTTAAAAGGATTCCCCTTCGCAGGAACCCCTGCGGGCCGCCCCGGTTCCCCCCTGCGCGATACCCGTGAATCGCCGTTCGTTTCCCCAGGGAAGCCGCAAAAACGCTCCAATTCGGGCGCGGTCGAATGTATTAAGAGGAGGATTCCCTTATAATTAGGATACTATGAAGTGGCAGCGCGACTTCGGACTTACCGTGCGGGTATGGTTCACGATGTTTCTCCTCCTCATCGTGTACCTCATCTTCATCGCCGTGCTCTCGGCCCTCGGGGTGGGGGTCGCCGGGCTCATCCTCGTCGCAGGGGGCCTCGCATTCGTCCAGTACTTCTTCTCGGACAAGCTCGTCCTCTGGACGACGAGGGCACGCATCGTCGGGGACCAGGAGTTCCCCGAGCTCCATGCCATGGTCGCCCGGCTCGCCGCCGAGGCGGACCTCCCGACGCCGAAGGTCGCCGTCATGCAGACGCCGGTGCCGAACGCCTTTGCCACCGGCCGGAGCCCGAGCCACGCCGTCGTCGCGGTGACCGATTCCATCATGCGGGTCCTCCAGCCGAAGGAGCTCGAGGCGGTCATCGCCCACGAGCTCACCCACGTGAAGAACCGGGACGTCCTCACCCTCACCATCGCCTCCTTCCTCGCCATGGTCGCGGCCATCATCATGCAGAACGCCTGGCTCTTCTCCCTCGGCAACCGCAGGGACCAGGGAAATCCCTGGCTCATCGCCTGGATCGTGGCCATCGTCGTCTGGCTCGTTTCGACGCTCCTCATCCGGTCCCTCTCCCGGTACCGGGAATTCGCCGCCGACCGGGGGAGTGCCCTCATCACGAGACGCCCGCATGACCTGATCACCGCGCTTCAGAAGATCAGCCAGCGGATGGACTATGTCCCGCCCGAGCAGAAGCAGGCCGTCGAGGGTGCGAACATGTTCTACATCATCCCGGCCATCTCGGGAAGGAGCATCCTGGAGCTCTTCTCCACCCACCCGCCCCTCGAAAAGAGGGTCGCGGCTCTGGAGAGAATCGAGGCCGAGCTGGCATCCGGGGCCGGGGTATAATCCACTTCTTTTCCTGCCAGGGGTGCCCGATGGGGGATGAGGACAGGCCGGTCGTCGCCGTCGACCTCGGGGCCACGACCACCCGGGTCGCCCTCTTCGGACCGGGCGGAAAAATCCTTGCGCAAAACGCCGCTCCTACCCCGTCTACCGGCGATTCGCCGGAGGTGATCGCCCGCCGCCTGGCAACACTCATCCGGAGGCTCCTCCCTTCCATCCCGGGGTCCTCCCCCGCGGCCCTCGGGATATCGGCTGCCGGGCCCATCGACCATCGCCGGGGGTCGATCGTACGGCCCCCCAACCTGCCCTTCGGAGAAATTCCCCTCGCGGACCCCCTCGGTGAGGAGTTCGGCCTTCCTGTCCGGCTCGCGAATGACTGCCATGCCGGGGTCCTCGGGGAGGTGGTCTTCGGGGCCGGAGCAGGCTGCCCGGACCTCGTGTACGTCACCCTCTCGACCGGCATCGGCGGCGGGGTCGTCTCGAACGGGAGGCTCGTCCTCGGGAGGGACGGGAACGCTGCCGAGATCGGGCATTTCCACGTCGACAGCTCCTGGAACCTCCCCTGCGGCTGCGGCGGAACGGGCCACTGGGAGGGATATGCATCGGGCCGGTTCATCCCCCGGTTCTTCGGGGAGTGGTGCCGGTCGTCCGGCCTGGATCCGGCGGGAATCGACGGATCATCGGCAGCGGGCATCTTCGCGGCGGCCGGGAAAGGAGACCGGGTGGCCCTCGGGTTCATGGAAGCCCTCGGGAAGATCAACGGGAGGGGCATCTCGGACGTCATCGTCGCCTACGACCCTTCGCGGATCATCCTGGACGGCTCGGTCGTCCTCCGGAACGAGGACCTCGTCCTCGCGCCCCTCATCGCCCACGTCGACCGGTTCCTCCCCCTCCCGGAGATACGGCTCACCGCCCTCGACGGCCTCGCGCCCCTGTACGGGGCTTCAGTTCTCGCGAGGGGCTATGATACCGTGATCGGGACACTCCTCCCCGGTGAGCATCCGCGAAGGCTTTAATCCCGGTCGGGCCTACCCTCAACGATCAACGCATGGCGCATCCCCCGCTCCCGGTACCGGAACTCCAGGGCAGGATCCGGGACATAAGGAAACGGTACGAGGAGGACCTCGCCCTCCTTGTCGGTATCCCGAGCGTGAGCTCCGAGCCGGGACATGCCCCCGATGTCCAGCGGTGCGCAGAGGCAGCGGCCGGCCTCCTCACGGGCATCGGTGCCCGGGTTGAGATTATGCCCACCGGGGGACACCCCGTCATATCCGGTGCCCTCGCCGCCCGTCCCGGTAACCCCACGGTGGCCCTCTACAACCATCTCGACGTCCAGCCTGCCGATCCGGCTGAATGGGACACGGACCCCTTCTCACTCACCCTTGCCCGGGGCCGGTATTATGGACGGGGCGCAACGGATGACAAGGGACCTGCCCTCGCGGCAATGACCGCGGTATCCCTCGCGGTGGACGCCGGGATCCCGCTGAACTTCCGGTTCATCTGGGAGCTCGAGGAGGAGATCGGCAGCCCCCACTTTCCCTCCTTCCTCAGGAAAAACAGGCCGAAGGTCCGGGCAGACTCGGTGATCGTCTCGGACACCATCTGGGTGGCCCGCGGGACCCCTTCCATCCCCTACGGGCTCCGCGGGCTGCTCCCCGCCACCCTCTCCCTCGAAACCGCGAAGGCCGATGTCCACTCCGGGGTGGCCGGGGGGGTCGCGAGGAACCCGCTCCTCGAGATCTCGCAGCTCCTCGCCGCCTGCTGCGATGCGGCGACCGGGGAGGTGAAGATCCCGGGGTTTTACGACGGGATCCGGAGGCCCGATCCGAAGGAGCTGAAGCGGTTCGTCTCTGCCTCGGGATTCACGGCACAGGGATTCGCCCGTGACCTCGGGCTTGGCTCCGTCCGCCGGAACATCCGGACGGGAATCGACGCGGTCAGGGCGTTTTCCTCGATGCCGACCTTCGAGGTGCACGGCATTACCGGCGGGTACACCGGCCCGGGGGCAAAGGCCATCGTCCCCCACCGGGCCGGGGCAAAGGTCTCGATGCGCCTCGTCCCCGGCCAGGACCCGGCCCGGGTCGCACGGCTCTTCCGGGCGTTCGTGAAGCGGGTGAACCCCGATGTCAGGGTGACCTTCGCCCCTGCTCTCCAGCCGTACCTCGGAGACCACCGTGGCCCGTACGCCCTCGCGGCCCGGGCAGCGATGCGGGCCGGGTTCGGAAAGGACCCGGTCTTCTCACGGGAAGGGGGGTCCATCGGGGCGGTGACCGCCCTGGACGGGATTCTCGGGGTCCCGATCAGCTTCCTCGGCCTCTCCCTCCCGTCGCATGGCTACCACTCGGCCAACGAGCACTTCGACTGGCGGCAGGCCTCGGGAGGGATCCGGATGTTCCTCAATTATTTTGAGGCCATTTCACGGATCAGGCCCCGGAGCGGGTAGAAATCCCGGACCCCGGTAGTCCCTCACCTGGTATCCCGATGCCCGATTGATCTTCCCCGGGTCCCGTTTTCACCCTCCCTTTCTATGGTGTCGATCCAGACGCCCCAAAGGCTTTCGCGGCCTGGGCCCTGGCCTCTTCTGCGGCCGTGGCTGCACGCTTGGTGATCTGCTCGGAGAACACGTCAAAGATGCTGTCAAGGGAATACCCGCTCGCAAGAGCCATCTGCCAGGATATCGATGTCTGGGTGAAGACAAGCCCGACGAAAACGGCCATGAGCATCAGCCAGGACCTGAACACCGCCGATTCCCTGCTGTGGACATACCTGAGCATTTCGCCGAAGGCGGAACTTGCTATGCCACTTCCGGCACGCTCATCCTTCAGGAGGTCGATGGCCCCGTGCCCGATGGCGCCGATCACCAGGAACGTGTAGACCGTAATCAGGTTCAGGGACATGGTACTTGGAATCGGCCATCCAGGGCCGACCAGTCTGCTGAACACCGAGCTCAGCAACCATGGGGCGAGGTAACCGACAAGGAATAATCCGGCAAAGATGGCAAGACTCCCGGCCTGTCTCACCCTGTTCGGCGAGACCGCGATAATGACCCCCTGTGACGTGTCAACGATACCATCTACCCGCATGGGTTGATCATGCATCCATTCCAGGAGTTCCTTCTCCTGATCCGGGCAGACCACGTCCTTGAACACGTCGTGGAAGACCAGCCGCCCTCCGGTCCACTGGTTGTGCAGGTATTCATTCACCTGGCGGGGAATTACCATCCGGTTACAGAGCAGGATCGCCCGGCAGAGTTTCGGGTTGATGTCCCTGATCTTATCAGGAATATCCTTCTCGAGGTTCGTTGACCCCGCCAGGTTCTTCAGCTGGCCCAGTTCGCTCCCGACCTCCTCCCAGACGCAACTCAACCGTTCCATCGTTCCAGCCGATTTCTCCATCACGTTGCAATCGGCCTTCAGGAGGACCCCCGATTCCGTGAACAGTGTGTCGATCTTCCCCAGGTATTCTTTGAAATTAAATTCCTCGATCATGGAACCCGCGTTATGGGAATCATCCGCCCAGCTGTCGAGGAGCCCCTTGAGTTCCATCAGCCTCGCTCTCAGGGCCCTGACACTCGCGTCCGCCCTCTTCTCCGCATCCCCGCCCTTGTCATCTCCCTGTTTCAGAAAACCAAAAGCCATCCCTCTCCCTCGTATGAATGAGCCATACCTTCCGGTCTTTATTTATATATTTGCAAGGCGGAGTATGGTGGCATATACGGAAACAAAACAAAGGCACTGTCCAGCCTTCCCGTTGATCAGCCCTCCGGGCGCGGGAGCTCTCACCAGGGCCTTCCCGGTACCGGATGCTTTCCTTTCATGGAATAAACCCCAACCCGGTTTTCCCACCGTCGACGGCGGACAGGGAAAGGCTAAAGGCTCCAGAGAGAATATTCATGGGATGCTGCATCGATGATCTAGAGGCATGATATTGGCCTTCCAAGCCAATAGCCCGGGTTCGAATCCCGGTCGATGCATGGGGCTCGTGGTCTAGTCGGCTATGACGTCGCTTTCACACGGCGAAGATCCTGAGTTCGAATCTCAGCGGGCCCATTCGGTTCAGGGGGACGACGGCTGTTCCCGGCTCATGGAATGAGATAGCCGTGGCAGAACCGTCCTGTGCACGAGGTGTTTCGTGACCGGTTTTCCTGACGAAGGTTTTCACATGGACAGGCGAACCGCTGGAGACTGCCCCTGAACTCCCGGGTCTTCACGGCTCACCCTTTGTAACCGGATGCAAGCCTTATCAACAGGGAGGACGCAGCGGCTCCCGGAAGTGGTAAAAATGCAGCACATGGACGAGGACCTCCTGGTCGCCATCATCGAGAAGGCAAGCCCCAGCGTCGTGAACATCAACACGGTCATGCTGGTCCACGATGCGTACATGAATGTCGTGCCACTCCAGGGCGTGGGTTCGGGCATTGTCATCGACCCGAAGGGGTACATCCTGACGAACCACCACATCGCGGGTGCGGCCCAGGGCATGATGGTGAGCATGTTCGATGGCACGCGGCTCGAGGGGAAGCCCGTTGGAACCGACCCGACAACCGACGTCGCGGTGATCAAGGTTGACCCGGGGGCACACACGCTCCCGGTCGCGAAGCTCGGGGACTCGGACAATATCCGGGTCGGGCAGACGGCCATCGCGATCGGGAACCCCTTCGGGTTCATGCTCCACGGCCCGACGGTGACCGTGGGCGTGATCAGCGCCCTCAACCGGACCATCCAGGCCGAGGGGGGTGTCTTCGAGAACCTGATCCAGACCGATGCCCATATCAACCCCGGGAACAGCGGAGGTCCCCTTCTCGACGGTGAAGGGAGGGTCGTGGGCATGAACTCGGCGAGCATCCCCTTCGCCCAGGGCATCGGGTTCTCCATCCCCGTCAACCTCGCCATGCGCATCGCGAAGGAACTCATGGAGCACGGCAGGGTGGTTCGTCCCTGGCTCGGGATCTTCGGGGTGGGGGTAACGAAGGAGCTTGCTGAATACTATCACCTCGGGGCAACGGAGGGGATCCTCATCACCCGGAGCTTCGAGGACGGTCCTGCGGGGCAGCAGGGGATCACCGCCGGTGACATCATCCTCACCGTCGACGGGAAAAAGGTCCCCGACATGACGGCCCTCTCGAACATCCTCATCGACAGGAAAATCGGGGACGTCATCACCCTCGTCGTCATGCGGGAAAACCGCAAGGCGGAAGCCAGGGTGAAGCTTGTGGAGACCCCGACCGGGTGATGCACCCTGCCGCCGGTCGCGGGATCCAGGCTGGATCGCCGGTCGGCACCTCCCCGGAGACACACCGGTGGAAAGATGCCTGGCCTGAACGGTACGAAGTTTACGGCGATCCAGACTGCCTTCGGACCGGTGGGAATCGCCTGGACCGGACCAGGATCCGGGCATCCGGTACAGAGAATTATTCTCCCCGGAAATCGCGGGGCGGACATCCCGGTGAACCCTCGTTTTTTCGCCCGGGAGCCGGCAGATCCCCGGCTCCGGGCACTGGCGGAGGGGATCAGGCGGTTTCTCGAGGGTCGTGATGTGCGGTTCGAGCTCGGGGTTCTTGACCTGGAGCAATGCCCACCCTTCCAGCAAAAGGTGCTCCTCGCCGAGGCCGGCATCCCCCGGGGGTACGTGAGCACCTACGGGAGGATCGCCGGGTACATCGGCCACCCGGGTGCCGGGCGGGCGGTTGGGAACGCCCTTGCCCGGAACCCGTTCCCCATCGTCATCCCCTGCCACCGTGCCGTCCGGTCAGACGGAAAGCCCGGCGGGTTCCAGGAAGGGCCCGACATGAAGCGGAGGCTGCTCGAAATGGAGGGGGTCGGGTTTTTCGACGACGGCCGGGTCGCGATGGACCGGGTGTGGTACTGAGGCCTCTCCGGACTTCTGCATTCTTATAACAATCCCGCAAACCGGCCGATGGCCGCCGCCACGGGAAAACGGCCGGCAATCCGGGGTCGTGGTTTCAACCGGACGAACCGGAAAGGAGGGATGCAAAGGATGATATGGAGGATTCAGGCTCTCCTCTTCAAGACAATGACCAGGAACGAAAAGCCGGTCAGGAAGAGCACCGGCAGGATCGCCGTCGGGAATTCGGGGACGCACGGGGTATTCTGGCAGACGGGGGAGAACGCCTCTACCCTCGCATTCCCGGAATCAACGACATATATGGCACCGTTATCGCTGATAACGAAATCCGTGGGGTCCTGGAACTGGCCGTCTCCCGTTCCCACCGATCCCCACTGGGTCACGTAGTGCCCGTCAGGCGTGAATTCCTGGACCCTGTGGTTGAAGGTATCGGCGACAAAGACGTTGCCATACACGTCCACGTCGATACCCGCCGGATAGGCGAACTGCCCGTCACCGGACCCGTACGATCCCCACTGCCTTACATACACGCCGGTCGAGGTGAATTCCTGGATGCGGTGGTTGTTACCATCTGCGACATAGACATCGCCGCTCCCGTCGATCGCCACATCCGTCGGATAGGAGAACTGCCCGTCACCGCTCCCTTCCGATCCCCACTCTCTCACGAAGGCTCCGGTCGATGTAAATTCCTGGATGCGGTGGTTGTAGGAGTCCGCGACATAGACGTTCCCGCTCCCGTCAAGTTCAATGCCGATCGGGTAGTGGAACTGGCCGGTGCCGGATCCGGCGGATCCCCAAGCCCTCACGAAAACGTCAGTCGGGGTGAATTCCTCTACCCGGTTGTTGTAGGTATCGGTGACATACACGGTGCCGCTCCCATCCACGACGACGCCGCTGGGCCGCACGAACTGCCCGTCAAGAGCCCCGCTGGTTCCCCATTCCCTCACGAATCCACCAAACGGTGTGAATACCTGGATGCGGTCATTCCCCTGGTCCGCGACATAGACGTTCCCGCTCCCGTCCAGGGCGATGCACCACGGCATGCTGAACTGCATTGCGCCTGACCCATAGGTTCCCCACTGCCCGGAATACACGAATGAACCGGCAACTGCACCGGCTGGCACCAGGCAAAGAAGCAGGCACACGAAGATCAAAGTTCCCCGGTTCGAGCCCCCCGTTATTCCTCTCTCCATCGCTCCTTCACCCCTACCCGTATCACCCGGCCCTCGGTCTCCGGGTGGACCTGGTGGTTATTCAGCAACCTATGCACCATTATATAAAACTATCCTCTATTCTCGAAAAGGAGAAACTGGTCGCGACCCGCGGGAGGAATGGATCGACGGGAAAAACGCGGATATCTGCGTGATCGCAATCCCTGACACGACAATTCACCGGATCCTGCCTGGGGGATTGGACATCCCTGTCCATCCAGGAAGAACCCGAATGTTTTTTTCGTTCCCGGGAAGATGTGCCGGAGATGCAGTGTATCCAGTGCGGGTGGTGCTGCCGGCAGTACCGGGGCTATCACTGGGCAAAGGCCGCGGACCTGCTCAGGTGGCACGCGGAAGGCCGGCGGGATATCCTCAGGTACATCGCTGCAGGGAGGAACACGGACGGGTCATGCCGGACCGCCGCAGACCTCGGGCCAGCCCTGCTCGCAACGATGGAACCCGCTACCGGCTGGACCGACCCGGTATCCGGTGAGAAAATGGAAACCTGCCCGTTTCTCGTCGATGCACGGGACGGGCGGTTCCTGTGCGCCATCCACCCGACGAAACCGGCCGTCTGCCGGGATACGAATACCTGGGAGTGGGGGATCGGGAGATACGGCCCGTGGGCCTGCCCGGCCTCGCCGCCGTGACCCGGCCCTGTCCTGTCTTTTTCAGCCCTTTCCCGCCATCTTCCGGGCGGTTTCGAGGAGCACCCGGTTCGACGCCAGCAGCTCCTCGATGTCGCCACGGTCATAGACGCAGAGGCAGTCGTTCCCCTTTGCGACCTCCCGGCCGTACTCGAAGTCCTCGAGGACCGAGGCAGGGAAGACCTTCTTCTTCACGTAGAACTCCTCCATGGCGTACTTCAGGCAGTCGACCCCTTTCGCCTCGTACCCTTTCATGAAGAGGAGGGCCCGGAAGGCGTGCAGCATGGACCGGTGTGACTGTTTCACCGCCCACTTGTCATTGTCGGCCTTGAAGGAATTCCCGGCCAGTTCCAGGTCGTTTTCGCCCTCCCGCAGTTCCGTCTCGATCATCGCCGGGTCCTTCGGGACCTTCCCGAGGTTCCCCGACTTCGTGCAGCCATCGAATCTCCGTGCCACCTGTACCACCGTCATGACGCCCCCGGCGACTGTCCCGGGGGCTCTCTGTTGGCAGCTGATGGCCCGATCCCCATATTAACCTGCTGGCTGTTCCCGGAAAATGAGGGGTGATGCGGGTGACCTCTCACCGTTTGCCACATGACGATGGGTTCTTATAGGGCCCGGGGGCTCCTCTTTCCAGGAAAGACAGGTGCTGCCATGGTCGATGTTCTGCCAGTTACCCGGTACCGGAACACGTATGACCCGAAGGGGCGGGAATGCCAGCCGACGGACACCGTCGAGCCACTCAGGGAGATCATCGGGCAGGAGCGGGCGCTCCGGGCCCTGACCTTCGGGCTCGAGATCCCCGAGAAGGGGTTCAACATCTATGTCTCGGGTATCCCCGGGACGGGGAGGAAAACGGCGGTCATGGACTTCCTCGCGGTCCTTGCGAAGGGGAAACCCCGGGCCGACGACTGGGTATACGTGAACGACTTCGCGAAGCAATCCGAGCCGAGGGCGATCCGGCTCCCGGCCGGGAAGGGCGCCGAGTTCCGGGAGGAGATGGCCGGCTTCATCGCCGAGGTGAGGAAATCGCTCCCGAAGGCCTTCGAGAGCGAGGAATATGCCACCCGGCGGGAGGCCGCGGTGAAGGCCATCGACCAGGAGAAGGCGAAGCTCTTCGCCCAGATCCAGGCGAGCGCCCAGGAGCAGGGCTTTGTCATCCAGATGAGCCCCGCCGGCCTCGTGACCATCCCGGTGGTGGACGGGAAGCCCCTCCCCGAGGAGGAGTTCGTCGCCCTGCCCGACGAGGCGAAGGCCGATATCCAGCGCCGGATGGAGAAGCTCAACTCCGACCTGCGGAACGCCTTCCGGCAGGTGAGGGACCTCGACACGAAGGGGACCGAGGCGGTGGACCAGCTGAACCGGGAGGTCTCGCTCTTTGCCATCGGCCACCTCATCTCGGATATCAGGGAAAAGTACAAGGACCTCCCGCAGGTCCTGAAGTACATCGAGGCGGTCCAGAACGACATCCTCGAGAACCTCGAGCAGTTCCTCGGGGTGCCCCAGCAGCCCCAGGTCCCGCCCCAGCTCCAGCCGTTCCTGCGGGAGCTCCCCTTCAAGAAGTACGAGGTGAACGCCATCGTCGATAACTCGAAGGACGGCGGGGCGCCGGTCATCTTCGAGCAGAACCCGACCTACCAGAACCTCTTCGGGAGGGTGGAAAAGGAGGTCCAGTTCGGGATCGTGTCCACCGACTTCACCATGATCCGCCCGGGCTCAGTACACCGGGCGAACGGGGGGTACATGATCATCCCCGTCGAGGACCTGCTCAGGAATCCCTTTGCATGGGACGGGATCAAGGCGGCACTCAAGACGGGGGAGGTGGCAATCGAGGAGCCCGGGGAGCGGCTCGGGTTCATCACCACCCGGGGGCTGAAGCCCCAGCCCATCCCCCTCGCCCTCAAGCTCGTGCTGATCGGAACCCCCCAGCTCAACCAGCTCCTCTACAGCCTCGACCCCGACTTCCAGGACCTGTTCAAGGTGAAGGCCGACTTCGACGTGGTCATGGACAGGAACGACGAGAACTCCGTGAAGTACGCCGCCTTCATCTGCACCCTCTGCAAAAAGTTCAACCTGAAGCACCTCGACGGGTCGGCGGTGGCAAAGATCATCGAGTACGGCTCCCGGCTCGCCGATGACCAGGCCAAGCTCTCGACCCGGTTCGCGATGGTTGCCGACATCATCAGGGAGGCCTCCTTCTATGCCACCCGGGACAACGCAAAGTACACGACGGCCGACCATGTCAGGAAGGCCATCGGGGAAAAGATCTACCGGTCGAACCTGGTCCAGCAGAAGATCGACGAGTTCATCGGGCGGAACATCTTCCTCATCGATACCGAGGGGGCGAAGGTCGGGCAGGTGAACGGCCTCTCGGTGATGGGCCTCGGGGACTTCGCCTTCGGCATCCCCTCCCGGGTCACCGCGAGCATCGGCGTCGGCCGGGACGGGGTGGTGGACAT
Source organism: Methanomicrobiales archaeon (assembly GCA_035506435.1). GTDB lineage: Archaea > Halobacteriota > Methanomicrobia > Methanomicrobiales > JACTUA01 > JACTUA01. The sequence goes on from DATJPK010000166.1 coordinate 42,615, forward strand.
CGAGCGGGAGGCGGCCATGGGAGGGCCGACCCACACGAAGGGGGTGCTCATCCTCGGCGGGTACCTCGCCGGGAAGTTCTCGCAGGACAAGCCGCTTTCCCTCTCCGCGCGCCTCGTCTTCGAGCAGAGCTATGGCGGGGTGGACGGCGACAGTGCCTCGTCGACGGAGCTCTACGCCATCCTCTCGGCCCTCTCGGGTCTCCCCATCCGGCAGACCCTCGCCGTGACGGGCTCGGTGAACCAGAAGGGCGAGGTGCAGGCCATCGGCGGTGTAAACGAGAAGCTCGAGGGGTTCTTCGAGGTCTGCAAGGCAAAGGGCCTGACCGGGGAACAGGGGGCGATGATCCCGGCGAGCAACGTGGAGAACCTCATGCTCAAGGAAGAGATGGTCGAGGCGGCAAAGGCCGGGAAGTTCAGGATCTATGCCGTGAAGAGCATCGATGAGGGGATCGAGGTCCTCACCGGCGTGCCTGCCGGCGAGCGGAGGAAGGACGGGACGTTCAAGGAGGGCACGGTGAACTATCTCGTCGATAAGCGCCTGCGCGAGATGGCAGACAAGCTGAGGGAGTACCAGCTGCCGGCCGGCAGATGACCCACCGCCCGCGGATCACCGAAGAGTCGGTGTTCACCCGCTGGATGGGCCTCGAGATCGCGAAAATCAACGACGGGATCGTTGCAGAGCGGAAGCCCCTCGCCGCCCTGCTCACCGAAGAAAGCCCCCGGGCGAGGACGAGGGGCGGCGGTGAGTACCATTTCGACCCGAAGGTGCTCGCGGCACTCGGGGAACGGCTCCCCGCGGACCTCTCTGCTTCGCTGAAACTCCCCATCCTCTTTGTCTTTGACATGGACGTGCCGGACAGCTGCTACCTCACAGACGGGACCGCGGTCCTCGCGCTGCAGGCGCTCGGGGACCTCGGGGCGGGAAGGCGGCTCTCCGGCGGTAAGGTCTGGGTCTCACGGGCCATCGCCTTTGCCATCAACCGGAAGTACCCGGCCTTTGTCCAGTTCCTTATGAGCTGACGGGTTCGGACTGGCCGGGGGCCGGGGAAACGGCCCCTCCGGTGGGAGGAAATACCATGAAAACCGAACGAAGAAAAATGGTGAGATTCAGGCGTTCTTCATCTTGGCCTTTGCCACGAAGCCTGCCTTGTCGATGTAGTAGAGGTACCCCATCTCCTTGGCAACACGCTCTGATCCGACCTTCTTCTTCCTGCCACCCGGGTTGTTCTTCATGGGGGCGGCCCAGACGTAGCCGTCCTTGCCCAGGTAATACAGGTAGCCCTTCTCGCGCTTAATCTTTTCAGAACCAACTTTCTGTCCCATTTTTACTCCTCAATTGTAATTTTAGGTTTGTATAACTGAATTAACGATTCGAAGGTTTAAATACTTTACGGACGTTTATGCCTGTTATTAAGGAAACGAACTACGTAAAGGGGCGGGCAGGGAGGGCTTCCGAAGGATCGCTTCTTTCCGATTCATGAACCGGCGCCGTACAGCCTTTCCATTACCTTTCCGAGCCATGGACAATGGCATTTTCCTCATCGGGCCGAATATCCTTTTTTCCGACGTAGCCTCCCCGGGAGGTGGATTTTCACGGGATGATGACCCGGTACCCTGCCGACTCCACCTGGCCGACGAGCTCCTGCCCATGCTCCCTGTCCCTCGTCTCGATCTCGACGTAAATCCGGACCTGCTGCACCGGGAGATCCCGTCCTCCCCTGAGGTGCTGGATCTGGAGGACGTTCCCGCCGGACCGGGCGATCGTGGCGAGGAGGCCAGCGAGGGAGCCCGGCACGTCGCCGATGACCACCTCCGCCTGGAGGATCCTCCCGCTCCCGGCGAGCCCCCGGTGGATCACCCGCTCGAGGAGCGGGGTATCCACGTTCCCGCCGCTCACGACGAGGACAACCCGGGCCCCCGGGGCGGCCCGGACCTTCCCGGCGAGGAGGGCGGCAAGGGGCGCCGCCCCCGCACCCTCGGCGATGACCTTCTTGCGCTCCAGGAGGAGGAGCATGGCCTCCGCGATCTCCTCCTCCCCGGCGAGCAGGATGTCATCGACGAGGTCCCGGATGGCCGGAAAGGCAAGGTCACCGACCTGCCTGACCCGGATGCCGTCTGCAAGGGTCGTGCCCGCCGGGACGAGCACCGGCTTTCCCGCCGCGAGCGCCTCCACCGCCGACGGGCAGGCGGCAGCCTGCACCCCCATGACCCGTGTGTCCGGTCTGATCCCCTTTACCGCTGTTGCGATCCCGGCGATGAGCCCCCCGCCCCCGACCGGCACCACGACGAGGTCTGTCGCCGGGAGGTCCTCAAGGATCTCGAGCCCGATGGTGCCCTGGCCGGCGATGACCCGGGGATCGTCGAAGGCGGGGATATAGGTCATCCCGGACGCCGCGAGCTCGAGGGCATGGCCGATGCTCTCCTCGAGTGTCTCCCCCGAGAGGATGACCTCCGCGCCGTAGGACCGGGCCGCCGCCTGCTTCGAGACCGATGCCCATGCCGGCATCACGACCGTCGCGGGGACCCCCGCGAGCCCGGCGGCAACCGCCACCCCCTGCGCATGGTTGCCGGCCGATGCCGCGATGACCCCCTTCCTCCCGATCTCTCCCTGCCGGGCGAGGATCCGGTTCACCGCCCCCCGCACCTTGAAGGACCCCGCCTTCTGCATGGTTTCGAGTTTCAGGTAGACCTCATACCCGGACATGGCGGAAAATGTGGGGGAGTAGACGAGCGGGGTGCGGATGATGTGCGGGGCGATCCGCTCCTTTGCCTCCCTCACATCGGAGATGGTGATCATACGGGAAGTGAATACCCCGCGATCCTTATGACCGTTCCGGTTGCGGGACTCTATATCTCCTCCCGGGGCAATATCTGAGGGGAACCGTGTACTACCACCTCATCCTCACCGACGACTGCAACCTCTCATGCAGCTACTGCCGGGGAAAGCCGTTCCCCGACCCGGTCCCGGGGGACCACGGCCCCGGGGTCGACCTCGACCTCGACCTCCCCGTCGAGCTGGACTATGACCTGGAAATCCTCTACCGGTTCCTCGCCCGGGACCCGGACGCCTCCGTGATCTTCTACGGCGGAGAGCCCCTCCTGCGCCCCGACCTCGTCTGCGAGGTGGTGGAGCATGCCCCCGCGAGACAGTTCCTCGTGCAGACGAACGGACTCCTCCTCGACCGGCTCCCGGGAGACGTGCTGAACCGGCTCGGCACCATCCTCGTCTCCATCGACGGTCCGCGGGAGACCACGGATGCCTGCCGTGGGGAGGGGACCTTCGACCGGGTGATGGCAAGCCTGGAATCCATCGCCTCCCATGGCTATCCCGGGGAGATCATCGCCCGGATGACGGTAACCGAGAGAACCGATATTGCCGCCGCTGTCCGGTTCCTCGCCGATAACCCTGGCTTCCCCTTCTCCTCCATCCACTGGCAGCTCGACGCCGACCTCGCCTTTGACGCCGGGAGCCGTGCCTTCGCCGGCTGGGCCGACCGGGACTATGACCCGGGCATTGTCTCCCTCATCGGGGACTGGGTCGGGAGGATGGAGAAGACCGGCAGGGTCCCGAGATGGTACCCCTTCATCGACCCGATGGAGGACCTCCTCACCGGCAGGGCAAGCCCGCTCCGGTGCGGGGCTGGTCACGCGAACCTCACCATCATGACCGACGGCTCCATCGGCCCCTGCCCGTGCATGGTCGGGCTCCGGGACCACTACCTCGGTCACGTCCGGGATGCCGACCCTGCCGCACTGGCCGGGCGATCCCCCGATCTTGAGGGCTGCTCGGGGTGCAGCCTCCTCTCCTTCTGCGGCGGGAGATGCCTCTATGCCCGGGCGCTCAACCCATGGCCGGCAGAAATGCGGCGGGCCGTCTGCGGGACGGTGGAGAACCTCCACCGGGGACTCACGGGCGTCCTGCCCCGGGTCCGGGCCCTCATCGCGGACGGGGTGATTTCTCTCGAAGACTTTGCCCATCCCCGGTATAACGGCTGCGAGATCATCCCCTAGGGCGGTCCACCACCCGCGATCCCGCTCGTTTTATAAGGGGGGATTATGAGATGATGCTCGATGGAGATCCAGTCCCGCATCCGGGAGCTCGAACGGGAGGTGGGAAGGCTCTCCCGGGTTCAGAAGATCCTCCTCGGGACCGACGGGTCCGTCACCCGCATCCTCGAGGTCATCACCGGCGGCAGGGTCCGGATCACCACCCTCTCGCAGGAAGTGGTCGGGGCCGGGAAGGAGGTGGCCGGCCAACTCCGGGTCAGGGAGGGCGACCCTGTCAACCACCGGGTCGTGAAGATCGAGGGGGAACAGGGCACGCCGACCCTCATCTATGCCGTCTCGGACACTCCGCTCGGCAGGCTCTCGCCGGGCTTTCGCGAGGACCTCATGCGGGCGGACATCCCGATCGGGAAGATCCTCGCGAGCCACCGGATCGAGGCGAGGAGAGAAATCCTCGACGCACGGGTGATCCCCGCCGGGGAGGAGCATGCCGGGATCTTCGGGATCTTCAGGAAGGAGCCGGTGCTCTCCCGCCGGTACCAGATCATCCACCAGGGGGAGCCGCTCATCTCCATCGAGGAGCAGTTTCCCTACCATGCCTTCCTTGACGAACGGCAGGTGATCGTCGAGACCCCTTCCCGGATCCACCTCGGGCTCATCGACATGCACGGCGGCATCGGGAGGGTGGACGGGGGTATCGGGATCGCCCTCGCGGAGCCCGGTATCCTCCTTGATGTGAGCCAGGCGCAGGAGACCGTCGCAACCGGGGGTGACGAACGGGCGAGGGCCATCGCGGAGAGGGTCGCATCCCGGGTCCTTGCCGCGACCCGCATGCCAGGCGGGGTGGCTGTCACCCTGCGGAGAGTGTACCCCTCCCACGTCGGGCTCGGGAGCGGCTCCCAGATCGCCCTTGCCGTTGCCCGGGGCATCTCCGCGATCTTCGGCCTCGACCTCCCCCCGCAGGAGCTCGCCCGCATGGCCGGCCGGGGCGGGACATCGGGGATCGGGACCGCGGCCTTCGACCGCGGGGGATTCATCGTGGACGGAGGGCATGCATTCGGCGCCGGGGCGGAGAAGGCCGACTTCCGGCCGTCTGCTGCATCCGGCGGCGTCCGGCCTGCCCCTGTGATCGCACGGCATGACTTCCCCCCCGACTGGCGAATCGTGCTCGCCACCCCCCGGATCCCCGCCGGCGCGAGCGGTGGAGCGGAGGTGGACGTCTTCCGGACCGCCTGTCCCGTGCCCCTCGACGAGGTGCGGGAGACCTGCCACGAGGTGCTCATGCGCATGCTCCCCGGGGTGGTCGACCGTGACCTCGACCTCTTCGGCCGGGCGGTAAACCGGATCCAGGAGCTCGGGTTCAAGAAGGTGGAACTGTCCCTCCAGCCCGCCACCATCCCCGGGCTCATGGACGTGATGCGGGACGCCGGGGCGTCCTGTGCGGGCATGTCCTCCTTCGGGCCCACCGTGTATGCCGTCACCGATATCGGTGCGGCCGGGGTCCTCGCCGCTGCCGAGGGGTTCCTCGCTGACCACGGCGGCGGGGAGGCCTGGGTCTCCGCTCCCCGGAACACCGGTGCAATGATAAGGGTTGCCTGACGACCGGCCCGCCCTCCCGGACGAGCGGCGAGGGGTTTATGGGGTCCCGCGATAACAAGGGAGAGGACCAGGTGGGCCCGATTGGCTGATATCATCGTCGCAGAGGATCTCGAGAAGCGGTACGGCGAC
>DATJPK010000167.1:0-10786 GCA_035506435.1 Methanomicrobiales archaeon
CCCGCCCGCACCAGGTTCCCGAGTTCCACCGCCTTCTCCTGCGAGGTGAAGGGATGGGTGCCCACCCGTTTCATCCGGATGGCGAAGGTCCTGAGGCTCCCTGCCCCCCGCTCCCTCGCGAGGGAGAGGAGGGTTTCACCAAGGATGTCCAGGGGACATCGAACCACCGGCGAGAAGGAGACGATGCCGAAGACCCGCCTGAGCCTCTCCGGATCGACCGGTCCCTGGACCCAGATCCTCCCCCGCTCCGACCGGATTTTGCAGCCGGGGAGCACCTCGCGGATATTCCGGACGAGGACCTTCTCCCACTGGCGCCTGACGTAGTCGGACTTGAGAAAGATCTCTCCGTACCGGACGAGCCAGAGGTCGGTCATGGGCGGGATTGCTCTTTCAGGAATTGATTCTCACCCATTATGGCTATTTCCCCCGGGCTTTCCGCCCCTTTCCCCGCTGGTCAGTGCTGCCTTCCGGTGAGGGCGGCTGCAATGTCGCCCTCCCGCAGCGGGTTGTGGCAGTACGGGCACTGGAAATCGCACTCCACGCCTTCGTACGGGCAGATGGTCATGGAGAGGTCGGCGAGCGGGTGGCCCTTGGAATGGATGGTGAACTCCTTGTACCACCCGAAGGGTGCCCGCCGTACCTCGATCCCCCGGGCCCGCAGCTGATCCGCGAGGCCGGCGAGGACGGCGAGGGCGACCTCCGGCCGCGCGAGGGTGTTTGCCAGGTGGGCGTAGGGGAAGATCATCACCCGGGCGACCTTCAGCTTCCCGAGCCGGTCCATCACGTCCTGTGCCGCGTGCTCCGCCACGTACCCGGGGTTCCGCTCGTCGAGTTTCTCGACGCAGCAGAACAGGACCACCCCCTCCTCCATGGCGTCCTCCCTGACCGGGTCGGGCTCGGCCATCCTCGTCCTCTGCGTGGCCCGGTACTCCATGCGCGTCGCATGGATGGCGAGGATCCTCACGGGCACCTCCCCACGAGGGTGCTGATGGCCTCGCTCGTGACGAGGCCGATCACCTTCTTCCCGCCGTCCACCACCGGGAGCGCGGAGATGGCGTGGGCCTCCATGCGGGCGGCCGCCGCATCGACGGTCTCGTCGGGGAAGGCGGTGACCACCTCCCTCGTGATGATCTCGTCGAGCCGGGCGAGCCCGCAGGCCACCGCCCTCGCGATGTCCCAGGAGGTGACGATGCCTGCGAGCTGCCTCCCCCCGTCGAGGACCGGCAGGTGGTTCACCTCCTCGCGGATCATCAGCTTCGCCGCCTCGTCCACCCCCGTTCCCTCGGGGATGGTCGCGACCCGGGAGACCATCACGTCCCTCACGAGCGGGTGGGAGAGGAACATGCCCGCCAGGTAGGCGAGCTGGCCCCCCTCGAGGAGGAAGGCGTCGTGGCCATGGCGGGACCGGATCTCGCAGTAACGGGCGTCCCGGTCGTTCGCCGTGAGCGCCGAGACGATCTCCTGCTGCTGGTACGCCGGGTAGAGCCAGTCGGAGCTGATCCCCACGACGAGCACCTTCGCCCGGACCGGGGCGAGCCCCTGGATGAGGGACCCGTCCCGTGCAAGGTCGAAGTAGTCGATGGCCTTCGTGATGTACAGGTAGGAGTTCGCGTCAAACCGCCTGGTGAAGCTGTCCCCCTGGTGGTGCAGGTAGCTCTCCACCTGGAACTGGGTGGAGAAGTCGAACCCGGGCTCCTCCCTCACCTGCAGCCGGCGCCCGAACTTCGCGTGCATCGACTCGTCGGAGAGGTAGGTGATGTGCCCCACCATGCGCGCCACGGCAAGGCCCTGGACCGGGCTATCCTTCCCGTAGTAGTCCCCGCCGTTCCAGGCGGGATCTGCCATGATGGCCCGCCGCCCCACCTCGTTGAAGGCGATCTGCTGGGCTGTGGAAGCCCCCGAGGCCGCGATCACCACCGCCTTCTTTACGAGCTCCGGGTAGTCCACGCACCACCGGAGGACCTGCATGGCCCCCATGGACCCCCCGGCCACCGCGAAGAGGTGGGGGATCCCCAGGTGGTCAATCAGCTTCTTCTGGACCGCCACCATGTCCCGGATCGTGACCACGGGAAACGCGATCCCGTAGGGCTTCCCCGTCTCCGGGTTCACCGACGACGGGCCGGTGGTCCCCTTGCAGCCCCCGAGGACGTTCGAGCAGATGACGAAGTACCGTCCGGTGTCGAAGGCCTTCCCCGGGCCGATGGCGATCTCCCACCAGCCCTTCCTCCCGTCCTCCTCCGATATCCCTGCCGCGTGGGCATCACCGGAGAGGGCATGACAGACCAGGATCGCGTTGGACCGGTCGCGGTTCAGGGTGCCGTAGGTCTCGTACGCGATCCGGAGGTGCGGGAGCCTGGCCCCGCTCTCGAGGAGGATCCCCTCCGGTACCTCGACGAGCCGCGTGGCGACCTTCCCCACCGATCCCGCTGGCATGGTCACACCTTCGCGAGGGCCTGCTCAAGGTCGGCGATGATGTCCTCGATGTCCTCGGTCCCGATGGAGAGCCGGACGAAGTCCGGGGTCACCCCGGTCTTAGCCTGCTCCCCGGGGGTGAGCTGCTGGTGCGTGGTGGTGGCCGGGTGGATCACCAGGCTCTTCGAGTCCCCGATGTTTGCCAGGTTCGAGAAGAGGGCCAGGCTGTCGATGAACTTCCGGCTCGCCGTCTCCCCGCCCTTCACCCCGAACCCCACGAGGGGACCGAACCCGCCCTCCAGGTATTTCTTCGCGAGCCGGTGGCTCGGATGATTCGGGAGGCCAGGGTAGTTCACCCAGGCGACCTTCGGGTGCGTCTCCAGGTACCGTGCGACCGCGAGCGCGTTCCCGGAATGCCGCGGCACCCTGAGATGGAGAGTCTCGAGGCCCAGGAGGAAAAGCCAGGCATTGAAGGGCGAGAGGACCGCCCCCGTGTCCCTCATGAGCGAGACCCGGATCTTGAAGATGAAGGCCACGTTCCCGAGGCCCGGGAAGTTCCCGAAGGTGTCCCAGTACTTCAGGCCATGGTAACTCGGGTCCGGCTCGGTGAACTCCGGGAACTTCCCGTTGTCCCACCGGAACTTTCCCGAGTCGACGATGACCCCGCCGATGGAGTTCCCGTGGCCGCCGATGTACTTCGTCGCCGAGCTGGCGATGATGTCCGCCCCGTGGTCGATGGGCCGGACGAGGCCGACCCCGGTGGTGTTGTCCACGACGAAGGGTATACCCGCATCATGGGCGATCCCCGCGATGGCCTCGAAATCGGGGACGTCGAGCTTGGGGTTCCCGATGGTCTCGGCGTAGACCGCCCTTGCCCGGGGTGTGATGGCATCGCGGATTGACCCCGGCCCCGACGAGTCCACGAAGATGACCTTCCTCCCGAGCTTCGGGAACGTGTGGTGGAAGAGCTCGTACGTGCCCCCATACAGGTTGTCTGCCGACACGATCTCGTCCCCCGGCCGGGTAATGTTCAGGAGGGCATAGGTGATGGCCGCCTGCCCGGACGCCGTGGCGAGGGCCCCCGTCCCCCCCTCGATGGCCGCGATCCTTTTTTCAAAGACGTCCGTCGTCGGGTTCATGAGCCGGGTGTAGATGTTCCCGAGTTCCCGGAGGCCGAAGAGGTTCGCGGCATGCTCGGTGTCCCTGAAGACGTACGACGTGGTCTGGTAGATCGGGACCGCCCTCGACCCGGTCACCGGGTCCGGCACCTGCCCTGCATGGAGTGCCGCCGTCCCCAAACGGAATTTTTTCTCTGCCATGGGTATCTCCTCTCTTCTCCCTACTTCAGCACCGGTATCTGGTACTTCTCTGCGATCTCCGTGAACGCGTCCGCAAGGTAGCGGACCTGCTTCCAGCTGAGGCCGTAGGTGTTCAGTTTCCAGGTCCTCGTCGCCCCTGCAAACTCCCCGACGATCCCCCTCGACGAGAGCTCGTCGCTGAAGAAGAAACCCCGGCGCTTGTGGGTCTGTGCGACGGTGTCGAAGCTCCCCGTGGTGTCCACCTTCGTGAGGGTGTGCCTTCTCGGGTACTCCGAGAGGACCTTGCTCCCGCCGATCCGGAGCAGGGCGTTCGTGAAGAAGTTGGACCTCTCCACCTCCTCGTCCCAGTGGAGCACGCGCTCCTTCACCGCCGGGAAGGAGGCCATCATGGTGAGGAGCGTCCCCCCCATCAGGGTGCACCCGAGCATCTCCACCTCCTTGATCCCGAACTTCCGCTTCGTCACGTCCCCGACCATGCCGGTGGTACGGAGCACCTTCGGGGCATACTCGTCGGTCACGGCGAGGACCCCCGAGGGCGCCACCGCGGCCATGCTCTTGTGGCCGGACCCGACGACGAAGTCCGCCCCGATCTTCTTCCCGTCGACGGGCATGACGCCGACGGTGTACGCGCCGTTGTACAGGAACGGGATGCCGTACTGGTGCGCCACCTTCGCGATCCCGGCGATCTCGTGCTCGTTCGCGAACTGGTAATCGAAGTGGTCGATCATGACGAGGGCCGGCAGCCTCCCTGTCTCCCTCTGCACGTCCTCGATCTTCTGTGCCGTCGCCTCGGCCGTGACGATGTTCTTCCCGTTGATCGGGACCTCCTTCACGACCCCTCCCGCCTCCTCGACGGCGAGGAACTCGGTGTAGTGGGCGAGGGCCGAGACGATCACGGGGTCCCCCGGCCCGACGAGGGAGGAGGCGACCGCCTGGAACCCGCGCCGGGCGCCCGGCACGACCCGTGCCTGGTCCATGGAGAGCCACTTCGCGAGCTCACCGTGGAAGTCCGCGATCCCCGGCTTCGTGATCTTGTCGAGACGGAAGGGCTTGCGGCAGAAGTCGCAGGTGGAATAGCCGTCCCCGTAGGAGATGAGGGCCTTCCTCGCCTCCGTGGTGAGCCTCCCCGCTGCCTGGATGGGGTGGATGTTGATGGACTGCTCCTCGCGGGACCTCACGTCGAGGGTACCCGCGATCCTCGTCACCTTCGGGCTCCCGGTCCCTGACTCGAGGTCCGCCACGATGGCCTTCAGTTCGGCGATATGCCGGCCGAGCAGGGCCTCCTCCCCGGGGTCGAGCCCGTTCGGGAGAGACCCCCGGAAGATCCCGCGGATTTCCTCGAGGGTAAAGAGCGCCTCGAAGGTTTTCTGTATCCTGATACTCATGATGACCTCACGAACCTTCACGATTGTGAACCAGCATACTGTCGCATCCCGGCCTGATAAAGATACCTATCATGCATATACTTGATTACTATTTATGACTGCTAGGGATATTTCTCCCGTCGCCCTGAACCGGGGCAGGGCCCGGTGGCAGGGCTTCTCTCCCTGTCAGGGCGAAAACGATGAATTCGGTGCATGAACATGAACTCCAGGAGAGCCAGGGCCCGGATTCGAACCGGGGTTGAGCTGATCTGCAGTCAGCCGCGTGGCCACTCCGCCACCCTGGCATGGGTTCACAATTGTGAATTCCCATGATACTTCACAATTGTGAAATGATAAATCTTTCCCTGTTCCTGCAGGATGCAGGGCCGGCACCCTGTGGCAACCCTTATACCATCATGACCAACAGGTAAAGGAGAACCGCCCTTCGATCCGACCCGACTCGGGCCGGGAAACCCGGCGGAGGTGGAATCATCACCGAGGAATATCTGGGGCTGCACGAACGGATTGCCGCATTCAAGGAGAAGCGGGACGCCATCATCCTCGCCCACAACTACCAGGTCGGCCCTGTGCAGGACATCGCCGACCTTGTCGGTGACTCGCTGGAGCTCTCCCGGGCGGCAGCCACGATGGAGGGGAAAGTGATCGTCTTCTGCGGCGTGGACTTCATGGCCGAGACCGCCGCGATCCTTTCCCCGGAAAAGACCGTCCTCCTCCCGGCGGGCGACGCCTGCTGCCCGATGGCAGAGATGGTCACCCCCGGGGAGCTGCGCCTGCTCCGGGACCGCTACCCCGGTGCGGCGGTGGTTTCCTACGTGAACACCACCGCGGAGGTGAAGGCAGAGAGCGACATCTGCTGCACCTCGGCGAATGCCGTGAAGGTGGTGAACTCCCTCGACGAGAAGCAGGTGATCTTCGTCCCGGACCGGAACCTCGCCCGGTACGTGGCCCGGTTCACGGAGAAGGAGATCCTGCCGTGGGAGGGGTACTGCATCGTCCATGACCGGTTCACGCCCGACGATGTCAGGGCGGCGCGGGAGATGCATCCCGGGGCAGAACTGCTCGTCCACCCCGAGTGCCGGCCCGAGGTGATCGACCTTGCCGACGGGGTATTCTCCACGTCGGGGATCATCCGGCATGCCTGCGGGAGCGACCGGGAGGAGTTCATCATCGGCACCGAGGTCGGCATCCTCCACCGGCTTGGTCTCGAATGCCCGCGGAAACAGTGCTTCCCGCTGTCGGAGAAGGCCGTCTGCGTGAACATGAAAAAGACTGACCTCCGGAAGGTTCACGACGCCCTTGCCAGCATGGCCCCACGGGTCACCGTTCCGCGGGAGATCGCCGTCCGGGCCCGGAAGGCCATCGACCGGATGCTCGCCGTCCGGTGAAAAACAGTCACCGTACCAGTTCCGCGACGGTCGCGACGAGGAGATCGATTTCCTGTTCCGTGTTGTAGAGAGCGGCGCTCGCCCGGACGGTCCCCCCGGGAAGCCCGAGGTGCTCCATCAGGAGGCCGCATCCGTGATCCCCTGCACTCACGAGGATATCCGACTGCTCGTCCAGGTGCACTGCCACGGCGTTCGGGTCCATCCCCTCAACGGTGAAGGAAACGATGCCGGTGCGTTTTTCCGGGTCCCGGGGCCCGTGGACCTTCACCCCGGGCAGCCCCCGGAGTCCCTCGACCAGCCTCCCGGCCAGGCATGACTCGTGTGCCCTGATCCGGTCCATGCCGATCCTTCCCAGGTAGTCCGCGGCCGCCCCGAGGCCGATGCCTGCCCCGACGTTCGGCGTGCCGGCCTCGTACATCTGGTACCCCTCCGCGAGGGTGTACCCGTCCCGGGTGACCGTCCCGACCATGCCTCCACCGACGAGCAGGGGCTCGGGCAGGGGATCCTTCATCCAGAGTGCGCCGATGCCGGTCGGGCCGGGCAGCCGGTCTCCCTCGATGCTGAGGAAGTCGCAGCCGAGGTCGCCGACGTCGACCGGCAGGCGAGGGACCGAGTGGGTGCCGTCGACGAGGAGGAGGGCCCCGTGGTCGTGGCAGATGCGGGCGATCTCCCTGATCGGCACGATACTCCCCAGCACCCCCGAGACATGGCTCACGGCGACAAGGCGGGTCCGGTCATTAATGATCTCCCCGAGCCGGGCAAGGTCCGGCGCATGTCCCTCCGTGACGGTCAGGATCCCGCACCCGACGCCCTGCGAGGCGAGCCTCATCCACGGCACGAGGTTGCGGGATTCCTCGAGGGCCGTGGTGATGACCTGGTCGCCCTCCTCCCAGGAAATCCCCCGGGCGACCAGGGTGATCGCCCCGGTCGCATCGCCGGTAAAGACCAGTTCCCCTTCCTTCGCCCCGATGAACCGCTTCAGCTTCTCGTGGGCGTCCCAGTACTTCTGGGTCGCGATCTGGGAGAGCCGGTGCACCCCTCGTCCGACGTTTGCGCGGTAGTGCCGCTCGTACTCGAGCATGGCGGCGAGTACCGGCTCGGGACAGACGTTCGTCGCGGCACTGTCGAAGTACACGAGATCGGTGATGAGGGGGAAGTCGCCCCTTACCGAAGCCCCGGGCTGCCCCGTCGCCTTCGTCGGCACCGGGGGCAGGGCCGGGGCTTCCCGGCCGGTGCGCCCGCGGTGGACGGGTTTCAGCTGTTCCCCTTCCAGTTCGATCCCGTGCTTCCCGCAGAGTTCCCGCATCTTCGGCGGGAGGTCCCTCCACCGCCAGAGGCCCCACTTCGCGTATTCCGGGGGCAGCCCGTGCTCCGAGGCCCACCGGTCAAGGACCCTGTCCCACCGGTTCGCGAGATCGGGGTGCATCCCCCTGAGGAGCTCATGCTCGCTTTCGAGCATGGCCGGGCAGAGGTAGCACCCGATCCGCTCGATACCCTGGTCGTAGAGCGGGTTAACCGGAAGGTCCCGCCACCAGAGGTAGAGGAAGACCTCGAGGGCGCGCCAGTTCCGTATCGGGGAGATGTTCAGCTGGAGCGGGTTTGCGGGGTTCTGGCTCGTCGCCTCGAGGTCGGCGCGGTTCCATGACTCGTACCACCGGTTGCCCTGGACGGTGACGCAGGGGCCGGTGGTCGCGAGGTGGAGCCGGAGCGGGTGGAGCTTCAGGAGCTTGCAACACCAGCGCATGTCCTTTGCAGGCGGGCCGGCCTTCTCCACCGCCGCCCAGAAGTCCCCGGCCTTCCGGATGACTTCGACCCCCTGTTCCTCGACGAACTTCACGGTCCCGGGGAACTCGATGCCCGTGTCAATAAAGAAGGCCGACGGTATCCCCGCCTTCCGGGCAAGGGCCATCGCCGCCATCGAGTCCTTCCCGCCCGAGAAGGAGACGTTCGCGCAGGGCCGGTCCTTCAGGTGCTGCCTGATCTCCCTCACGGCGTTCCTCTCGAGGTTCTTCAGGTGGTACCGGTTCCGGTCGACGGCGACGTCCCACCCGGGGTCAGGCAGGGTGCAGGGTTGCACGGTCACCAGTTCCCTCACCCGGAGCTGGCCGGCTCTCAGCACCCCGGTTCCGTACCGGTCCCCGCGCTTCACCACCACGGTCCCATCGGGCTCGGTGCTTCGGACGGGGAACCGTTTCCCGCCGATCCGCCTTCCGCCGGTGTCTTCCGGGGATGCTACCCTGCCGAGGTCGAGGACGCCACGGTTCGCCCGTCCGATGACAAACGGGAGCCCGCCCGGGGCGAGATCGAAGGTGGATCTCCGGGCCACCGGGTCGAAGGAAAGCCACCCGAACCGCTCGCCGTGGATAATCACGAGGTCGTTCCGGTCAACTCCGCCCGCCTTGTTCAGGAGAACGATCTTCGGGAGGGGCAACGGGCCGAACCTCGTACCAGCAAGGTCCCCGAGAAGGGCCATGTCGGCTGCAAGGGCGGGACGCACGTCGTAGGGCGCCTGGAGGGGGACCGCTCTTCCCTCCGCCCCGCAACCGCAGGTCCGGGCGATGAGGGGGACGTTGCACCGGTCACACCAGTAGAGGATCTTCTTGACGGGCGGCTCGCGCATGGCTGAAAGGAGTGGGCGGTGCCAGCCCATAAGGGCAGCGCGGGCAGCCCGGGGGCGGGATGTCAGTGCTTGGGCCGGGACTCCATCTCGATGACCTCGCAGCCGCCCTCGTCGTTGTAGTGGAGCACGATCTCCTCGGCACGGCGGTTCCCGAGCCGTTCAGCGACCCGCATGAGGAAGGTCTCGATGAGGTCGGGCGGGACGCACCCCAGGCTCTCCCTCCCGTCGAGGATAAGGTCAACGAGGTAGCCGAGCTCGTCGTCGGAGAGCCGGCCGAGGCGGCCCGAGAAGTCCTCCGCGTCGCGGGAGAAGTGGTTTGCCACCGGCGGGAGGATGGAGAGGAAGGCATGCCCCGATCCCGAGCAGACCTCATTGCTGCACTCGGGGGCGAGTTTCGCGAGGATCTCCCGGTCGCGGGCAGACAGTTCCCTGGGCATGGTTCGCGGTCCCTGCGGGTTATTCGACGTGGATGATCTGGACCGGGCAGGCGTCGGCGGCTTCGACGGCGCACCCCTCGAGGTCCCCGGGGACATTCCCCTCGGCGTTGCTTCCCGCCCGGTTCGGCGGGGTGATCTCGCTGAAATGGTCCCCGGGGTTCTCCTCGAAGAGATCGGGGCAGAGCCCCCAGCACGAGGCGCAGCTCGTGCAGTCGTTCCGGTCGATGGTGACTTTCATCCGGTTTCCCTTCCTCGTGGCTTTCAGAGAGAGAGGAAACCGGGTACTCATAAACCTGCCGAACCAACGCCAGCCCGGGAGAGGGGATCCGGCGGTCCCGCTTCCCTCCCGCCACCCCAAACCTCAAGAACCGGGAGGATCTATCATACCCCGAAGGTTCCATGGGAAGCACCACTGTTTCAGGATATGCCCTCCCCGTCCTCGCCCTCGTCCTCGCCGGGTTCATCGCCGGGTGTCTCGGGGGGCAGGCCCCGCCGCAACAGCTCTCGGGCGTGGAGGTGCGTGAGTACCAGGGTCAGCCGCTTTCGCCGGTGACCGGCTGGAGGGAGAACTCCATCTCCGGCCCGCAGCACGTCAACATCACGGACTACCGGCTCTCGGTGGACGGTCTCGTGGCCGAGCCCCGGAGCTTCACCTACGGGCAGGTGCTCGGGTTCCCGCGTTTCGAGAAGGTGGTCACGCTCTCCTGCGTCGAGGGCTGGGACGAGACCATCCTCTGGCAGGGGGTGAAGGTCTCGGACCTCATCGATGCCGCCGGGGCCGACCCCCGGGCGAACACCGTCATCTTCGCGGCGGTGGACGGGTACACCTCCTCGGAGCCCCTCGACTACCTCCGGGAGAACGACATCCTCCTTGCCTACGGGATGAACAACGTCACCATGCCCGTTGAGCGGGGTTACCCGTTCGCCCTCGTGGCAGAGGACCGGTGGGGGTACAAGTGGGTCAGGTGGGTGACGGAGATCCGGCTCTCGGACGACCCGTCGTACCGGGGGTACTGGGAGAGCCGCGGGTACTCGAACAGCGGCGACCTGAATAAATCGTTCTTCACGGACTGATCGAAATGGCAGCCTGGAACCTGAGGCGGGCGGCGGGGTGGCTCCTCCTCGCCCTCTCCCTCCTCCTCGTCGTGACCGGGCTCGGGATCACCGAGTACCAGGCGGTCACGGCGGCGACCTTCGGCCTGCTCGGGAAGGCCCTCTCCTTCCAGCT
>DATJPK010000168.1:0-8654 GCA_035506435.1 Methanomicrobiales archaeon
TCAGGGCATCCATATACGTTGGATACGGGGTGCCGGAATTCCCATCGGTGGTATTGCCGGCGATCATTATCGGCGGGTTCCTCGGGCTCGTTCTCTACCTGAGAATGAAGAAATAGTTATTTTTTTGACCCGGCTCAGGCAGGCTGCGGGTCCCGCAGACACATACCGTTGCGTCGTGGGATTTGAGCTACGAGAGCCCGTTCATTTTTTCAATTCCTGCAACTTCGTAATACCCTTATCATCATGCCCGATCCTCCGGAGGTGAAAAATGACGAGCAGGGAACGTATGTCAAAGACAACTTCCAGTCAACAAAAACCCGGCCCGGGCGCGGACCCGGTTGGGGAGCCCGCCGTGCTCGCGGCAATCGCGGCGATGCCGGAACCGTACCGTGCCATGGGCGGGCGGCTCCATACGATCATCAGGGCAGGCGCCCCGGCCCTCCTGCCGAGAACCTGGTACGGGATGCCGGCGTATGCGAACAGGGATGGCAAGGTCGTGTGTTTCTTCCGCGGGGCGGACAAGTTCAGGGAGAGGTACATGACGTTCGGCTTCAACGACGTGGCACATCTTGACGAGGGCGCCATGTGGCCCATCGCATTTGCGCTCACCGGGCTGACCGTCGCCGAGGAGGCACGGATCTCGGCGCTCGTGATGAAGGCGGTTCTCCGACCATGAAAATCCGGCTGACGAGCGTATTTGTAGATGACCTGGAGAAGGCTCTTAGGTTCTATACCAGGGTCCTGGGCTTCGTGAAGAAATCGGATGTTTCAGCGGGGGGATACCGGTGGCTGACTGTTGTTTCGCCGGAAGAGCCGGACGGTACCCAGCTCCTCCTTGAACCCAACGTGAATCCAGCGGCGAAATCCTACCAGGAAGCGATCTTCGGGCAGGGGATCCCGGCGGCCATGTTCTTCGTTGACGACGTGGAAAAGGAGTACCGGAGGCTGCAGGGACTCGGGGTGAAATTCACCAAAGGACCGACGAAAACCCCCGGCTCGACCATTGTCATATTCGAGGACACGTGCGGGAACCTGGTACAGTTGACCCAGATGGGCCGCTAGGTAGCAATCGTATCACCATTCAACCCTGGATATTGGTAACTGTCATTTAAACGGGACCTATCTCCTCCCCTCCTGTTCGCATTGAACACACTACCTGCAGTGTACTCCCCAGCCGTGGTCCCGACGAAAAAAGGCATCACCATATCATTTTCAGGAACGGCACCCTGCGGAGGACATACTGCGTCGTCGCAAAGCAAAGGGGGACGCAGACGACGCAGAGCAGGATCCATTTCACGATCGGGTAGAGCGCGATCGGGCTGAAGAGCAGGGCGACCGCGACGAGGATCGGGGGATGGAACATGTAGACCGCAAAGGCATTCTCCGACAGTGTTTTGACAAGCCTGCCCTGGTGGTTGAACTTCTCCCTGAAAACCGCGACAAGTCCGATGCTCATGGCAACCGCCACGAAGGACTCCCAGAGGGAATATGCCGCGCTCTGCCAGGTCAGACCTCCCTGGAGGTCTGCCGTGCTCCCGGTTATGGTGGCAGATATGACCAGCGCCAACCAGGCGACGAAGCCCGGAACGATGCCTCCGAGAAGCCACTTTTTCCCGGTCCGGTAGCTGATCGCCGTGAACAGATTGTTCCTGTACGCGAGGATCCCAACGGTGAACAGGGCGATGTACGATGCGAAATAGCAGAGCTGCATGTTCAGGATGCTCGTCCCAATTGGCTGGACAATCCTGATCAGGAAGGCGGAGATGGCAATTACCAGGATGAGAAGGGCTGCCTTCCCCACCGATGGGTTAAGCTGCTCCCTGTCCGACGCAGGAGCGGACCTGCGTGGAACCAGGCGCATTAGCCCGTATGCCAGGGAAAAGAAAAAGAGCGCCACTGCGAACCACATCACCCCGGTGCCCGAGAGGAAGGCAACGGGATCGAAACCGGTCCACGGGTGACCGAGCTCCACGAGCCCGATGAACGGCGTGATTGCCACCATGAAAATAAGAGACGGGATCATCAGGCGGTTGAACCGGTCCCCGATGAACCGGCCGAACCCCTTCCTGTCGTAGCTACCGGCGACGAAATAGCCGGCTATGAGGAACAGGAGCCCGAGGAAGTACGCCTGCTGGAACGACAGGTAGAATGCGAACCAGACCGTGGAGAGCGTGTCCAGGTGCGGGGCCTGGACGTAATACCAGCTGCCGAAACCGCTGTATGTGACCGCCAGGTGGTGCATCACGACGAAGGTGACGGCCATCAGCCTCAGGTTGTCGATGTAAAGGAGCCGTTCCTTCACGTTCCCCGTCTCGGTTCGGATGGGGGCGGCTGACAACCGGGGGTTCACCTCCACCTCGTGAGGATCTCCTCCCGGCTGAACGTCGCAATGGCAAGCCGGAAGAGGGCGGCGTCGATGATGAAGAGGACAAGGGAGAGGAGGAGGAGCCCTGTGACGGTAATGGGGATGATCCCGACCTCCCCCAGCACGTAGATGAGGGCAAAGGGGAGCACGATCAGAGATCCGAGCTGCTGGGCGGTCCTCACGTCGTTCACCCGCGCCGATATGATGACGCTCAGCTCCACCGCGGTGAGGGCCGCGAGGGGAACCGGCACAAGCATGTTGACCGTGATGACCGCGTTGGGGTAATAGAGGTAGCCCAGCTCGCCGAAGAGAAAGTAATCGATCAGGCCCATGAAGATGACCGAACCGATCCAGATGGCGACGAGGGGGGGAAGGAGTGCCCCGATGCTCTTCCCGAGGAGGATCTCGCCGTCGGTGGTGGGGGTGGCGAGCAGCGGCTCCAGGCTCTGCTCCCGCTTTTCGCCTATGATACTGTAGGACGCAATCGCGGTGGGAAGCGTGGCAGCACCGATGATGAAGAAAAAGGCGAAGGCGTTTATCACGGAAAGCAATGCCGTGATATCGTTCGGAGAAGTGATCCCGGATCCGGCCATGAGAGTGTGGACGAGCAGGGGCAACCCGACGGACACGAAGAGGGGAAAGATGATCACGCTGTAGAAGATGCTCTTCTTTTTCCGGAAGATGGAGAGCTCCTTCGACGCGATGATCCACGCGACAGAGAGCCTCATGAGTTCTCCCTCACGATCTGCAGGTACACGTCCTCGAGGGTCGGGGCGAGTTCCCGGACAAACTGGATCCTCCCTCCCGCGCCCACGACGGCCTGCACGAGATCGGGATTCTCCCTCTCCGGGTCCGTCACGTCGATAACCAGCCGGCGGTCCTCGACCACCACCCTGTTCTGTGCCTGCTGTTGCACCGCTGCCACGATGGACCCGGTGACCTCTGCGAGCTGGATCACGGTCCTGCTGCCCCAGAGCGATCCCCTGAGCTCCTCCGGGGTGCCGATGCGGAGCAGGTGGGTTTTTAAAATACCGATGCGGTCGCAGAGCTTCTGGGCCTCGTCGAGGTTGTGGGTGTTGAGGAAGATGGTCCGCTTCTCCTTCTTGAGCTCGAGGATGAAGTCCCGTACCGTCTTTGCCGCCTCGGGGTCGAGGTTCGCCGTCGGCTCGTCAAGGAACACGACCCCGGGGTCGTGCACGAGCGCCCTCGCGATGGCGACCTTCTGCTTCATACCCTTGGAGAGGGTCCCCGCCGGCCGGTCCCTCTTCTCCCGGAGGTCGAGCATCCCGAGGAACCGGCCGATGCTCTCCTCCCGTTCCCGGGCGCCAAGCCCGTAGAGCTTCGCGTAGAAGTCGAGGTTCTGCCAGACGCTCAGATCGTCGTAGAGCCCGACGTTTTCGGGGAGGAGCCCGATCATCTGCCGGATCTTCAGGGAGTCTGCCTCGTCCGCGGTGTCGAGGCCTGCGATCCTCGCCTCGCCGCCTGTCTTACCGATGAGGCAGCAGAGGATCCGCACGGTGGTGGTCTTTCCTGCGCCGTTCGGCCCGAGGAGACCGAAGACCTCCCCCTCCTTGACATGGATGCTCAGGCCGTCTACCGCGGTCACGTCGCCGAACTTCCGGGTGAGCCCCTCGGTGTCGATCATCCCGGCCCCGCCCCGTCCACCGGCCCGGGGAACCCCGAGATGGCCACCCCGGAGACAGTGATCTTCGACGTGTCGTTCAAACCATTACCGCCGCTTCCTGATCGCGTCGAATACCCGGCCGGCGATGTACTGGCCGATGACGGCCCCGGCGAAGACGGCTACTGCCCGCAGGAGGGCCGGCGACCGGTCCCTCCGTGCTCCCCTGTCATCCCCGGTCCCTGCCCCGGTTCTTCTGCCACTCATGAGAGAATATCTCCGCCTCGCCGGTCAAAATACCTTCCAGCAGCCGTTCCGCGACAAACTCTACCGGGTCAGAGGGGTACGGGCCGGTCGGCTCGACCTTGTCCTCCGGCACCGGGATCGCACGGATGGTATTCCTTTCGAACGCGGTGAGGGTGATGTACGGGTACGCGACCGAGACGACGATGCCATCGCCCGCGAGCTCCTGCCGCGCCGCGAGGCTGATGCCGGTGAGCGCCTTCTTCGACGAGGAATACGGGCTCATCCCCGGGAGGTCCATGAGGGCGGTGCCCGAGCTGATGTTCAGGATGGTCCCGCCGCCCTGTCCCTTCATGACCGGGATCACCTGCTGCATCGCGACGACCGGGCCGATGATGTTCAGGTCGTAGATGTACCTGAGCGTTTTCACATCGATCAGTTCGACGGGCGCATCGTAGCCCCTGCCGGCGTTATTGACCAGGATGTCGATCCTGGCGAACTTTTCCCTTGCGATCCTGACCATCCTCTTCACCTGCGGGATCACCGTCATGTCGGTGGGAATCGCGAGCGAACCGGGGAGCTCGCGCGAGAGCTTTTTGAGTTTCGCGCTTGACCTGGACACGAGCGCGACCCTTGCACCCTTCCCTGAAAGGAGCCGCGCGGTCGCAAGGCCGATTCCCGACGAAGCGCCGGTGACGATCGCGACCTTTTCCCTGAGATCTTCCGCCTGCATGGACCTCACCATACCCGGATGAGCCCGGCCATCCACCCGTGAGGGGATAAAGATGCCCCCGTGAACCATTTCCGGAAACAAGGGCAGGGTATCCATGGCCCCCGGGACGGGCCGTGACCGCCCCGTCACCGGCCAAAGGCATTTATGATCCCCGGCCATTCCCTTTCCTGCCGGGCAGGAACGGGGGAATCGCCAGCCGCCCGGGGGAGTGGAAGGTGATGGAGACGCCTGCCAGCGTCCGGTATATCGTGAACGATGTCGACGAGGCCATCGGGTTCTACACGGAGATGCTCGGCTTCCAGCTGGTCATGCACCCTGCCCCGGAGTTTGCGATCCTGGCCCGGGGGAACCTGCAGCTCCTGCTCAGCAGGCCAAGCGGCCGGGGTGGTGGCGGGCAGGGGATGCCCGACGGCACGGTGCAGGTACCCGGGGGATGGAACCGGTTCCAGGTCGAGGTGGACGACCTGGAGGCAACGGTCGCGGAGCTCGGTAGGAAGGGGGCAGGGTTCAGGAACGAGATCGTGAAAGGCGTCGGTGGGAAACAGGTCCTTCTCATGGACCCCTCGGGGAACCTGGTCGAATTGTTCGAGTATTACCGGGCCTGACGTGCCTCTCCGGGCAGGTGTGCATGGGGGAGGACCAGCCGGCCCCAGTCCTCCCTGGCAATATCATGCTCACCAGGCCCGTTTCCCGGTTCCCTGCCCCCGGGCGGCGAATATCTCTCCTTCCCAGATCCCCCGCTGTCCGGGGTTCAATTCCCCCGGGTTCTCCTGATGTACAGGACGAGGCCGAGGAACCCTAGGAGTCCGGCGAGCGGCAGCATCGCTGAGTGGAATTCCGGAACATTGCCAACGAGGATTGTGATCGTGCCATCCCAGTTTTCCGGACATTCGCCATACGACCCGGTATCGTACCAGAGCTGGACCGTGAACGAGTCCCGGCCTGTGAAACCGGGGTCCGGCCGGTAATCAAAACTGACATACCGGGCAGGCCAACTACTCTGGAGATCCAGACTGCCATGGCCGGGACCCGATGTAACCACCCAGTAGACGTACTCGCCCTCATCGACCGTGGCCGAGATTCCGGTATTTTCAACCGTGGAATAATCGAGATGGAACATGCTGTGGGTGGGAGTGCCTGCGTAGGGGATGATGTCAAGGTGCACAGTGGCGACATTCGAATACGAGGTCCCGTCATAAGTCCGGTAACTGAAGGAATCCGGTCCGAAATAATGGGAATCACGCAGTGAGGGGTCGCACTCCCCATCTCCAAAGCATTCTATCCCGATATGTTTCGGGGCTTCGGTAATCTCGAAGCGGGTCACCGATGGATCCGGGAAGGGAATGTCATTCCCAAGGGGAGAAATGGTATCCCCGATCATGCAATTGAAAACGGTAAAGGTGTCATCGACAGCCTGGTGGGCCCCCGCGGGCCATATACATCCGAGGAGGACCACCAGCAACCCGCAGGCCTGGATTAACTTCATGATTCCACCCTCCCTCTGTCCTCCGGGTCGGCGTTACATCTGGCAGATGGCAGGAGAATTGAGGTTCCGGAATATAAATCTTTCCCGGCCCCGGATGTTCCGCATAGCCGGGTCGTTCTCTCCCGTCATCACTCCCCCCGCGATGAACCGGATCCAGGCTGCCTCCACGTCACCCGGGACCGGTAATTCTCGCCGGAACCCGCAGAGGAACGCCCGGGACAACCCATGTCCCGAAGGATGATCGGGTCGCCGGCCCGGCCGTGTTTCTATCGCGGGCCAGCTATGGCCCCGTACAGCCAGCCGGCGACATAGGGGCCGATGACCGCGCCGAGGATGACAACGAGCGTCCGCCAGGAGAGGTGGTACGAGATCAGCGCGTCCTGGATGACCACGAGGATGATCGCGATGATCCCGACGACGAGGGCAAGGGTGCCCGCAAGGGCACTCCAGTCCTTCGGGCGAACAAAGAGGAAATACACGAGGAGAACGACGACGACGAACAGGAGGTAGGTAAAGGGCCGGATATCGGCGGGGAGGAAATAGGCCTGGATGTAGGTGAACAGGTCCGCGAAGGCGATAAAGACGAGGAGGAGGACGATCTCGATCGGCCTGAGGGGATAGAGCTTCATGGGTGGGAGACTCCTTTTGATCTCTCTCAGGACCGGCCTATTTCTCTGTTGTGGATTCGATCCCGGCGGCCTGATGGCATCTCCTGTTCTGAAAAAAAGGGTGTCCCCCTTACTTCACGAACACGGTCCCGATCATGAACGGGTGGATGGGACAGTAGTACTCGTAGGTCCCCGCGGTCGTGAAGGTATAGGAATAGCTGTCTCCCTTGCCAAGGATCGCACTCTGGAACATGAGCCCCGGCCCGAAAGCAGCCGTCTTGGAATTGGCGACCTGGTGCTGAATGCTGTCGAGGTTTGTCCAGGTGACCGTCGTCCCCGCAGGCACCGTGACGGTCTGGGGATTGAACCCGTAGTTCTGGATGACGACCGGAACGGGGGCCGGCGTCGGGGCGGCGGTGGTGGTCGGCGGCAGGGTGGTGACCACCGTCGTTTCCTCGGTCGTGGGGGCGGTCGTCTCGGGGGGCGCGGTGGTCTCAACCGTCATCGCAATGGTGGTCGGCGGGACAGTGGTCGGCGTCGGGGTCGGGGCCGGCGGGGTCGTCGTCGTGCAGCCGGCGGCGAGGACGACGAGGATGAGCGCTGCTCCGAGGATCGCGTACAGGACGGGTTTCCTTTCGGTATGCATGGTTTTCACTTAGCGAGATGAGCCATCTCCCGGGATATAAAGCCGCGCCTGGACACCTGCCGGGAAAAAACCGCCCCCGGTGCCCGCCTATTCCCCCCCTTATTCCCGGAAGCCGCCCCTTTTTCCCCTGGCCTGCTTGTACCGGATCTGGATGGTCTTTGCCGGCGAATCCCCGATGGATGACTCGTGGATTTCGAAGAGCTTTGACTCCTCGACGAGGTCCTTCAGCTTCCTGTACCCGTAGTTCCGCTGGTCGAAGTCCGGTTTCTTGTTGAGGATGTTGTTCTTCACCTCGGCGAGGTAAGCCCAGCCGTCCTCGTCAGAGCTTGCTTCGGCAGCCGACCTGAGGAGGTTCACGAGGGCCTTGTCCTTTGCAAGGATCCGGACCGGCTCGGGGACCTTCGCGGCCGGCGGGGCCCCGGCCTTCGGCTCGGCATTCTGCTCCGTCCTCCCGAGGAGGTCGGTATAGATGAACCGGTCGCAGGCCTGGACAAAGGGCTTCGGGGTCTTGCGCTCGCCGAAGCCGTACACGGTAAGGCCGGACTCCCGGATCCGGGACGCGAGCCGGGTGAAGTCGCTGTCCGAGGAGACGATGCAGAACCCGTCGAACCGCCCCGTGTAGAGGAGGTCCATGGCGTCGATGATGAGGGCCGAGTCCGTGGAGTTCTTGCCCGTGGTGTAGGTGAACTGCTGCATCGGCTGGATGGAGAAGGAGAGCAGGATGTCCTTCCACTGCTGGAGGGAGGGCGTGGTCCAGTTCCCGTAGGCCCGTTTCACGCTCGCGATGCCGTAATTGGCGATCTCGTCGAGGAGCCCCCCGATGATCCCGGGCTGGGCATTGTCCGCGTCGATGAGGACGGCCAGTTTCTTCTGCGCGCCTGCGGGGACCTCGGGAGGGGCGGTCATATATTCAACCATCGCCCGGCACGGTAATATGGGTTTCCCCGGCGGC
>DATJPK010000169.1:0-4832 GCA_035506435.1 Methanomicrobiales archaeon
GACTGGCCGCCGTAGACCGGGAGGATGGTGATGCCCCGCCGGTACTTCGCGAGCTTCGTCAGCTCCTCCGAGACCTGGATGGCCAGCTCCCGGGTCGGGCAGAGGACGAGCGCCTGGATGCCGCGCCGGTGCGGGTCGATCGTTTCGAGGAGCGGGATCCCGTACGCGGCGGTCTTTCCCGTGCCGGTGTGCGCCTGGCCGATGACGTCCTTTCCCGACCTGATCACCGGTATCGCGAGAGCCTGGATGGGGGTCGGTTCCTCGAATCCCAGGTCGGCGATGGCCCGCTCCAGCTCGTGGGAGAGGGCCAGGTTCCTGAAGGTTGCTGTCTCCATTGGTTCACGTCCAGGGAGCCCGATGCAATTCCTGCCTGATGACGATCCGTCGAAAAGAGGACGACCGGTCCGCGTGGTGTATAATCATTCGCTTTCTGTCGATAAAGGGTTATGGGAGGGAGCCCCGTCAGGCCGCCCCCTGGATGGCGAATATCCCGAACGCAACGAGGATGAAGCCAAGAAAACCGAAGAGGGCGAGGAGGGCATAGGCCCGGGGGGAGGAGGCCGGATTCTTCTTCGTGAAACCGAAGAAGGAATTGGCATTGACCAGGTGGAATGCGATCCCGAGCACGAGGAGGGGCAGGCTCAACCTGGCTGGCAGGACGAGGAGGGTCACCACGGCATAGACCACGAGCTCGACGGCGAAGGTCACCCCGCCTCGCCTCCAGAGGCCGAGGCCGACGGTATGGTCCCTGCCGAACCCCAGCAAGGGAAGGTCCCTGAGGTGAACAACAGTGTCGAGGACCCAGTGGGACGCCGAGGCGATAACGAAGACGAAGCCGGCCAGGGGTGAGACCAGGAGGCCGAGGGCCACCCCGGGAATGCCCGAGACCAGGGTCCCGACGAGGAGCGAATGGGAATACGGGTACCGCTCGAACACGATGTCCCTCTGGAGCGGCGTCCCGGGATCGATCCTGACCTTCTCGACCCCTGCAAGGATGAGGAAGGGCCAGAGGAGGTCAGGAAAGCTCACCCCGATGAGCGGGACGAGGACCGGTACCTGCGGAAAGAGGGCGATAAGGATGTAAGCCACTGCGAAGTGCCCGATGAACATACCCTCCTCTGGCAGGGATGCCTCATCAAGGTTTGGCAAGGCGCTTCGGTGGAAAAGGGGACGAACCCCCCCGGGGACCAGGGTTGGAGGGGGGTTTCCATGGTAATCGTTACAGCCCGAGGTCCGATAAGCCGGGGTGATCGTCGGGCCGCCTGCCAAGGGGCCAGCGGTACTTCCGCTCAGACTCCTTGATCGGGAGGTCGTTAATGCTCGCGATCCGGCGCTTCATGAAGCCGTTCTCGTCGAACTCCCAGTTCTCGTTTCCATAGGACCGGAACCAGGTGCCCGCGTCGTCGTGCCACTCGTACGCGAACCGCACGGCGATCCGGTTTCCCGTGGTGGCCCAGACCTCCTTGATCAGCCGGTAGTCGAGCTCCTTTGCCCACTTCCGCTTCAGGAAGGCAACGATCTCCGCCCGCCCGTTGATGAACTCGGACCGGTTCCGCCAGGTACTATCGACGGTGTACGCAAGCGATACCTTCTCCGGGTCCCTGGAGTTCCACCCGTCCTCGGCTCCACGGACCTTCTTTGCCGCGGTCTCCATCGTGAACGGGGGCAGCGGTGGTCTCTGGTTTTCTGCCATACGGCTTCACCATCGGGCCTTAGGAAGATAAGGGTGACGATCTGTTGCAGGAATTGATAACCTGATTTGAAAGTTCATGTGATGCCATTACAATGTAACCGGCATTATCTGTTGATCCCCGGATGGATCGAATTATTTCCCGAACAGGGAGGCAACGGAAGGGAGGTGCAGATTCCACTTGTCCGGCCGTCCCTGCAATTTATCTTGCATAACGGGGAACTGTTGACGATGACCATGATTATCGTTGACCAGAGTTTCTGCGACCGGTGCGGGATCTGCTCCACCGTCTGCCCGATAGCAATCATCGAGCCAGCCGACGAGGGGTCGCTTCCCCGGATCCCGAAGGAGAAAGAAGGAGCCTGTATCGCCTGCGGGCACTGCGAGGTCTCCTGCCCGTCGGGGGCCCTCAGCCTGGATCTTCTCCCCGATGAGGAGGAAGGGGGATCGATGGCGGCGGGGGAGATCCCGCCCGGCGCCCTCGCCACCTTCCTGAAGGCCAGGCGGTCGGTCCGGCACTTCAAACCGGATCCCGTCGACAAGGAGACCATCAGGAGGCTGCTCGACATCACCCGGTATGCCGCGTCGGGAGGGAACCGGCATCCCGTGCAGTGGCTGGTTATGTACGACCGGAAGGAGGTGCACCGCATCGCGGGCCTGACCATCGACTGGTTACAGGAACTTGCGAAAAGCAACCACCCGATGGGGCTCTACGCCGGAAGGCTTATCGAGGACTGGAAGAAAGGCCACGACCGGATCTGCTGGAACGCACCCCACCTCCTCTTCGCCCACGTCCCCGGCGATGCCCCGATTGGTGCGACGGACGCCACCATCGCCCTCACCTGCTTCGACGTTGCCGCCCCTGCCTTCGGCGTGGGGACCTGCTGGGCTGGCTTTGTGTCGAATGCTGCGATGAACCATGAGCCCCTGGTGAAGTTCCTGGCCCTGCCCCCGGGGAGGAAGGTGGCCTATGGGATGATGTTCGGGTACCCGAGGTACCGGACGTACAAGATTCCACGGAGGAAGCCGGCGGAGATCACGTGGCGATGAGATCTCCGGAAAAATAGCATCTCGAAACGAACCGAACGTGATAATAACGAGCGAGGTGCGGGGACGGGGCTCGCGGGGATACCGGGATCAGGACCCACGTGAGATATGCGGGGTTCGTGGATAGAGGATGAGGGCCGACTGCGAGTCAGGGAGGATCACCACCATTCTTCAGCTAAAATGCCAGTTCGTTCCGGAATAGAAGTGAAAGATGCAATTCTGCAGAAATGTCTATTTTTCGACCTGGACCACAAATTCCCCCGCAGTCGGGCAGATCAGGTGTTCTGAAAATGGGAAATGAGGAGCACTGGGATCGGCAGTATCGAGAATGCGGTAACAGAGTTCCAGGGGAAAATCGTACTGGCCGGCAGGCATCGCTTGCCCGGTGGTAACGACCATCGTTACATTATCATTCCGGAAATTCCGGCCGATGGAGATGGGTGGATCAAATGTGACGGTCATGTTTTTTGGGAATGGCTTGAGATCGTCAGAAATGAGCGGGAAGTGCCAGTAGCCGGGAGCGATTAACTGTCCAAGAATTCTGATTCCGAGTTCCCTGATACCGCCACCGTAATTCCAGAAGGTGATATTCACGCCCCTCGCCTCGCCCGGGTGCATCGTGACCTTATTCATCCCAACATCAATGCTGGGTTCCGGCTGCATCTCACGGGTCTGGCCAAAATAGTGACACCACTTTATGACTGTTAGCCTGTCGTTTCCATCGGGAGCCGGTGCCCCGTCAACAAAGGTCCTCAGGAGAAAGGGGAAATACGGATTCCTGGCCCATCCTCCTCCGCCCGGCGTTTCATGGGACTCACCGGTGACGTTCGGGCCAACCGTGACCCCGGCCCTGATGGTGTAGAGATGATTGGGTTCCGCGATAAAGTCACCGGGTGCGATGCCGGCATTCAGGACTTCTTTGGGCATCGGTATTTCATTCAAATCCTCCTCATTGTCAACCGGGACCAGCTCGAGATGAATCCGATGTGACCCATTCAATCCTGAGACGAAGAGGTAGTTTGTCTCATAGGTCTCCGTCTCATTGGTGCACTGGTAGGTCCCTATGTAACTTTCCTCGAAGGAGCCCAGGGCAACGGGAACCTGCAGCCTTCCGTGGAGATCGATAGGGTTCCGGGGAAAAATTGGAGCTTGAGTTGGGGTTTGTGTGAAAGAAATCGGGGTCGGGGTTGTCGTATTATCCTGCGAAATGTGGCCGGCACAGCCTGCAAGGATGAGAAAGAGAGTCATAAGGCCGATGATGCAGGAATCCCTGGCCATGATATCGCTCAAGTATGATGGTGAGTTTTCAATTTTTAAAAGATTTCTCACCGTTTCATCCAGGTACCGGAAGGTGATCGCAGCGAGGTGTGGTTCCCGGGGACTCGCCGGATCGAAGGACCAGGACACCACGTGAGCTATGCGACACGGGCGTGTGCGTTAACCAGAAGATGAGGACCGGCTGAGACGCCATGGTGATGTGATAATATTTATCAATCATCGCACCCCGCCATCTATCTTGAGAGAGGGTGAATGGTATGTTCGAACCAAAATCACTCAGGCCACTGGCGGTTGTGTTCTTTCTCAGCGGGATATGGGACCTCTTCGCGACCGTCGTGTATGCATTCCTTATAGGGACCGTTTTCATGGAACCACCGGTCGACCGGTTCTATGCCCTTTTCATTGCATCGTTCCTGTTCTCCTTTGCCTACTTGCAGATCCTTTCCTCCTTCAACATCAGGCGTTATCTGCTTGTAATCGGCGGGGTGTTCATCGGGAGGATCCTCTACGTGGTCCTTCTGTTAGGGTACATTCTCACGATACCCGGCTTTCCGGCGACATTCTGGTGGACGGGTGTGATCGATCTCCTCTGGTCGGTACTTTACCTGGGGATAGCCTGGAGGAGCCCGGAGATCCATGTCAGGGACCTGTTCCTGCCCTACAAGGGAGCAACCTGAATAATTTTTATAAAACCTTCAGAAGAACGAAAGGAAGGTGATAGCAGCGAAGCACGGTTCCCGGGGACTCGCCGGCATCGGGATCAGGACCCACGTGGGCTGAGCGATTCAGGACGGTTCGGAGGCGAGAGGATCCGGAC